>JBEEKW010000080.1:0-8141 GCA_041168485.1 Verrucomicrobiota bacterium
CCGAGGTGGTGCAGGTGGTTCCAGTCGACTTTGTTGCGCTTCGCGTTGCTGGGCGCGTAGCCCCAGCGCCAGCCGACCGAGACCGCCGAGTAATAGAAATCCGAGATCTCGTTGTGGGTGACCACGTTGTCCGAGGAGGAACCAATCCAGACGCCGACCGCGCACGGGAAGATCACGCCGCCGTCGCGGATGATATTATTATGCACCCGATTATGGCTGGCGTGATTCTCGGGCTTAGGCTCGTCGTTGAGTGTGCCTACCTTGATGCCGCCGGCACCGAGGTCGGTGATCAGGCATTTCTCGATGGTGACCTCGCGGCAGCCTTGGCGGAGCGAGAAGCCGTAGCTGCCGACGTGGGAAAGCTCGCAGCCGGTGAACGAGACCTGCTGCGCGTGTTCTAAGGTCACCACGCCGTCGACCGTGCGGACCGCGGCTTGGTTAGGCACGGCGGTGGCGAGCGACGGCAGACCTTTGGCATGGCGGAAGGCGAGCCCCCGGAAGGCGAGGTGTCGGACCTTGTCGCCCGGCTTGCCGGTGAAGGTCAGCAACTTCTCCGCGACAGGATAGGTCGCGATGGCATTCTCGGCGGATTCGCCTAGGCGCGGCAGATAGGACAGTTGCCCGTCGCGGCTGAGGAACCATTCGCCGGGCTCATCGAGTAATGACAGCAGGTTCTCGATGACCATGCCGGTATGATGGTCGAAGGCCGTGTTGCCCTTCTGGGCGGGTCCGCGGACCTTGAGGGTGCCGGAAGTGATGTCGGCGGATTCCACACGGCTGCGCGTGGTGTCCCATTTGTGGAAGAATGTCACCAACGCGTCCTGGGCCTCGGAGGATTTCACCTCGCTGAACGCCGCCAGCTCCTTCGGCTCGACGCGGATAGTTTGTTCGGTGAAGCCAGGGGTCGGTATGCCACCCGGAATCGGGGCTTCGCTCTCGACGCTGCGCATGAAGCGGGTGCCTGGGTTGCTCGTCCGGGCGCGGGTGGCGCGCAGGTCTCCGACCCACAGCTGCTCGAACATCTCGGTACCCGCCGGAATCTGTAAAGTCCACCGGCCATCCTTACCCGCCTTGAAGGCCGGCAGTTCCTTGCCGCCGGAAAGGATGACCTTCGCGCCCAGAGCGGCTTCGTAAGAGATGGTGCGTCCCGCCTCGCCAGAATCCTTCTCATCGAAAGCGACGGCTTCGGTGATGCGATAAGTCCCCGCCGCGAAGATCACCCGGACGGGTTCGGTGAGTGGGCGAGGGAGTTTGCGGACGGCGAGTCGGGCGCCTTCGAGCGAGGCCAACGGGGCGTCGGCTTTGCCGCTGGCGCGGTCGTCACCCTGAGGGGCAACATGGAGATCCAAGGCCTGTGCCGCTAAGGGTAGGAGGAGGGCGAGTAACAGCGAACGGCAGAAAGGCATGGGTATCCCGACAAGACGCGCCTGATTCGGTTCCCTCAAGCCTTTCTGGCGACGTAAAAGCGCGTCTCGCCGGCGAACTGTCGGACGAGTGGCCCATCAGCCGCAATTTCGGTGCTCAACGGACACTCGATCACCGTGAAGCCCGTTTCCGATAACTCGCCGCGGGTTTCAGCTTCGGTGCTACTGTGCATGAAGACCGGTGACGTATCGCTCTCGTGCCAGCGGTCGCCCGGAATTCCATCGTCCGGCGCTCCTTCTTTTGCCCGGTAGGCGGCGTAGGCACCTTTCTCGCGGTCGGCAGCGGTGAAGAGGAAAATGCCGCCGGGTTTCAGCACGCGATGGATTGAGCGTAGGGCCGCCAAGCGGTGAGCTCGGCTGGGTAGACACATGAGTCCGTTGAAGGCGTAGATTGCTCCGTCGAAGCTGGCATCGGGGTAGGTGAGGGCTGTCGCGTCCTGCTGCTCGACGATTTTCTCCCAGCTTTCAACATGGTCGGACAGCACCGCACGGGCGATGCTCACCATGATCGGAGAGAAGTCGGTCGCGATGACGTCAGGGTAGCCCGACTGTAACAATCCCAGGGCGACCCGACCGCCGCCGCAGCCGAGTTCGAGGATGCGATGCGACTTGGAAAAATGTCGCTCGATGAGCACGCGTTCCGAAGCCCAGATTCCGACCCTCACGGCCGCCCGGGCATAGTGCAGGGCCGTCTCGGTCTCGAGCCAGTGGGCCTGAGGGTCGCGTTCCATCCGTCAAAGCAAGCGAATCTTGCCACCGAGGCAATCGCAGGAACACTCTCCGCCATGATTCGGTCGCTCTTCCTTTTTCTAGCTTTGGCGCTGGTCGCCTGCGATAGCCGCCAGGCCTCCTCGGCGCCGGTCGCCGAGCTCGGCCTCGAGACGCGTTTCCCGGTGCGCATGGGGCAGGTGCTCGGTCAGCTGCGAATCGCCGCGACTGACCTCGAGAAAGCGCGGGGCCTGATGGGCGTGACCAAACTGACCGACGAGGAAGGGATGGCCTTCATGTATGATGCCGAGATGCGGATGAGCTTCTGGATGAAGGACACCCCGCTCGATCTCGATATCGCCTTCATTGCACGCGATGGGACCGTCCTGGAGGTTCGGACCATGACCTCAGGAGATACTGAGACCACCACTTCGACCACTGATCAGGTGCGCTTCGCCATCGAGATGCGCGCCGGTTGGTTTGGACATTTCGGGGTAAAGCCGGGCGACAAGGTGAACATCGACGATATGCGCGCGGCCTTGAAGGCGCGCGGCTTCGACCCGAAGCGGTTCATTCCCTGATTAGAGGGAGCGCCAAAACAGCAATAGGGCCGTAGCTAGGGCGAGGCAGCCGAGGACGAAGGCCAGTGCCAGTCGTTCGGCTGAGGTTGTGCGGAAGATCCTCATGCCTTCGGCGCGAGTCGGGCGGCGGCTTCGCGGAGGAAGGCCGTGAGACGCAGTAGGAAAAAGGGCGAAGGGGAGCCGGCAATCGGTTCGAGGGCCTGTTCCGCCGCGGCGATCTCGGCGTCGAGCCGGCGGAAACTTTCGCGCCAAGCTTCGGCGGAGATGAGCACGCGGGCGTCGCCACCGGCGCGGAGAGCCGTGAGGAAGCCTTTACCAGAGCGGTCACGCTCGAGCAGCATCGGCAAGGTCAGCTTGCCGCTGGCGGCGTCGGTACCGAGGGTCTTGCCGGCCTTGGTATCGTCCTGCAGCAGGTCGACTAGGTCGTCGTAGATCTGGTAGGCGATGCCGAGATGGCGTCCGAAGAGGGAGCAAGCCGTGATATGTTCGGGCGGGCGGCCTGCCAGAAGGGCGCCCGCATGGCAGGCACCTTCGAAGAGCTCGGCCGTCTTCAGGCGGATGTGGCGGTAATAATCTTCGAGGGAAAGGTCGTCGTGGCCGCGAGAGAACGTCTGGCAGACTTCGCCGGAGCAGACCTCGCGGGAGGCGCGGGCGACGATGCGGCAGAGTTCCGGCGTCGGGTGGTCGGCCGCGAGGACGAGGGCGTGGGCGAAGAGGGCATCGCCGAAGAGCACGGCCGCATGGGCGCCGTGGGTGCGGTTAGGGGTGTCGCTGCCGTGGCGGGTGTCGGCGCCGTCCAGGACGTCGTCATGGACCAAGGTAGCGAGGTGAACGAGTTCGATGATGCCGGCACCGCAAACCAAGGCATCAGGCGGAGGGCCGCCCGCGCCGGAGCTAAACGCGAGCAAAGGACGAAGGCGTTTACCCGGGTGGGCGAGCACGTCGCGGACCATTGGGCGCACTTCTGGTTCGAACACGAGTTCCTGCGCCGCGAGGAATTTCTCGAGCGCCGCGAAGTGGGCTTCAAGGCCAGCGTGCAACGGGGAGGACACGCCGCAATGTGCGGGTGAAAAAGCCCTTGCGCAAGCGCAGGATGCGGGGGAGCGACCCCTAGGGCGGGCTCAGGGGATGAACTTCGTTTCGACCGAGATGATCACCTTGCCGCTGCTAACGCAGTCGGCGCAGGGGATGCGCTTATCGAGCAGCTGGCCCTTCTGGGCTTCGCGGGTGAAGCCGACGCCACCACACTTCTTGCAAGGAATCTGCTCGTTGGTCGTGGCGCTCATCT
Organism: Verrucomicrobiota bacterium; assembly: GCA_041168485.1. Taxonomy (GTDB): domain Bacteria; phylum Verrucomicrobiota; class Verrucomicrobiia; order Opitutales; family UBA953; genus UBA953. The sequence continues at coordinate 4,002 of JBEEKW010000080.1, forward strand.
CGGCGCCGGCGCTGACCGCTTCCACGAATTTCTGGAGGCCGGCGGGGGAGTCCTCGAGCGTAGCGCATTCGACAAAGGCTTCGCGGCGGAGCGTGAGGCGCTTGCCAGTGAGGGGCGCGTAGTTGGCGGTGAAGCGCAGGGCGACGGTGCCGACGTGCATGCCCGTGATCTTACCCGTGTCGCCGACCTTGGCGGGTTTGTCGAGGAGGAGCACGGCCATCGTATCGGCGCCGGCGGCGAGCGCTTCGTTGGGGCCGGCAGGAGGCCAGGCGGCCTTGGCGAGGAAGCGATTATCTCCCAGATCCTGGACGAGCGAGTAGTTGACCGTCGCGAGATAGCCAGTGGCTTTGCTCGAGCCGGACGGGGAGCCGTCGATGATGCGCTGGGTGGCGAAGGCCGAGTAGAGACGCTGCAGTTCCTTGGTCGTCTCCGTGAAGCCGAGCTTATTGACCTTGGAGAGTTGGAATGTGCGGCTCGTCTTGGCTTCGGGCGGGGTGAGGGAGCGGAAGGGAGTGATGACGATGGAGTTATCGACTTCTTCTTCGACCGCTTTCGATGCGCCCTTGGTGGCGGGCGCGGTGGCGTCGGCCTCGGCCGGTGTCGCCGCGTTCGCGGTGGCTTTCGTGCCGAAGGCGGTCGTCTGGGCCGAAGCCGAGGCGGCGGAAACTAGGAGGACGAGGAGCAGTCGCTTGATCATGGGATTAGTCGAGGGAGGAAAGGTCGCCTTCCACGGGAGGCGGCGTGGACTTGGGCTTGGCCGGAGCCGAGCTGCTGTCGGAAGGGGTCACGGGCTTACGGGGCTTCGGACGGGACTCTTCTTGATAGGAGGAGTCATCCTCATCGTCGTCCGGGAGATCGTCGTCTTCCGGGTCAGGCTTATCGCCGCGGGCGACGCGTTTGCGTCGGACAATCACGGTGCCGACCGCGACGGCGGCGAGGTAGAAACTGAACAGCACCCCGGTCATCACAAGGAGTGAGATGGGTTCGGCGATCGGGGTGATGAGCGCAACCAACAGCATGATGCCGACCAGCATGCCGCGCCAGGACTTGAGCAGCGTCTTGGGCCGAACGAGTTCGAGCCACATGAGGACGATGAGCGCGAGGGGGAATTGGAACGTCAGGCCCGTCAGCAGGCACATCATGACCACGAAAGCGTAGTAGTCCGAAGCCTGCCAGGTGACCTCCATCTTCATGCCTTCGGCGAAGTGCTGCCAGATCTGGATCGACATCGGGCTGAGCCAATAGAACGCCAGCGCAGCTCCCATGAGGAAGAGGATGAGGGCAGCGCCGCAGAAGGGAACGAGTCCGCTCTTTTCCCGATCTGTGAGCGCTGGGCCGACGAAACGGGCGGTCTCGTAAAGGAAGACCGGGGAAGCGACGGCGACGCCGACGCCAAAGCCAGCGTACATGAGGACTTTCCAGACGCCCATGAAGGTAAACTCCTTGAGCTCTCCCATGTTCACGAGTCCTTCTCCGGGCTGGCTTAAAGCGAAGGCGAGCGGGGACGTTTCCGGGTGCTTGGCCCACTCGAGCGGCATGTTCAGCAGGGCAGGCGTCTCGCGATAGAAGACGAGGGCGGTGACCATGCCGATGGCGAAGACGGTGACGACCCGGATCAGCGAGATGCGTAGGTCGTCGAGGTGCTCCATGAACGACATCTCGCTCCTGGGCTTGTTGCGTCGAATGAGGGTGGAAAGCATGAGGTTAGTCCTTGCGGAGGAGGTCCTTGATGACGTCAAGGCTGAGGCCAGACGAAACGGAGTCTGATTCGGTCAGGAGCTTACGCAACATCTCAGACTTGGACTTTTGCAGCTCCATGACGCGTTCTTCGATGGTTCCGGAAGCAATCAGTTTGATGCTGGTGACCGTACGGGTTTGGCCGATGCGGTGGGCACGGTCCGTGGCCTGGGCTTCGGCGGCGGGGTTCCACCAAGGGTCGAAATGGATGACCGTATCAGCTCCCGTCAGATTGAGACCCGTGCCGCCCGCCTTGAGCGACATGAGCATGACCGGGATCGTGGGGGTGGAATTAAAGGTGTCGCACACGCCTTGGCGGTCCTTGGTGGAGCCGTCGAGGTAGCAGTAGGGGATGTCGCGGTCCTCGAGGGCTGTCTTGAGGAGTTGCAGTGCGGTGACGAACGTCGAGAAGACCAGCATGCGGTGGCCGGCGTCCTTGGATTCTTCGACGAGCTCGAGGAAGGCCTGCAGCTTCGCCGAGTCGGCTTCTTCCATCTTCGGATCGAGGATGCGCGGGTCGGCGCAGATTTGACGGAGGCGGAGGAGTTGGTTGAAGGCCGCCATCTGGATGCGGGCTTGCGTGGCCCCGCCCATTTCCATCTCGAAGATTTCCTTGCGCGTGGACTCGAGGTACTCGTCGTAAATTTTCTTTTGGTTGTCCTCGAAGTCGCAGTAGACGATCTGCTCGATCTTGGCGGGCAACTCAGGGGCGACGGCAATCTTGGAGCGGCGCAGGATGTAAGGGGCGGCCATCTGCAAGAGACGGTCGTCATGCCACTTTCGTTCTTCGGCTTGAATGCGTTCCTCGGGCTTGGGCAGGTAGCCCGGCATCAGGAAGCCGAAGAGGGAGCGCAGGTCTTCGAGTGAGTTCTCCACCGGCGTGCCGGTGAGGATGTAGCGACCCTTCGCGACGAGCTGCTTGACCGCCTTGGCGGCCTGGGCGCGGGAGTTCTTGATATTCTGGCCTTCGTCGCAGATCGCGGCGCCCCAGGTGATGAGCGAGAACGCCGCAATGTCGCGGGAAAGCGTGCCGTAGGAGGTGATGACGAGATCGAAGCGCTGCAGGTATTCCTGCGCGGTGAAGCGGTTCTGGCCGTGGTGGGCGAGGACCTTGAGCGAAGGGGTGAAGCGGCGGGCTTCGCGGCGCCAGTTCTCGACGAGCGAGGCCGGGCAGACGACGAGGCAGGGGCCGTCTTCGGGGCGATGCTGGCGCAGGGCCTCCATGAAGGCCAGGGCCTGCACGGTCTTGCCGAGGCCCATCTCATCGGCCAGGAGGCCGCCCAGCGAATTATTATGGATATGCCAGAGCCAAGCCACGCCGACCTGCTGGTAGATGCGGAGTATCGTGCTGAGCTCCTCGCGGATGGGCGCGGGCTGGAGCTTCGAAAGGTTGCGGATTGCCGAGGAGCGCTTGCTCCAGGTCTCGGGTGGCGCAAAAGCGGCCTGCAGTTCCTCGGCGATGGCGTCGGCGCTGGCGAGGTCGGCGTACCCGATCTTCAGGTTGAGGTCGAGGTCGACGTCGCGCTTGGATTCGCCGGTGATGCGACGCTGGGCGTTGCGGATCGACTCCATCAGCTCCGGCGTGATGAGACGCGGGCCTTGGTCGGTGTAGAAGAACATGCGACCACTCGAGAGGGCCTCTTGAATGACCTTCGGGGACTTGCCTTCGGGGTTGATACCGATGGCGAAGCGGAAACCGCCGTTCTCTTCGGACGCGTCGCACTTCGCCTTAGCGAGGTCGACGTTACGGAGGGAGTGCGAGAGATTATGCGTGAAGAAGGCGCCGTTGTCCGTCATCAGCAGTTTGTGATGCCGGGCGAGGAAGTTGAGCACCTGAATCGTGCCGGCGAGGTACCATTCGCGGGTGGTGGTCTCGAGGGTGAAGCCGCTGCGCTGCAGCATGTCGCGGAGTTCGGCGACCGGGCCGGAAGATTGCTGAGGGAGGCGGATGCGCAGCCACTTCATCGAACTGTTGAGCGTGGCGGCGAAGTCGGTGAGAGGAGAGGGATCTTCCGGGCTGAAGCGTGCGAGGTAGTGCTTCAGTTCCTCGTTGTAGAGCGGGTTCAGCGGCACCAGTTCCTTGATGGCACCCACCAGTGCCAGCGCGTAAGCGCGCGTCTCGTCGTCTTTCTTGAGATAGGTGCGCGGGTGCTCGACCTGCACCACGAAGGGCGGCTTGCGGTTGATCCAGCGCTTGATCTTGATCCGCCCCAGACCCTGCGAGATGAACTGCACGCGGCGCCCGTCGCCCGAGGCGTTCAGCAGGCGCACGGAGCAGCCGATCAAGGGAATGTCCTCGGCGCGGATCGAGTTGAGATCCTGCGAGTCGACGAAAAACAGCCCCATGACCTTGTGCTCGGTCTCGGCGACGCGCTGTATCGTCTGCCCCCAGGTTTCCGCGTC
>JBEEKW010000081.1:0-11098 GCA_041168485.1 Verrucomicrobiota bacterium
TTGCTTCATTTATATTCTTCGGGTGACATGTTTCTCCCGCCACCCGCCACCTGAGGCTGCCACCCGCCACCCGAAACTCAATCGTCTCTCCACTCGTGGATTCCCTCCTCCCATACCTTATCCTCGACGTCATCGTCGTGGCCACGGTCATCTTCCTGATGTTCCGGCGCATGGCGTTCTGGCATCCGCTGACGGGCTATCTGTTGTTTCATCTCTACAGCTTTAGCTACCGCCTATTTCAGCTCATCAGCGGCGCGCCGCCGATGTATGCACTCGGGGATAGCATCACTCCCGAGGAGTTTAGCCGCGCCATGATTTGGGCGGATATCGCCCTGATCGTCTTCGCCGTCGCCAGTTGGCTGGCCCACCGGAATTTCGAAGCCAAGGCGGAGCGCCCCGTCGTGCGGCGAGTGATGAATCCTAATATCGCCCGGACTATCGGAATCCTTTGCCTCCCCGTCGGCGCCTTTTTCCTCTACACCGTCAAGGCCGGGACAATCAACTTATCGACGGATAACGCCGCCGCCGGCTACGTGCAGGTCGCCGCGATGTGGCCCATCGGTGCCCTGGGGCTCCTCGTCTTTGCTTTCGGCTTCCGCTGGTATCTCGTCGGGCTCATCGCCTTCTTCCTCGGGGTCGTCGCGCTGCAGGGCTACCACCGCTTCATGCTGATTTTGCCGCTGCTGTTCTTCGTGGCGTATTATCTGCAGACCACCCGTCGCCGTTGGCCGACCTGGCCAATTTTGATCGGGGCGGTCTTATTCATGCTCATTTTTCCGCGTCTTAAATACATAGGCCGAGCGGTAGAAAATGGCGACACTCAGGACGCCGTTGCACTGTTGGCCCAATCGTTCACCTTAGGAGGCAAGGATAAGGAAGATGCAGACAGCGAACAGTTCCTCGACCAGTTCGCAGGAGGGCTTACCCTAATTGACTATAATGAGCGCAAGTTTTTGGGCTCGACCTACGTGGCAATCATTACCCTGCCGATACCGCGGGCGTGGTGGCCCCGCAAGCCGGGCCTCGCCGACCACCTGGCGGAAATCTCCATCTCGAGCCGCAACTATGCTCTAGAAGGCCGCATCATCACTTACCTCGGCGAATCCTACCTCAATTTCGGTTACGCCGGCCTTTTCCTGATCCCGGCGTTCATGGGCTATGTCTTAACCGCCTATTGCCTCTATACGGCGACCGGCCCGATGCAGAGGCTCAGTCGCTATGTCTATCTCGTCTTCTTCATGGCACTCTTGCTGACGTTCCGGGACGGCCTGCTGTCCATTTTTGTTTTCAGCTTCGTGCATAATATGCCGATGACGTTTACCGTCATCTGCCATATGATCCCCGGCTTCGCGAAGAAATCTCTCGATCGCCCTGCCGCCGATCCACTCGCCGGCGAGGAGGAAGAGGAGATTGAGGCGCGACAGAGACAGTAAGTGCAAAAGTGCAAACCGGCCTGCGGCTTGTGCAAAGGTGCAAAAGTGTAAGGCACGAACCACCTCTGCCTTGGGTAGAGTCGAGCATCCCTGCTCGACCGCGGCCGACCAAGGATGGTCAGCCCTACCAAAATAACATTTTCGGGTCCCAGGTCTCAGCCCTCAGGTCTCAGGTACGGGTTATCGGGGTCAGGTACGGGTGCGGGGCAAAATCCAGATCCTGAACCTGTACCCGAACCTGAACACCTGAACCTGGCACCCGACTGCCGAGACCCGAGACCTGAAAAAATGCCCCCAGTTAATCATCCGGTCCCCGGTTTCCCTTTGAGTTAGGCCTTCGCCTCCCTTGCCCCCTAGTCAACTTGTCAACCGGCCAGCTAGTTCGTCGCTCCGGCCAACTGGCCAACCGTTCAACTAATCAACTTCGGATTTAGTCCATTCAGCCCTCTACGCAGTCCTCGATTCAGTCATCCATTCAGCCCTCTCTTCTGTTCATGCCCCCCATCCGTCACCTCGTCTATGAATGCCTTCCCGGCGCTTATGCCGGAGGAGTGCAGAAGATGGTGTTCGAGCTGGCTTCGGCGCAGCGGCGATTGGGCGCTGACGTCGAGATCTGGACGCCGAACGCTTTGCGTGCGGGCTCGACAGAAATCTTCGACGAGCTGCCGATCCGCTACTTCGCTTCCAACCCTTTACTGGGCCTGGCCCGTTCCTTCCGGCTCAAGCAGGAGATCGCAACCCTACCGAAGTCGGCCATCCTGCACGCGCACAATACCTTCAACCCGCTCAACCTGCAGGTCGGCGCCGCCGCTACGGAACATGGACTGAAGGCCTTCTATCATCCCCACGGCGCCCTCGATCCCGCGCTCTTCTCGGATTGGAGTCCGAAGTCGCTGAAGAAGCGCCTTTATATCCGCGCCGCGAGTGGCCCAAACTTGAATAAGTCCGCTGGCGTCTTTGCGCTCACCCCGCTCGAGCGTAATCAGCTCATTTCGCTCGGCATCACCGCGCCGATTCATGTCGTCCCTAATGGTATCCGACCCGTCACGGTCGCCTCGCCGGAACAGGGCCTCGCCTTACGCCGCCAGCATGGCCTGGATTCTGCAGACCGGGTCATGCTCTTCATCGGACGTATCACGCCCAAGAAGCGCCTAGAAGACATCATTCAAGCACTCAGCCTGTTGGGCGCTTTGGCGCCACACCTCTTCATCGCGGGCTCGCCCATAGCCGAGCCTGACTATGGTGAGACACTCTTCCGCATTGTCCGCGAGTGCGGATGCGCGGCCCGCGTGCACTGGCTCGGCTTTCTCGACGAGGCCGCCAAATCCGCGGCCTATGCGGCGGCGGATGTTTTTGTCCACGCCTCCGAATCCGAGGGCATGGCCCTAGCCATCCTCGAAGCCATGTCGGCCGGCCTACCCGTCGTCGCCACCCGCGGTTGCTATATGGCCGAGGCCGCGGCCACGCATGCCCTCATTCAGTGCGAGCAGGGCGCCGACGCGCTCGCCGCGGCCTTGGCACCATTACTTGCGGATCCCGCCCGCGCCCGTGTCCAGGGGCTCGCCGGTCAAGTACACGCGCATCGCGTCCATGATTGGGAAACCTTGGCCCAGGCGACCATGCGGATCTACGCGGAGGGCGCTCCGCGTCGCTGATCATGTGTGGCATCGCCGGATATGTCGGTCGCTTCGAGCCCACCTTGCTCGGGCGGATGAACCGCGCCCAGGGACACCGCGGACCGGACGGCTCTGGCGAATGGCATGACGCGCAGGCCGGCTTGGCGCATGTGCGGCTCGCAATCCTCGACCTATCGTCGACCGGCGCCCAGCCGATGGCGGATGCCTCGGGTCGCGTGGTGCTCAGCTTCAACGGCGAGATCTATAACTACCGCGAACTCCGCGTCCGCCTTGAGCGCCGCGGCGTCGTCTTCCGGGGCGACAGCGACACCGAGGTATTGGCCAATCTCCTCGCGTGCTATGGCACCGATTGCTTGCCTTGGCTCAATGGTATCTTCGCCTTCGCCGCGTGGGTTCCGGGCGAGCAGAAGCTCCTGCTCGCGCGCGATGCCGCCGGCGTGAAGCCGCTCTATTGGGCCGCGACTCCCGAAGGCCGGGTCTTCGCTTCGGAACTCAAGTCGCTGAAAGGTATTCCTGGGGTCGACTGGAGCCTCGATCCGGAAGCGATCTCGGCCTACCTCACGCTCCTCTACGCTCCCGGCGAGCTCACGCCGGCGAAAGGCGTCCGCAAACTCCTGCCTGGCACGTTCGCCGAATGGCGCGCCGACGGAAGCGTGCATACGGCCAGTTTCGTCCCCGCGCACTACGTGCAGGAGATCCAGCCATTCAAGGAGAAGGACGCCGTCGAAGCGTGCCGACACTATCTCGGTCAGGCCGTACGACGTCAGCTCGTCTCCGACGTCCCGCTCGGAGGCTTCCTCTCCGGTGGACTCGATTCATCGGCCATCGCGCATTATGCGGTGAAGTCGCTTGGGAATCCGGACCGCTATCCTTGCTACACCATCGGCGCCTCGGAACTCGCCGGCCTTTCCGCCGAAGGTTTCGCCGAAGACTTTCCGTTCGCCCAGCGGATGAGCACGAATCTCGGGACGACCTTGCAGGTGGCCGACTTCGACGACCGGGCCATCGATGATATCGACACCTTGGTCTGGATGCTCGACGAACCCACGCCGGACGTCGCCGCCTTCGCTGCGCAGGCCATCTGCCGCTATGCGAATCGCCAAGGCGTGAAAGTACTCCTTTCAGGCGCAGGCGGCGATGACCTCTTTACTGGTTACCGTCGGCACCATGCGCTGCGCTCGGAGCGCTATTGGGGATGGGCGCCGGCTTCCGCCCGCGCCCTCCTCCGCCGCGGGTTCGCTTCTACCTCCACGGCTATTCCGCTGAGCCGCCGACTCGCCAAGCTCTTTCGCTATGCCGATGCGGCTCCGGCCGAACGCCTTGCTAGTTATTCTCTTTGGATCGGACAGGAATCGTTGTCCCCCGCGCTGAGCCCCCTGTTACGTGAGAGCATGGGCACGCATCGCCCTGTCGACTTGCTCTTACGCTCCCTGGACGGACTGCCGTCCGGCGTCAGCCGTCTGAACCAGATGCTCCACCTCGAGCGCTCCCACTTCTTGGCGGACCATAACCTCAACTACACCGACAAGATGGCCATGGCCCACGGCGTGGAGGTCCGCGTGCCTTTCCTTGACCCGGATCTCGTCTCCTTCTCCGAGCGCCTCCCGGATGGACTCAAGCTCCGTGGAGGCGAATCTAAGTTCGTCCTCCGCCAGGCCATGCGCGGCGTGCTGCCCGACGAGATTATCACCCGACCCAAGTCCGGCTTCGGCCTGCCGTTGCGCCAACTCATCCATGGGGCCTACGGCCGACGCCTCCGCGAACTCGCCGACTCTGGCCGACTCGATGCGACCGGACTCTTTAGCGGCTCCGGCGCAATCGCTTTGCTCGAAGCCGATAGGCGCGGCGAAATCGACGCCGCTTATCCGCTCCTCGGTATTCTGTGCCTTGAGTCCTGGGTCAGGCAGTTTGCTGGGCGTTAACAGGTAGGGACAGCACCACGTGCTGTCCTAGCAGCCTTGGGTAGGGTCGAGCATCCCTGCTCGACCGCGGCCGACCAAGGATGGTCAGCCCTACCAAGAAACAGCTTCGGGTGGCGGGTGGCGGCTCCGGGACCCAGGTGGCAGGAAATGAATAGCCCGCCACCCGCCACCTGAAACGATTCGTCGCCCCTTGCCCACATGCCCCCTTGCCAGCTTGTCCCCTAAACCAAAATGCACTCCTCTCTCTCCAATATCCGTCTCGCCGGCGTCGCCGTGACGACGGGTTCGGTCGTGCGCGATTATATCGCGGACGGACTGGTTGCGGGCGTCGACCGCGCTACGCTGGAGCGGACGGCCAAGACCATTGGTCTCCGCGAGCGTCGCGTCGCCACGCCGGGCATCACCGCGCTGGATCTCTGCGCCGACGCCACGGAGCGCCTACTTTCGGAGATGGGCCTAGACGCCACTTCCATCGATGCCGTCATCTTCATCACCCAGACCTCGGACCATTCTCAGCCCAATAACGCCTCGCTCCTGCATGGTCGCCTCGGCCTGAGCAAATCGGCCCCGGCTTACGATCTGGCAATGGGTTGTTCCGGCTGGGTTACCGGGCTACACCAGGCGTCCTTGCTCTGTGCGCATGGCGGCGCCGCCCGCGTCTTACTTTGCGCCGGTGATACCCTCAGCCGCCTCACCAATCCGGGCGATCGCTCGACCGATCCGCTATTCGGCGACGCCGGTTCGGCGACGCTTGTCGAGAAGACTGGCCGCTCCGCCCCGCTACACTTCGTCCTCGGGGCCGATGGGTCTGGCGCCGAAGCCATCATGGTGAAGCAGGGCGGGGCACGTCAGCCCGCCGGGCCGCTCACCGAGCGTACGGATGCTGAAGGGAACCTTACCCACGAGGCTAATCTCGTCATGAACGGCGCCGACGTCTTCAGCTTCACCCTCCGCGAGGTGCCTGGGGCAATTGAGTCTGTGATGCGTCACGCTGGTTATGTCCCGGCCACGACCGACGCCTTGGTTCTGCACCAGGCCAACCGCTTCATCCTTTCGACCCTCTCGAAGAAGACTGGCTTCACTGCAGCCCAGACTCCTATGTCAGTCGTCGAACATTTCGGGAATCAGAGCTCCGCCTCGATCCCTTGCGCGCTGATCCACGGCCTCGCCGATCGACTCGAAGCCGGCCCGCTGAAGATCGTCGGCTGCGGCTTCGGCGTCGGCCTCTCCTGGGGTGCGTTTGCCGGCGAGATCGGCCCGCTGACCATCGCCCCTATCCAATCTCTCCCCCGATGACCCGCGCCGAACAGCTTAAGGCTCTGCAGTCAGACGTCGACGCGCTCGTCCACGCCGATGAAGCCACCGTCCTCGCGGCGCTGCCCCAGTGGGACTCCCTGGCGATTCTTCTGGTCGTCTCGCATTTCGAGCACGTCCACGATATCGAGATCACCGGAGCGCAGGTCCGGGCCTGTCGCACCGTCGCGGACATCCTTAATTTGAACTCCTCCCTTTCATGAAAAAACTCCTGATCGTCGGCGCCGGCGGTTTCGGTCGCGAACTCTACGTCTGGGCCAGCCAGCATCCCGACTGTGGCCGCGCATGGACGGTCGCCGGTTTCCTTGACGATAATCTGGACGCGCTTGCCCCGTTCGGAAGCTTCGCACCCGTATCTCCGCTCGCTGGCCATAAGCCGTCGGCGGATACTGTCTACCTAGCCGGCCTCGGGATGCCTCCGCTCAAGGAGAAGCTCGTCGCGCCGCTCGTGGCCGCCGGCGCGGAATTCCTGACCTTCGTCCACCCGCAGGCTTTGGTCGGTGCGCGTGTGAAGCTCGGCAAGGGCGTGGTCGTCTGCCCTGGGGCCATTCTTTCCGTGGATATCGAAATCGGGGATTTCGCCATGGTGAACCTCAATTGCACCATCGGCCACGACGCCACGCTCGGACCGTGGACCTCGCTGAGCGCCCAATGCGACATCACTGGACACGTCCGCGTGGCCGACCGCGTCTTCATGGGCAGCCGAGCCAGCATCATTCCTGGTAAATCGGTCGGTAGTCGGGCCATCGTCGGCGCTGGCGCCGTCGTCGTGAGAGATGTCCCGGCCGGCGTCACCGTCGTCGGTATCCCCGCGCGGATTCTCTGATATGCGCAAAGCCCTGCTCATCTTCGGCGGCATCATGCTCGCCGGCCTATTGGCGCTCGTGCTCCTCTCCGAGTTTGCGCCAGCGCGCCCGCGGGTTTTTACCGGTGAGCTCGGGTCGGCTTTGCCGGAAGTCACTGGTTGGACGCGGCGCGAGATTCCCATCGCCGGATCCTCGGCCGCGCTGGCCAGCGCCCAAGGCATCCTCAATTTCAGCCAGGCGAAGCAGGTCCTTTACTCCCGTGGCGGCATTCAGATGCTCGTCTATGTTGCCTACTGGGAGCCCGGTAAGGTCTCGGTCGTCGATGCCGGTTCGCATAATCCAGATTCCTGCTGGGTGAATAACGGCTGCGTGCGCACCGAGCGGCTTTACGCCGTCCCCGGCAGGGTGGGGGAGCGCGAGCTCCTACCGTATGAATATGGCCAGTATATCGTGCCTAATGGCGGGAAGCAGAACGTCGCCTTTTGGCATCTCGTGAACGGCGAACCTAATCGTTATCAAGATCAGCAAGCCGGTTGGCGGAACGGACTTATCGGCCGCCTCGAACGCTTACCTCTCGTCTGGAAAGATATTAGGGCGTATGGAATTAATCAGAAAAATGAGCAAATGTTTGTACGAATATCCAGCGGCCAAAGGGTCGAGGAGTTAATTGCGGATCCGGCAAATGGGGGGTAGGTACGGGTGCTAGCCTAGAGATGAGCCGCGTTTAATTCGGCTTTCGATGAGCTTATTTAACATCCGGCAGATTACAGATGCGTCGTTAAACAAGGACTGGGCGAGCTGAAGGTCGATGAACCCCATCTTCCCGGCAAGTTCCAGTTGAACTTTAGTTTCCTCTGCGGAAGCGATGGCAATCTTGAAAAAGCGGATTCCCTCCTGTGAATATCCCCGAGCATCGCCTTCGGCGATATTGCTGGGAACAGAGAGAGCTGCGCGTCGAAGTTGGTTCTTCAAGGTTACTTCCCGCTGGAAGCGACGGTCATTAGTTGCGACGAAAACACTCTCGGAAAGAACTTTTCCAAGGCCTAAAACTTTTAGAGGCACATAGTTAGATGACATGCCCCATTCACCTTTTCTCGTGATACAGTGCCACACAGGACATCCCCTAGGAATTAGGCCCCAGAAGGTTGTAACTTCCCGCACCCGTACCCGCACCTGAAGAACCCGTACCTGGGACCTGATTGCCGAGACCTGAGACCCGAAATTTCCCTCCCATTTATGAATCCAAACAGACTCTATTTATCGCCGCCGGACATCGGCGGTGCGGAAATTGAACTCGTCCTAGAAGCTTTCCAATCCAATTGGATCGCACCGGCCGGGCCCAATCTCGATGCGTTCGAAGAGGATTTCGCGATCCTCGTCGGCTCAAAACATGCCGTCGCGGTCTCTTCGGGCACCGCTGCGCTGCATCTTGCCCTGCGTCTTGCTGGCGTCGGTCCAGGCGACGAAGTCTTGTGCTCATCGCTCACCTTCGTCGCTTCCGCCGCACCCATCACCTATCTCGGAGCCAAGCCCGTCTTCATCGATTCCGAAGAACTTAGCTGGAATATCGATCCCGCGCTGGCGTGCGCGGTCATCGAGCAGAAAGCCAAGGTCGGCAAGACGCCCAAGGCTCTCGTGCTTGTGCACCTGTATGGCCAGTCAGCCGATATCGCGCCCATCAAAGCCTGTTGCGATAAACATGGCGTAAAGCTCATCGAAGATGCCGCCGAAGCGCTTGGCGCGACTTACGGCGAAGCCTCGCCCGGTTCATTCGGCCTGTTCGGCATCCATTCCTTCAATGGCAACAAAATCATCACCACTGGCGGCGGCGGAATGCTCGTCACCGATGATGCTGATCTCGCCCAGCAAGCGCGCTTCCTCGCCACCCAGGCGCGTGATACCGCTCCGCACTATCAGCATTCCACCATCGGCTATAACTACCGCCTCAGCAATATCTCGGCCAGCATCGGACTCGGCCAGCTAACGCGACTGTCCGGTAAAGTCTCGCGACGTCGTGGACACTTCAAAGCTTACGCCGAAGCGTTCAAAGGACTCCCCGGCGTCACCATGCAGCCCGAAGCCTCTTGGGGACAATCGACCCACTGGCTCACCTGCCTAACCATCGATTCGACGGTCGCCGGTGTCACGCGCGAGCAGGTCCGTCTCGCGCTTGAAGCCGAGAACATCGAAGCCCGCCCCGTCTGGAAGCCCATGCACCTCCAGCCCGTCTTTGCTTCCGCCGAAATGCACGGCGGCAAAGTCAGCGACCGCCTCTTCGAGCAAGGACTCTGCCTTCCATCCGGTGCAGGTATGTCTTCAGAAGATCGCAACCGCGTGATCGCTGCTGTCGTGAAGGCCTTCAAAAGGTAGGGTCGGGACCGCGTCACGACTTAGCTGTATCGAGGTAGGGACGTGATCACCATCGCGTCCTCCCTTTTGAGCTAACGAAACTAGGACAGCACGTGGTGCTGTCCCTACCTCAAGACGCCGCCTGCCCTGTCTGGCCAACTGGCCAACCAATCAACTGTTCAACTTCCGCGTCGCTCCGAGCCTCCGAGCCTCTAGTCAACTAAGCCTCTAGTCTGCCCACCACCCACCCCGATGTCATCCGAAGACGAAGTCACCCTGCAACGGAAATACTACGCGGACACTGCTGCGAAGTATGATGCCATGCAAATCTCGGAACAGGATGAGCACCAGTTCGCCTTGGCGGTCCTTTCCGCCATGATCGAATATCACGGAATCAGGTCCGTGCTAGACGTTGGCTCCGGCACTGGCCGTGCCCTGCGCTATCTCAAGGCGCGCCACCCTGGCGTACGATTCGTCGGTATCGAACCCGTGGAAGCTTTGCGCCAGGTCGGCCACGCCGCGGGCCTGACGCCCGCCGAACTCAAGGATGGGGACATCAACCAGCTCGACGCAATGGACGGCGAGTTCGACTTGGTCTGCGAGTTCGCCGTGTTACATCATGTTCCTCAGCCAGAAATCGCCGTCGCGGAAATGCTGCGGGTCGCCCGCAAGGCCATCTTCATCTCGGACGCCAATAATTTCGGCCAAGGCGGCAAAATCAGCCGATTCATCAAGCAGCTAATAAATTCGCTGGGGCTCTGGTCCGCCTTCAATTACCTACGCACGCGGGGACGGCGTTACAATATCTCGGAAGGGGACGGCCTCTTTTACTCTTACTCCGTGTATAACAACTATGCTCAGCTCCGACGAAGCTGCCGACGCCTCCACCAATTCAACACGGTCGACGCCGCCAGAAGCCTTTATCGGTCTTCTCCCCATGTTGCTATTCTCGGCTTAAAATAACCCCATGAAACTCCTTATCACCGGCGGCGCCGGCTTCATCGGATCGAATCTCGCCCGGATTGCACATGCTGCCGGACACGAGATCACGGTCGTCGATAAGCTGACCTACGCCGGCAATATGTCGTCGCTCGTCGACCTGCTTGGCCAGCCCCGATTCACTTTTATCCAGGCCGATATCTGCGACGCCGAGACCATGCGTCGCGTCTTCGCTGAAGCACGGCCCGACAAGGTCCTACATCTTGCCGCCGAGTCGCATGTGGATCGTTCGATCGACGGGCCGGGCGAATTCATCGCTACTAACATTACCGGGACCTTCCAGCTCTTGCAGGCCGCGCTCGGATATTGGCGGACTCTTTCCGGCCTCCCTCGGGATGCTTTCCGTTTCGTCCATGTTTCGACCGATGAGGTCTTCGGTTCGCTCGGCCCGACGGATAAGCCCTTCGACGAGTCGACCGCCTACGACCCACATTCACCTTACAGCGCGAGCAAGGCCGCCAGCGATCATCTCGCACGCGCATGGATGGATACGTATGGCCTGCCGGTCGTGGTGACGAACTGTTCAAATAACTACGGTCCGTATCAGTTCCCCGAGAAGCTCATTCCGGTCGTCATCCTGAAGTGCCTGCGTGGCGAGGCCATCCCGGTCTACCGTAAGGGCGAGAACATCCGCGACT
>JBEEKW010000082.1:0-7735 GCA_041168485.1 Verrucomicrobiota bacterium
GTGGGGGCGAAAATCGTGAACTCCTGGGATGAGGCCACGTTGAGCGACAGTCCGCATGAATCCAGAAGTTTCACCAGAATACTGAAGCGGTCATCTTTTCTGAGAATATCGAAAAGTCCCTTTTCCACCGGAGGAATCACGCTGTCAATCACGTGCACAATGCCGTTCGCGCAGGGCAGGTCGGTTTCTTTGATGACCGCTCCATCAATCGTTGCTCCGCCCGCGGTCGCTTTGAAATTCAATTGCTGACCGAATACTGACTGGGGGGTGACATCCGAGACGCCGAGACTGCGAAGCCCCGGCACTTTCCCGGCCGCGAAGGTCCCCTCGGTGATGTGATGCTTGATGATGTCTACCAGACGCTGGTCATTTTCCGGAAGGAAGAGCGATGCGACAAAATCCGGAGGCAGTTTTTTGAACGCCTCATCGGTCGGCGCGAAGGTCGTGTAGAGTCCGTGCATATTTTGGAAGGTTTTCCCCTGACGGCTCGCCGTGATGGCTTTGGTGAAAATCGTGAAGCGTCCATCTTTCTGGAGACGCTGAAAAAGATCGTCCGTCGTCGGAGTCAGCACTGTGTCGATCAGGTAAATCACGCCATTGGAACAGGGGATAGGCTTCGCCGTAAATCTGGCCCCGCCGATAACCTTATTCTTGTAATCGATGGAAACGAACTGCCCCGATGCAGTTCTGAGCAGAGTAAATTGTTCGAGCCCGAATTCCGGCTCGGAGCTGGCGAGCACATGGAAATTGAACACCTCTGCAAGTCGCTCGTTGTTCTGTGGGGCCAGCAAAGTCTCCACTGCCCCCTTCGGCAGCTTCTTGAAAGCCTCATTCGTCGGCGCGAACAAGGTGAAGCGGGAACCCGTGTATTTGGAGAGATCGGATCCGAGTTTGGTCTTTTCCAAAAGCGCCTGCAGGCTGCTGAGGTCTTCCCTCTCGCGAACCATTCGCCCGATGGTCTGGGCTTCAGCGGGATCGGCTGCGTTGAGGCTTTGGGGCGTGACCAGTGACAGGAGCAACGCGGCGCCTCCGAGGATTACTTGTTTAAGTTTCTTCATGGTGGATAGGTCAGAAAGTTTAGGTGGGCTTTTTGACGTATTTTCTGAGGCAAGATAGGGCATGTGAGTGAGTTAGGGTTTCAAAGATATTCTTCGCCCAAAAGGAGGAAATGGATTCAAAAATTGCTAGGAACTTACTTCCGTGCCCGCCGTACCGAAACCGCCCAGAATACGGCGGGTGATCGGGGACGGTGTTAGCGCTTAGGTAAGGCGGACAACGCGGCGCGGAACTCGATTAACAACTGATCGGCGATGGCGGAGGTACGATCGAGGATGACCTGTCTTTCCTGCTGATTAGCCTCGGGCCAAGACTTATCCAAAAAATCGAACTCCTCGTCGAGTTTTACCATGCGAGGCTTGAGCGCCACCAGGGCCAGAACCATCTCTGCCGTAAATGTGATGCCGGAGTCTTGGGATTCATCGGCATGACCCAGTTCCTTAATCATCGCCCGGATCTCAGCTTCCTTCTGTTTCAACAAAGTATTCAAAGCTTTCGGCCCCAGTTCCGGGGCGTCCGGGCGGACATTCTTAGACTCATCTAAATTGAGGGATGCAGAGCTGCGCAGATTGACCCTCACCTGACCTTTTGCGGGAGGTGCCTGCGTCGGCTTCGCCACTGGCGTAGCAATCTCAGCGCCTCGACCAAGGAAGCGTAGGCCGACCAGCAGAACACCAAGGGTGAGGACTAATCCCAGCAATAAGCCGAGCCGGACGCGTGACGTCGTAGAAGGCTGGAGAGACATGGTGATGACCGGGGACGGTTTGTGGGGCTAGCTGAAAATGTCACCTTTCCTAGGTTAGTTCTTCGCCAGCGCGACCACGTGCTCCTGCTTCGATTTGACCACCCCGCCGGGGTGTTCGCGTGTGATCACGAACGCTTGTGGATTGGACAAGGCGAGTTTCGCTGCGATGGGGACCACCACGGGCGAACCATTACGCGGAATATCAAAAACGCCGCCATCAACGGGTGCGTCCGAGTCCCGGGTGGGATCCACGATCCAAAGTTGGTATTGGGCCTTGCGGGGATCGTTAGCGGGAATGCCCGTGAGGATCATGAATCCTCGCTGCTGAGCATCGCTCCAGAGGACCTGGCCGGAGGCTTGTTTAAACTCGCCGAGACCGACGAATCTGCGTTCGATCAAGTCCTTGTCTACCGAGCGGAGAAGGGCGGCGGCCTGTTCCGGAGGCAGTGGTGCTTCTGTTTGCGTGAGCACGAGCGAGAGAATCACGACTGCGGCGGCCGCCGCCCATCCGGTCATCGGATGGAGCAAAATGTTTTTCCAAGCTGGAACCTGCGGGTAAATGATAGGCGAGCCTCCAGGAAGCCCGATCATGTCGGCCTGCTGGTGCAATCTGGCAGCCAGGCCAGCCGGCATCGGTTCGGGCCGTTGCAATACAGGTTCGAGCGCCAAGGCTCCGGCCAGTAACTCGAGTTCTGCGTCTGGCGAGATGCCTAACTGCTTACCCAGCAAGGCGAGTTCGCGCTCCTCTTCGAGCGACAGATCGCCGAGGGCGCGACCAGCCAGCAGTTCATTGTAACGATTTACTGGATCCGACGGGTTCATAATACGGTTTTGGTGTTGGTGATCCCAGCACGCCTGAGACGATCGCGTAGGGCGAGCAGTCCGCGCCTGAGGCGAGTCTTAACCGTGCCCAGAGGCAGGCCGGTCTTATCAGCGATTTCCGGATGGGTGAAACCTTCATAGAAAAACAGATGAAAAAGTTTCCGAGTCTCTTCCGGGAGGGTTTCGAGTGATGATTTTAATGCCTCTGCATCGTAAGGAATAGACGAGGCCTCAAGCGCCGGATTAGGAAAGGAACTCTCAACTTCCAGAGGCTCGAGACCTGGACTGCGCAATTGGCGGCGGATGAAATCGATTGCGCGACGACGCGCAATCATACCTATAAAGGTGGATTCGGAGGCAATCGCAGGGTCGTAGGTCGCAGCCTTTTTCCAGATTTCGGCGAAGATTTCCTGCACGAGATCCTCGGACGAAGTGTTGTTGACGTAGCGTCGCACAAGCGTCCAGACGATCGGCCCGTAAAGGTTGATGCACACGTTCATGGCGCCGGTCTCACCGGCCGCGACTCGTGTCAGGACGGTCTTTGAGGTGACATGAGCGGGAGTGCTCATTATGGCTTGGGCAACATCATTGTCCTGAATGATTCCTGGATTCGCTTGGTATTTTTTGACGATTCTTGCAGAGAAGAACGGTTTGGATCTGATTGAGCAACAAGGAAGCAAAAGAACTCCGCCCCCTAGCTGGAAAGGGCTGGGAGCGGAGACTCGCGTGATTATTTCTTAATCGTAGTGACTAATAAGGCCGGAACCGCCTCCTATCAGTTCCCCTTGCCCTTGTCAGTTGCGGGCGGCAGGAGGACGGCATCGATGATGTGAATTACTCCGTTGGAGCACTTGACGTCAGCGGTGGTCACCTTCGCCGTATTTAGAAAGAGAGAGCCTTCCTTTACTTCCAGCTTGATCTTCTTTTTATTGAGCGCGGTAGCCTCGGTGAGCTTGACGGCGGTCCCAGAAGGTACGTTGCCGCTCACAACATGGTAGGTCAGGATATCGATGAGCATCCCCTTGTTCTCCGGCTTGAGGAGATCCGCCACCGTGCCGGGCGGGAGTTTTGCAAAGGCTTCATCCGTGGGAGCGAAGACGGTAAAGGGTCCATTTCCCTTGAGGGTGTCCACTAGACCTGCGGCGGTGAGGGCGGCGGCCAGAGTCTTGAAGGAGCCGGCGCTGACCGCAGTCTCCACGATATTCTTTTCTTCGGCTGCATTCAGCGATGCGCCCGAGAAGGCCACAATACTCAGGACGAACGCGAGTTTTTTCATTAATGATTTCATACTGTTTTTATTTTTTGTTGGTTGATCGGTGCTCGTGAATGAGAACCGGTTTCAATCATATCTTTCGCCCCAAAGCTGGAAATGGATTCAAAAATTAACAGGAATTTACTTCTGCGCTGAGCAGTGTTCGCCTTCTCTGCTAGCGCTTAAATAGGCTGGATTGCTCAAAAAAATGGGGTCAGACCCCGTTAATAGGGTCTGACCCCATTGTGGGGGAAGGGGAAGGACGGCTTACTTCTGGGTGAAGACGAACACGCCGTGCTTGTTGGCAATGACGATGTCCGGCTTGTTATCCTGGTTTACCTTGCCGGTGAAGAACTGGGTGCCTACGCCGCTGTCGTTGTCGATGCGGCGAGGGACGAAGGAAGCGCCGCCCTTGGCGTCGCGGGACATCTCAAACCAATAGAGCACTGGATCGGCGTTGGGCTCGTCATCGCCCTTGATGCCGTGGGCCCAGCGGCGCTTACCGCAGACGATGTCGGGGAGGCCGTCGCCGTTGATGTCCTGGAGTTCGACCGCGTGGATCTGGCTGAAGCCCTTGCCGTCGGCGTTGTCTTCCTTGGTTTTGCCGAGGATGACGTGCTCCGTGAAGGAGGCGTCGGCGTTCTGTTCGAACCAAGAGAGGCCATAGCTGTGGGCCTTGATGCTGGTGATGACGTCATTACGGCCGTCCTTGTTCACGTCGGTGACATACATCTGGGCGCCACCTAGGCCGAAGGCGACCTTGTGGAACTTCCACGCGCCGGGGGCGGAGAGGTCCTTGGGCTGTTCGTACCAGCCGTTGGCTTCGAGGATATCCATGCGGCCATCGCCGTTGACGTCACCGGCGCCGTAGCCGTGGGTATACTTGAAGATCTTCTGGTCGTTCTCTTTAGACTTCTCGGTGATGGCGTGGAACTTCGCCTTGCCGAAAGGGTTCTTCCAATCGATCTCCGCGTAGCCGAACTGGCCACCGTGGCGGCCCTTATTGTTCTTCGGGTCCTTGACGGCATCGCTCGTGTGGCAGAAGAGCTCCGGCTTGCCGTCGCCATTGATGTCGACGAGCTGAGGGGATTCGCCGTCGGCGACGTCGAAGATATTATGAATGTTCCAGGGGCCGGCTTTGCCCTTCGGGTTCTCGTAGACGAGGGCAGGGTCGCCCGGGAAGCCGAAGACGAGGATGTCCTGCCAGCCGTCGGCGTTGAAGTCGTAGGCGTAGGAGATGAAATAGTCCGAGTAACCGGTTGCGCCGTTAAAGGGCGTCTTGTTCGGGCCCTTCTCGTGTGAAGGCTCGACCGCGTAGCTGATGCGCTGCTTGAAGTCAGGACCCTTCCAGATGTACCAACCGGCCGCGACGTCGACATGGCCGTCATGGTCGAAGTCGGCGACCGCGCAGCCTTCGGCGACGAAGTCCTTCGTGAGAGTCTGCTTATCAAAGGAGACTGGCGCGGCGCTAAGCGTCGCGGCGAGGAGGAGGGAGGCGAGGAATCGCATAGGGGTATCAGTAATACACCCAACGCCCCGAATGGTTGCGAGGAGTTTTTGGAAAAACGCCTATTCGAGGCCTAATGATTACTCCAGCCGGCCGAACATGATGCGTTCCTTGCGGCTGGGATCGGAGTCGCCTTGGGTGACGCAGAACCAGACCTGTCCGTTGGCTTCAACGAAAGTGGGGTATTGGAAGGACTTCGTGGTCTCGAAGCGGTATTTACGTTCCCAGATCTTGCCGTCTTTCGAGACGTCGAGGTTGAAGACGCTGCGGCTGACCTTATCGATCTGGGTGCGTTCCTGCCAGCCGAGGTAATAAACGCCGCTAAACTTGTCGAAGGTCGGCTTGGAGGCGGCGCCGTTCTTCACGAAGTCCTTCTCGCCGCCAGTCGTCCAGGTCTTGCCGTCCTTGCTTTCGGAGAACCAGTAGTTGCGGTCGCCGTTCTCCTTACGACAGATCGCGAGCCACGTGCCCTCAGGCAGTCGGTTGACGGCCGGTTCGGTCAGCGATGGTTCACCGGGACCATTGAAGTGGCCGACGACCGTGAGCGTGTCGGCGGCTGCGTTCAGGGTGCAGAGGGCTTGTTGGGCTCCGAGGTAGTTGTTGATCGCAATGTAAGTCTTGCCGTCGAATTCCTTGAAGTTGTCGAAGAGGTACAGGCCAGCATCGACGGGTTTGCGGAGGAAACCCTGCTTGGCGGCGTCGGCGTGCAGATACTTCGGCTGCAGGTCGAAAGTGCCTTCGCTGGTCTGCAACTTCATGCGATGGATCTCCGGCTCGAAGGTCATGGTACGTAGGTCGAGGTCGCGATAGTAGGTCTGCGACTGGCGTTTGCCGGGTTGCTCGCTGGCGAACCAGCAACGAAGGGTCTGCGGGCCGACCTGCTTGATACGGGGCACGAAGCAGGCGCCGACGGATAGGGTCTCGTTGGCGAAGGCCTGCTCGGAGCGGGCGATGGTCATCACGTCGAGCAGGCGCTCGTTGCGAAGGTCGACAATCGAAAGCGTGGCGTAGACGAAAGGCCACTGCGCGGCTTCGCCGGCTTGGCGGTCGTTGGCCTCGGAGACGATGTATGCCCGATCGCCGACAATCGCAAAATGGGCGTCATGCGCGCCTTTGACTTCAGGACCACTGGCCTTGATGAGGCCGGCCATGACTTTGTCGCCGGCGGCCTTGGCATCCCAGCCGGCTGGAAGGAGTGACGCGGCGGGCTTGCTGTCATCTTTCGTCGTGGAGCAGCCCACGAGCAGGGCCGTGAGGCAGAGGAGCAGTCGGGTCTTCATGGAGCTTATTTAGTAGGGGTGGCGAGCGGGAGCAATTGGAAGGCGTCGACGATGGCAAAGCCGCCTGTGTCCTTGTTCGTGACTTCTAGCACATAGTCGCCGTCACGGCGCAGGCGGACCGTACCGATGGTGCGGAAGGCGTCTCCCGAAGGTAGGGCGATCGTCTGGTCGACGGTGAAGGTCTGAACTTGTGGGCCGTTCGTGAGCGTGACCGGAAGTCGCGTCGTACGAGTGGGGTGGGCGGAGTAGGCCATGCGCAGCTCGAACTCGCCGTCGGCCGGCACCTTGAAGCGGAAGACCGCGCGCGACTTGCCATCGGAGCGCTGTTCGTCGTGCAGGTAACCCGTGCCGACGTGCGGCTTGAAGTTCGTGGAGCGTTCCCACTCTCCGCTCAGTTCGGCCTGCGCGTCGTCGAGGATCAGGCCAGGTAACGAAGCAGGCGCAATGCCGGTTCCTTTGACGGAAGCTGCGGGCTTGGCAGTCAGCGGCGGCAGTACGGGCAGGTCGAGCACTTGATGCTGGGCGAGCAGGCGGGCACGGAGCTGGGCGTAGTCCAAGGCCTGTACACTCACGCCGGCCTTGGCGGCGAGGGCAGCAGCGATGCCGGCGCTTTGGCCGATGGTCATCCAGGTTGGTTCGACGCGGATGGAGGAGTAGGCGACGTGCGTGGCAGAGAGGGCGACCGGCACAAGGAGGTTGGTGCACTCGGAGGTTGCGGGCGTGATGGCGCGATAAGGGACATGGTAGGCGTAGCCGTGGCGGCGTCCGGGTATGCGGACCGGCATGATCGTGCCTTCGTTGATCACGCCGTCGGGCAAGGCGATACGGCGGCAGTCATGCGAATCGATCGGGAAGGAAGAGATCGCGATGGCATCGTCTTTCTTCGGGTCATCGATGACGTCTTTTTGCGTCAGCGTATAACGTCCGTCCATCCGTCGACCTTCGCGGACGTAGAGCTGGGGCGACCAATGGTCGGTCTCGGGGAACTCATCGCGGCAGAGGCCCAGTTCAGCCATCGTGGCGCGGATCTTAGCCGGCACGGCGGCATCCGTCGTCAGGAACTGATAGAACTC
>JBEEKW010000083.1:0-7566 GCA_041168485.1 Verrucomicrobiota bacterium
GGCGAGGTGATGAGCATGGGTGGGGCTACCTGCCACGGGAGCTGCCATCAGTTCGGCACGCGTTTCGACCATACCGACTCCGTTCCGATGGCGATAGGTATGCTCATCCGTAAAGAGATGCGCGGGCTGATGTCCGATCAGCGCGCACGCCTTGCCTTCCAGTCCGTTGATGATCCCGGCCAACGCCGCGATGGCTCCGGGTCGGAGTAGATCATCATGGCAGAGCAGCTGCACCCACTCCTGACGACAAAGCTGGACGGCCCGGCTGATATTGTCGGCCTGATTCAGAAAAACCTCGCTCCGCTCATGCCGCACGCGCGGATCTTTCACGGCAAATTCCCTGACGATATCGGCGGTCGCATCCGACGAGCAATTATCAGCGATGACGATTTCCGCCAAGGCTAGCCCCTGCCCAACTAGGCTTTCCAAGGCTTCGCGGAGGTAGTTTGCCCCGTTGTAAACGGGTAAGGCGACGGAAATTGTCATCGGGTTAGTCGGCTGATTAGTCGACCTTACACGCCACGGTGTCGGCGGGATCATAAAGCCGATCGGTGTAGGCCACCACAATCAGCTCCGTCTTCGCCTGGGCGGAATTCACAAACACATGGGCGATGCCCGGAGGGACCATCACGGTCTCTGGTTGTTCTGCGGTCAAGGCGAGTTCCAGCCGCTCGTTGGTCGAGATATCTCGGAGCACCAGAACGCCGGCACCGGCGACGACCGTAAACCATTCTCGGGCCTGCGGATGATAATGATCGCCGCGGCGGCGGCCGGGTTGGGCCCGAACGACGTACACCTCACCCGTGAACGCTGGAAGGTGTGTTTCGAGTCCGTCGATACACTTGATGAACGCGCCGCGCTCATCGGCGACCAGTCGACGCGGGTGACGGGAAATCTTTTCGGTAATCATGGAAGTATGGCCTGAGAAACCACGTCGGAGACGCCTTTGTCTAGCGGCTTGGCAGGGAGCCAGCCGACTGCTTTCTGGAGTCGGGATACATCCGGCAGATAGACCATAGGCTCTCCAGGTCGGTATGGACGGGCGCCTAGGCGTAAATCGCTGACGACCCCGTGGCTCGCGAGCGCTGCGACGACTAGGCTCATGAATGCGTGCAAGCGGGTCGCGGTACCGGTACCGAGATTAAAAACTTCCCAGCCAAGACTAGCGGTGGGGCGAGCGGCAAGCCGCATGATACCTTCGGCAACATCATCGACATGGGTAAAATCCCGGAGTTGTTCGCCCGCCGTGACTTCGACTGGTAGGCCTTGCCGGGATTGGGAGACGATGTGGGGCAGAAGCCGACCTAGCGACTCACCCGGACCGTAGACGTTGAACAAACGAACCCACGTCACGGATAGCCCCGAGGCGACTTCGCGAGCAGCGGCCGCAGCTTCTAGCTTGGAAATACCGTAATCCGAGAAAGGCGAAAGGGTATCCTCTTCCTTGAGCGGGGTTTCTTTCGCGGCGTATTCAAAGCCTGATCCCAGCAGGGTGACTGTCGGCGAATGACGCAAGAGGTTCAGCTCCGCAATTAGACGGCGGGTCCCGTGAACATTGGTCTCGCGTAATGCTTCAAGCGAGCCGGCGCCCGTGACTCCTTTGGCGGCCAGGTGAAATACTTTTTCGGGAGCGAAATCCCGAACTGTCCTCCGGATGGACGATTCTACGTCCAGATCGAGTTCCGTGCGGCCAGGTGCGTGGACTATGGCGCCAGCGGCGAGCAGTTTCCGGACAAGCACCTTCCCGATGAATCCACCAGCACCAGTGACGAGACAACGCTGACCGTTCAGCGAGTCCATGCCAAGTCCGCCTCCCCCGCTGCGGCGGCATACGCCGCCAAGTCGTCGGCACAAAGTTGACGGTGAACACGACCAGCGGCTTCTCCTGATATCCAATCAGCCGTCTTGCGCACCGTCGTATCGAAATCCCAAACCGGCCGCCATCCCAGCACGCGCTCGGCCTTCGCGATGGAAAGGCTGAGCCGCGCCGCTTCATGTGGCCCGGCGGGGCCTGATTCAATCCGTAGATCCGGCCATGCTTGAGTAAATCGGGTAGTCAATTCTCCGACTGTCCGGACCGCTTCTGGCTGGGGGCCAAAATTAAATCCCGAGGCGACTTCTGCCGCTACGCGTGCACGCGATGGCGAAGCGAGGCACGCACCCAGCCAAAGGTAACCCGACAGGGGTTCGAGGACATGCTGCCAAGGCCGTGTGGAGGTCGGGTTACGCACGACAAGAGTCCTGCCGCTGGCGCGGGCCCGGATAATGTCCGGGACGATCCGATCCGCCGCGAGGTCGCCGCCCCCAATGACATTACCGGCGCGCGCCGAGGCGAGGCGGACTTGGTGTGCCGGACCGAAGAAAGAACGACGGTAGGATGCCACGGCCAGTTCCGCCATGCCCTTGCTAGCGCTGTAGGGATCGCGACCTCCCATCGGATCGGCCTCCTCGTGCGGGCGGCCGGTCTCTAGGTTCTCATAGCATTTATCGGATGTCACCATCACCGCCGCGCACGGCTTCCGCAGGTCGCGCAATGCGTCCAGCACGTGCATCGTGCCCATGACGTTCGTCGCCATCGTCTCGAGCGGGATTTCATAGGACAACCGCACCAGCGGTTGCGCCGCGAGATGGAAGACAAAATCAGGCTGGTAGTCGGCGATCGAGCGCCGTACCGCCGCGGCATCGCGAATATCCGCAAACTCCGACTCCAGCCGCGGGCCTAAAGAAAGCCCTCCGAATAAAGGCTGCGCACTATCAGGTGGAAGCGCGTAACCATGCACGTGCGCGCCGAGGGCGAGCAGCCATTCGGCAAGCCACGCTCCCTTAAAGCCCGTGTGGCCCGAAAGCCAGACGCGCTTCCCTTGATAAGCTTGGTCGAACATGGGTGTCACCAGACTTTCCAGGGAGCGGCCCCGGAAGCCCAGAGATTATCCAGCTGAGCCTTATCGCGCAGCGTATCCATCGGGAGCCAGAAACCTTGGTGGCGGAAGGCGTGTAACTGGCGTTGTTTAGCAAGGGCTTCCAACGGCGCCTTTTCCCAGACCGTGGCGTCATCCGCGATCAGGTCAAAGACCGAGGGCTCAAGGACAAAGAAACCTCCGTTGATCCAGGATCCGTCGCCTTGCGGCTTCTCCGCGAAGGCCTCGACGGTACCAGCGGCGGAAATGGCCAGGGAGCCGAACCGACCGGGCGGTTGCACCGCGGTGACCGTCGCTTTCCCGCCGTGCTGGCGATGGAAAGCGATTACCTCGGCCACCGGGATATCGCCCACCCCGTCGCCGTAGGTTAGGCAGAAAGTCTCATGGCCGACGAGCTCGCGCACGCGCCGAAGGCGGCCGCCGGTCATGGTCTGCTCCCCCGTGTCGACCACCGTGACTTTCCACGACTCCGCATTGTGGCGCAGAATGGTCATCTGGTTGGTGGCGAGGTCGAAAGTCACATCCGAGTTATACAGGAAGTAGTTCTGGAAATACTCTTTGATCATGTGCCCCTTGTAGCCGGCGCAGATGATGAATTCGTTAATCCCATGGGCGGCGTAGATTTTTATCACGTGCCAGAGGATCGGGTGACCGCCAATCTCGACCATCGGCTTCGGCCTCAGGTGGGTTTCTTCACTCAGGCGCGTACCGAGCCCGCCGGCTAATATGACAGCTTTCATGGATGTAAATTGTTGGGGGTCGGAAACCTTCTTAGTTGGAGGGTTGGTGCGACTCTTTCCGGACCAAAGACCGCAAGCGATCATACACCACCCGGAAATACAGGTTATGGCAGGCTCGAATGGCAACCTGACGAAAAAGCCAGGGGAAGGAAGACTTCACCCGAATGCCCTTACGAAGTAACGCCCCCATCAATTTCCAGCGTGCCCCACTGCGGGCGGCGTGCTCAAGGCGCGCCTCGTCGATACCTGCTACAAGTAGCCGGCGTATTTCCTGAGCTACGTCGACGGGAAGGCGACCCACGGCCTTCTCCAGATCAATCAGTTGCTGCTTCCTATAAACAATCCGGGCTCGGATGTTCTTGAGGAAATGCCCCGCGAATCTGGCGCGACTCTCAGGGGTCCCGGTAAAGTCCCGGAAATGGGACATGTTTCCGTGATGATGCCGCCATGACAGGAGAACCTGATCACAAAATAAAATCCGTCCGGTGAGGGCAGCTCTAAATGCGAAAATATAATCCTCCCAGCAGGCCGCAAAAAAAGCAGCGCCGAATTCCGTAAAAACTTCCCGACGGATAGCCTCACTGGCGCCCACAAGCCAGGGGAAATTATTCCTGACGAGCGTTATCAAATCCTCGCTGTAGAGGATGCCGGCGGGGGCGTATACCGGACGGATAACCGCGCCAGAGTTATCGATAATAGATACATTCGACATAACCATCCGCGCCTTCGGATCGGCGGCGAAAATCTTGACGAGTTCGGTCACGCGATTTGGTCGGGCAATATCGTCGGCAGCTTGCAGGATAAAAATTTCACCGGTTGCGCGTTCGCAGAGGCTGGCCAGATGACGGCTGATTCCGAAATTAGAAGGTGTGCGGATCGCTACCACGCGGCGACCGGCTTGGCGGCCGGCATCGGCGATTTCCTGCATGATCGCATAGGTGTCATCGGAAGAAGAGTCGTCCGAAAAAATGAATTCGATATCAGGGTAATCTTGGGCGAGCGCAGACAGGGCCGCCTCCCGGACGAAAGCCCCGTGTTGGTAGCCGACCAAGATGTAGCTGACCTTGGGTCGCGGGGTCATCAGCAGTATGAGTTGATGGTACGAACAACGTGGCTGACCTGCTCCTCACACATCACGGGACTTATCGGTAACGAGACCACCTCGCGAAACTTCGGCAGGTCCTGGGGCGTCGAGATAATCAGAATCTCGCGGATGCCTGCGAGCATGAGCACGGACAGCGGGTAATAGATCATCGGCTTGTCATACACCGGCAGGAGCTGCTTGCTCATGACCTGGGTGAGGGGATGAAGTCGGGTGCCGGAACCGCCGGCGAGGATGATGCCTTTCATGATAGTAAGAGTGGAGCGGTCAGTCCGCCTGCAGCGCGCGACGATAGGTCCAGAAACAGCCTAAGGCAATGAACGCCGTCGGGATTAGCCCCCAATAAAGCCCCTCGGCGTGCGAGACGCTGAACTGAGCGAGTAGCAGGACGCCGGTCGCGGCGGAGATGCTGAGCCACGTAGGTGCGCTGAGCCATTGTCCAGAGCGCCGACGAGCAATGGCGATCATCAAGCCTGCATAGATGACATAGCTGATGCAGAAACCCAGAGCGGCACCAGTCAGACCGAAATAAGGGATTAAGAAAAGCGGCAGCACTACCATCACGGTGTTGCCGATGGCCTCGGATACGATGACAGCCGACGCTGAACCGCGCGCCAGCAGCCAATAGCCGAGCGGCCAGGCAATTAAACGGAGAAATACCCCCCAAACCATCCACGACAGCAACGGAATGGCGGCGTCAAACGAGTCGGCATAGAGCAGATGGATGCAAAACTTGCCCATGGTGAGGAGCCCGGCGAGTAATGGCAGCCCCAAGAGTAGGCCGGCTTGAATTTGTTTCTCGGCGAGATGAGCGGCTTCCTTCTCATCACGGGCAGCAGATATCCGCGGGAAGAAGTCGGCTCCCATTGCGATAAAAACGAAGCCCGGAAGGCTGCCAGCGATAGCGAAGGCTGCCTGATAATACCCGGCTGCTTCCAATCCGTGATCGCGGATGATGATGAGACGCACAATGTAGGCAGATAATTGCGCGAGCCAGCCTACTATCATTAGCGCCCCACCTAGCTGGAGTAGATACCGGATATCCGACTCGTTCGCGGGGGCCATGTCGGTCGGGCAATGCCGACGGGCGTCGTCCCAAAGTGCGATGGCCGGGACAGCCGCGGCGAGAAAGATGCTCAAGGCGACCCCGAGGGTACCAACAAAGTAAATGAGGGGCAGCCCGATGAGCAGCCCGGCGATCGCACCGATGACCTGAACTTTAGCCAAGGTCTTGAGCCGGCCGGCGGCTTGTAGTATGGCCGACCAAGCGGCAGAGGCCACCAGACATGGGACTGCTAGGCCAGCGACGGCGAGCTCGAGCGTATACTTATCTGAAGCAAAAGTAGCTCGGCCCACCGGCCAGAATGACAAGACCACGATTCCCAATCCGACCCAACTCAGATGGCGACCCAAATACCGCACGGCGGAAATTTTATTGGGCTTATCTGATTCCGGCGCTCCAGCGATAATCCGCACCCCCGAAGTTGCTAGGCCCCAGCCAGTAAAAGAAGCGATATTCCCGTTGTATCCATTGAGCACGCCGATGAGGCCGATGCCCGCGGCCCCGAAAACCACGGCGACTATTTTCGCGCGAACAAATCCGGCGATAAGTACGATGACTTGGGCTCCGCCCATGAGCGCGCTAGAGCGGAGGATGCGGGCGAAAGGCATAGGGTAAATGGCGAACTAGCGGGCCGGGCTGAGGACAGCTGCGGTATTAGGCGACGTTTAATGATCAGTCAGACTCAGGATTTACGGGCGACCAATCGCACCTGCACGACCGACCGGGAGAGTCGACCCCAGACCAGGCATAGCTGATGGAATAATCGCGGGCCGAAGAGCGACTCCAGGCGCAGCGCCTTTGGCGGGAAACGGTGATAGATGACGCGGCAGTCCTCGACCTGAAAGCCGGCCAAGGAAGCAAGATTACCCAGATTCATCGGTGACCACGTGAAGAGGTGCTGATTAATATCGTTGGGACGCCAAGGCATGCGGCGCTCATAGGGAGTCACGAGCACGAGCGTGCCGCCCGCGCGGAGCAAGCCGCGGAGGCCGACGAGCGCCTTCAGCGGATCATAGGTGTGCTCGAGCGCATGCGAGGAAATGACGACATCCGCTGACTCCGCGCCCAGCGCCTCGGGCGAGCCCACCGCGCGAATGCCCAGGGTCTGCGCATGGCGGCGGGCGGACTCATTGATTTCAATCCCGACTTTGGAGGCGCAGCAAAGTTGGCTGAGCAGATACCCCCCGCCGCAGCCGAAGTCGACCACCCGGTCCTGCGGGCTGATGTAGGGCTGATACATGAATCGGTTCGCCCGCCCCGTGACCTCGCCGATGGCCTGCTGCCACCGGAAGTATTCCGCATTATAGTGTTCCATGGTTTTGTATTAAATTTTGCCGAGGCGCGCGAGGCTATAGGACCCGTCGAGAATAGCCTGGGTCCATGCGGGGTGGCCGAGATACCAGCGAACGGTCTTGCGGAAGCCGCTCCGGAAATTCTCCTGCGGCGCCCAGCCGAGCTCGGCCCGGACCCGAGCGGCGTTGATGGCATACCGAAGGTCATGGCCGGGACGGTCGGCGACGAAGGTGATGGCGGAGTCGTGCGACTGGCCGTCCGCACGCGGACGGAATTCGTCGAGCAGACCGCAGAGTTCGCGGACGAGGTCGATGTTCCGGCGTTCGTTGTCGCCGCCGATGCAATAGGTGCGACCTGGGACTCCTCTTTCCGCCACGGCAAGTAGCGCGCGGACATGGTCGTCGACAAAGAGCCAGTCGCGGATGTTCTCGCCCTTACCGTAGACCGGGA
>JBEEKW010000084.1:0-7468 GCA_041168485.1 Verrucomicrobiota bacterium
AGGGCGGGTTTGGTATCAGGATGCTTTGGTAACGGCCTGACCCCATCGCGTTTCCCTTAGGCTGCGGACCTAGGGCTCAACGCCTCGATTCCTACTTCCGCTTCTGTAGAGGTGCGGTGCCGGGTTTCCAGGTGCGGATGATTTCGATATCTTCTGCGGCTTGGGTCGTCAGGGCTGGCATATCTACGTTGCCGACGCGATTGAGCAGCTGGGGTGTGTATTGGCGGTCGTAGACGGCGGCGTATTGCTTCCAGTGAGCGAGAGCGTTTCCCGCGTGTTTGAGGGCGGATGCTTGTGCGGCGGTATCCGCGCTGGTGTTGAACTCGGCGAGGTCGATGGCGCTGCTAATTTTGGAGGCGTAGTAGCGGCCCAGCAGCGCCTGTGCTTCGTAGTCGCCGAGTGTTTGCGTGAGTTCCTTGTCGGTAGTGGCGGCTTGTAGGCGGAGCGCGGTGAGGAGGTTTAAGGTGGTGTCGGCATCGTGTTCGAGGGCTGCGGCGACCTCGGGTGGGGTCTGGGAGGTGATGGGGCTCTTTGCGCCGATCTTTCGGCGCCACTCGGCGATGCTGAGCACATCTTCGCCGGGCATCGACTTGCCTTCCATGAAATGGCGCACGGTGTAGAAGCCCTTGTATTGCTTGGGATGACTGAGGTTGGCCTCGGGATACCAATGTAGGTCGATGCCACCCCAGTTGAAGCGGGTCACCTGCGGAATGATGCGGGAGGAGGACTGCGAGGCAGCGTAGAGTTTTTCGGCAGAAACGGAAGGATGCCGGGTGCCGAGTAGTCGCTGAAAGTGGCTGTCAGGCAGCGAGGGATCGTAGCTGAGGCGGCCCCAGAGATTGAAGCTGAACCATTGGCGATCCCAGACCAGTTGACGGCGTCCATCGGCGGTCACGGCGTCGCGGCTGAGGAAGTCGCGGCCCCAGATGTACCCGTCTGGGCCCATGTAGAAGCCAGCGAGCTTTTCTGGCCCGGGCATGTTATTGATGAAAGCACGGGCAAAGTCTGGATCACCCCAGCGGAAGCTGTAGAGGTCGTCATTGCGCACAGTGAGCCAAGTGCGGTGCTCGGAAGTGATTTCGGGCAGCAGGTCTTTAATAAACGACGGCGAACGGGAGGCATACATGTGCGCTACCGCGTATTTATAGCTGAACTCGAAGGGGCCAGGATAACCCTTCCATTGCTTCAAGATGGGGGTCAGCCCGGTTTCGTGCAGGCGGTGAATGAGTCGGAATTTACGCTCAGGTTGAATCTTTAACGCATCGCTGATGCCCTCGCCATAGGTGGCCCATAGCCACTCTTCTTTACCCTTGGAGCCGTCTTTGTGTTCCATATTTTCGCCAGATGTGATGCCGATGCCAGCGAGGCGCGGATAGGTGAGCACGGTCTCGCGCACACTCTTGCGGAAGTAGTCGCGGGTGGTGGCGTTATCGAGGTCGTCGGTGATGCCGTATTGGCCGCTAGTGCCGTTGGTGAAGACGTTCCAGGTGAACCAATAGACTTCGATGCCGCGATCATGCGCATGGTCCATGACCGCACGCCAGAACGCGGTCTTTTCGTCGATGGTGATGCGTTTCACGACCTCGTGGCTTTCCAGCATCCAGGGCTTCACCATGCCAGTGCCGCGAGGGGAGAAGGATTCGAACGGCTTCACCAAATCAGCTGTGGTACGCCAAACATCGTCCAGTGCGATCTTCGGATACTCCGGCACTTTCACGATCGAAGGGAATGGATGTAGGTTCCACAGCGTGAGTACGTTGTAGCGGTCTCGCGCCATGTGGTCGATGAACTCACGCCAGAACTCCAGGCTCCACATTTCCGGGATGTTTGCCTGCGCGGAAGTGCTGTTGTCCGAGTAGCTTGGCGTCCGGAGATCGAGCGGGACGTTGAATTTGATACCGCGTTTGGCGATGTGCGGGCTATGTTCGGAGTCTTTAAGTGAAGCGAGCGTGCCTGTGCGGATGGCTTCTGCGATGTCCAGTCCGCCATACATGGCACCGGCGGGATCAGTGCCAATCACAGTGAGTTTCTGGCCTTCACGGCGGATGCGGTAGCTTTGTGGCGAGACTTTGGCGTCCTTATCGACAGTGAGCGTGATACGTGTTGCCTTGGCGTCTTCGCTCAAAGGAATACTTTTGGCTTTGGCTTCCCGACGAATCTCCTCGGCGGCAAACTTGCCGGGTTCTTTGGTGGAGAGATCGTTCTCGAGAAGGATGCTGGCGGCGCGCGAAGGGGATGTGAATACCAAGAGCAAGAGGGCAAGGCGGACAAACATGGGAACATTGATGGCTCGCATAGGGTGGGTGGCAAAAGTTTTCAGGCCGAACACGGGGTCAGGCCGTTACCGGAGAGACGCTGATACTAAAAACTAAGGTTTAGGGCGGGTTTGGTATCAGGATGCTTTGGTAACGGCCTGACCCCATCGCGTTTCCCTTCAGCGTGGACGCGGGAGCGTTAACTGAATAAAAAGACACCTACTCCCCTACTCATGTTCCGCTCAAGCTGTATCCGAAACCTGCTGACCCTAACCGCGATAGCCGCGAGTCTATGTTTGCCCTCACAAGGGGCATCACTGCCGTCAGAAAAAGATCGGCGCATTAGCAATCCCCCCGCAGCCCTAAAAAGCATTGGATGGCCGCGGCTATACAAGTACACCAAGTACTTTAACGCAAAAACGTACGACGTCCATATTCTTGGCACGACTGAGGTCAGTGACGAGAAGATGCTGCTAGTGGCGGAGTTTATCGACAACATGATATCCGCCCTCAAGAGCCCGCAAGACCGCGCGAAATTCGCCGGTCACCATATCTGCCTTATCGGCAGCAAGGACCCGGATCTGGGTGAATTGGGGAGCGTTCCTAACCAACGGAATGCAGGGGGGAAGAATGTCACACTACTGACTGCGGACCTGATCAACCATATAGCGCGCGACGATCAAGGGAATGAGTTTTTCAGGGGATGGAACATCCCTGCCCATGAGTTCGGGCACTCAATAGAGATGAAGCTCGAATTACAGAAGAGGTCAGACCAAGTCTTCTCCAGCAACGTCGGGAACTACAACCTGAAGATGAAGCGGGAGTACTTCGCGTGGGCCTCGGAAACATGGTTCAACAGCAGCAGAAGCAAGGTGACCAGGGACAAGATGCCCAAGTGGCAGTACGACTACCTCGCCACCATCTTCGACGCCGCTAATAAATGGATGCCAGCCTCAGACAGCCAACAGGGTCAGGCCGTACCCCGAATCAAGCGTAACTAAATTCGCATCTATTCAGCTTATTTAGTTACACCCTCCCAAAGGTACGGTCTGACCCCATACTGAAAGCTATGTCGTGACGCGGTCCCGACCCTACCCATTAAAGGTATTGGCGGTTGGGAACTCAGGCGGAGTGCTTTGCATCAATCTATTCAGTCCTCGATTCAGCCCTCAACGCAGTCATCAACTCAGCCCTCTGTGAAGAACATCAGCGGTTAGTCCGCGCTCACTTTCGGTCCGGCTTTTCGGCGATCTTGGCGGCGTACTCTTTCTGGAGCGCATTTTCGTAAATCTTATCTTCGAGCTCTCTCTTCAGCTCCTTCGTGCGCTTCTTGCCGGCGGCAATCTGTTCGGGGGTCATCTGCTTTTCAAGGGCGGCAAGTTTCCTGCGGGAATACTCGACCGTCCCTTGGTTCCAATAAGCATACGCCTCGATCAGGTCCTTCGCCACGCCTTCGCCGTTGGCGTAGCAATCCCCTAGGTAGTATTGGGCCAGAACATACCCCTGCTCCGAGGCCTTGCGATACCACTTCGCCGCTTGCACGAAGTCTTTCTCCACGCCTTTGCCGTCGGCATAGCGAGACCCCAGGACATATTGGGCCTCGGCCAGACCCTTTTCAGCTGCCTTGCGATACCACGAGACGGCCTGCGCTTGATCCTTTGGCACGCCTTCGCCGTCGAAGTAGCGATGCCCTAGGATGGTTTGGGCCGGGGCAAACCCCTGCGCCGCGGCTTTGCGAAACCACGCCACCGCTTCCACGTCGTCCTTGGCCACGCCTTCGCCCTTGGTGTAGCAAATCCCTAAATTAAGTTGGCCCTCGGCCTCCCCCTTTTCGGCCCACGCCTTGGCGTCCTTAAAAACCTCCACTTCCTGGGGGGTCATCCCAGCGTGCGCCGGCGACAGGGCCAGCAAGCTAAGCAAGACAGCGATCAACCAGGGGCGGGCGATGAGATTCATGACGGATAAGTATAACACGTTTCCCGCCCTCGCGACTATCGTTTATCCTGATAGGGGGTATCGGGGGAGGGGAGAGTCAGCGTTAGCGGGCAAGGCTTGTGGTGAGCGTGAACGGCTTTTTTCCGAAGGCTCCCTCTTGAACTTTAACGACGGATTCTCGGACGAAGGCGCCTTTCTCATCGTAATGTCGGATGGCAGCCGCGTGGAGCACGCCGGACGCGTCGCTATTTTCCGCGCCACTGAAGCTTAGGAACAGACGACCGTCCCCCGCGGACTTGGTGCCCAGCTTGCTGAGCAAGGGCGTGAGATCGATACCGATTTCGAGTGGGCTTTCATCGCCCGGTCCGGCGAGGGGGACTTCGCCGACGTTGTTCTTTGGTTTGCCGAAGAGCGGCCAGCCGTTGAGGGGCTGCGGAGCGAGTTCATGTTCGGCTTTCGTGGCATCCTTGTCGCCGGCGACGCCAATCGTCACCCTCAGGTCAGAGCGCTTATTGAAGGCGAGTTTCAGTTTTAAGGTGCTGCGGGGAATATGCCGCGAGACTTCGATCCGTCCTAGGTAGTTCCCGCGTTTCCAGGTGGGGTCTACCATGGCGCTGTAGAGTAGGTAGATCTTCCCGTCTTTCGACCAGGTCTGCCCCCAGGAATTGACCACGATGAAGGCCCCGCGCTCCCGATCCGCGAGGGTGACTTTGCCGTCTCCGTTGATGTCGATGTCGTTGCTCACTTTTCCATCACCATTCACATCGAACCCGACCTGGTCATCGTATCCCACGCAAGTGATGCCGTGCCCGTTGCCGCTCGGACCCCAATGGATCCACACGTCTTCGCCCGCCAGATAGTCTCCTTCGGGAATCGTCTTCGTGACCTTTTTGAGCTCCCCCATGCGTCCGTCCAGCGCCAGCAATCCGCCGATGGATGCTTTGCCGGCTTTGGGCTGGTTGCGGTCAAAGAGCCAACCGCGGGCCTCGTCGATCTGGGTGACGGTGGCCGTGGGGGTGTAGCGATAGCCCGCGACACGATACTCCATGGCCTCGCGCCAGATGGGGTAACCATTCGCCCACTTTCCGATCAGGTCTTTGTCCGCTTCCACGCGGCCGTAGGTCTTGACGGTGGGGATACCGACATGCTTAGCCGTTTCCCAGCCATGATACGCTTCCGAGCCTTGGGCGCTATTGGCCGCATTACACATGTTCCAGGAAAAATCGGCGGGGAATTGCGTGGCCTCGGTGCTGGCAACGGTGCCGTTGAGGAGGTTCATCTCGTAGGTGAAGATCGAGGCAATCGACGTGAACTGACCACAGGCTCCTCCTTTCTGTTTGTAGATAGGCGGGAACTGCGGGCGGGTGGAGTTATCGACGCGCGACGGCAAGCGTCGTACGTCCACCGTCGTCACGCCGACATCCGGGCCGGTCGCACCACGCCAGGTGTTGTAATCTTCCCCCATCGAATTTGGCCGGGAAAACGGCTTGGGATACGCGGCCTGTGCGCGCTCCTCGACCTTGTCCGCTACCGTCGGGCTACTCGCGGCTGAAATGAACCTGGAAGAAGCCAACAAGCCCACCAGCAAGACGGCGATTAACCAAGGACGGGCGGTGAGGGGCATAGGTTTCTTATACGACCCGCCATTCATTCTCGTCAATTGACAAGGGGGCATGCTGGCACGGTGACACGTGGGCAAGGGGATGGTCCAGTTGACCCGTTGATCGGTTGGCCAGGGTCGCAATGGGTAGGGTCAGCACTGCGTGCTGACCTAGGGCCCGATACAGCTATGTCGTGACGCGGTCCCGACCCTACCTGTTCAAGGGCGCATCGCCTTGAGCGCCGCCAGCGCCCGGTCACGACCGGCGGTCAGGCCGACGAGCGGGGCGGGGTAATCCTTGCCGAGCTTGATGCCGGCTTCGGCGAGGACGTGCATAGGGGCTTCCCACGGCTGGTGGATCCACTCGGCGGGGAGCTTGGCGAGTTCGGGCACCCAGCGGCGCACGTAGTCGCCCTCGGGGTCGAACTTCTCGCCCTGAAGGACGGGATTGAAGACGCGGAAATACGGAGCGGCGTCGGCGCCACAACCGCCGGCCCACTGCCAGCCCATGGTGTTCGCGCCGAGGTCGGCGTCGACGAGGGTATCCCAATACCACTTGGCGCCATCGTTCCAGGGCTGGAGCAGATGCTTCACGAGCACGGAGGCGGCGATCATGCGCACGCGGTTGTGCTGCCAGCCGGTCTGCCAGAGCTGACGCATCCCAGCATCGACGATCGGGTAGCCGGTGCGGCCGATCTGCCACGCACGCAGGTGCTTCTTATCCGGCGCCCAAGGGAATTTTTCATACTCCCTGCGCAGCGGACGGTCTGGGGTCTCAGGGAAGTGATGGATGAGGTGCTGCGAGAATTCGCGCCAGCCGACTTCGGCCACGTATTTATCGCCACCGATGACACCGAGATGTCCGGCGGTGCGCACGGCGTCGACGATTTCGAGCGGCGAGATCTGACCGAAGTGCAGGTAGGGCGAAAGACGCGAGGTTCCGTCGAGTTTGGGGATGTCGCGGTTGGTCGGGTAATTCTTCACCGGGGCGGCCACGAAATCTTTCAGGCGCTTCTCGGCGCCTTTGCGCGTCGGGTCCCACGCCGCGGGGAACTCTCCGTCCCACTTGATCTTCGGGAGGAGGCCAAGCTTGGCGACGGCGACGAACTTGAGGGGCTTTTCAAAAGGCGTGAGCTTCTTCGGGGCCTTGAGAGGGATGCCAAACTTGAGGTTCGCGAGGCAGTTCTTCCAGAAGGGCGTGAAGACTTGGAAGGGATTACCGGCGAGGGTCTTAACGGTGTGCGGCTCGTGCAGGAGATTGCCGTTGAACGACTCGGCCTTGAGGCCGGCGTTGCGCAGCGAGGTCTTCACCTGGGTGTCGCGCTCGATGATCAAGGGCTCGTGTCGGCGATTCCACGTCACGAGTTCCGCGCCAGTTTCCTTTACGAGCTGCTTGAGTTCGGCGAGCGAATCGCCGTGGCGGATGACGAGCGGGGAGCCGACTTTTTCAAACTGCTCGGCGAGATCCTCCAGCGCATGGTGCAGCCACCAGTTTGACGCGCCGCCGGGCTGCCAATGTCCTTCGGCCTCAGGGTCGTGGATGAACACTGGGATGACCGGACCACCATGCTTCACCGCCGCCTCAAGCGACGGATTGTCGGCTAGACGAAGGTCGAGGCGAAGCCAGACGATGGCAGGAGTGGGCATGGCGTGAAATTAACAGCCGAAAGGCAGAGTG
>JBEEKW010000085.1:0-7463 GCA_041168485.1 Verrucomicrobiota bacterium
GAAGTCGCGGATGAACTCAAGCTTGTCCGGCATTACCTTGTTCAGGATGGCTCCGACCACTTCCACGCCGGCCTTGTCGAAGAGCGCCTTGTTGAGGGCGATCTCATCGATCGGTTTACCGATGCCACCTGCCGCGACGATGATGGCCTTCGAGCCGAGTACCTTCGCGTTGTCGGCGTTGGAGGCACCAAAGACCGAGCCGACCCCGGCATGGCCGGAGCCTTCCACGACCACGATATCCTTGCCGTAGGCCGTGCGGTCGAAGGCTCGACAGATGCGGTCCTTGAGCTGTGGGCCAATCTCGTCGGGGTTCTCGAGGTATTGCTTCGTGAAGTCAGGGCCGATGGCCACCGGCGACATTGCCGCGATTGGGATATCGAGGTCGAAGAGCCCATCGATGAGGAGCGTATCCTCGTCGACTTGGTCTTCGCCGGACATCACCACGCGCTGGGCGATTGGCTTGATGTAGCCGACATGGAGGCCCATCGCCTGCAGGGCGGCCGTGAGGCCGAGGCAGGTGGTCGTCTTACCGTCGTTCATGCGTGTCGCCGCGACGAAGACCCGTCGCGTGTCGAGGTTCATCGGGCGCTGGAGCAGCCCCGGAACGTTATCGGCGAAACGTTTACGAACGGCCATGGTCAGGCAGCGGGTCCGTCCTTGAGCTTCGGGAAGAGGTAGGACTTGTCGACCGCCTGGGCGGCGACAATGACCGCCGTACCGAAGATGTCGTGCGCGCTGGCGCCGCGGGAGATTTCGGCGGCGGGACGCTCGAGACCCGTGAGGATCTGGCCGTAGGCCGGGATATCGGCGATGTGTTGGGCTAGCTTCGAGGCGATATTGCCCGAGTTGAGGTCGGGGAAGATCAGCACGCTAGCGCGTCCGGCGACCGCGCCGGCGACTTCTTTGGATTGGGCCGCGAACGGATTGATCGCCGCGTCGGCCTGCATGTCGCCATCGATATCGCAGGTGATGCCCAGTTCGCGGGCCTTGCGGCGGGCGAGGTCGGTGGCGACCTGGACTTTCTTCACCGAGGCGAGTCGTGGATTGGAGGCGTGGGTCGAGTAGGCGAGCATCGCGACCTTCGGGGTTGTGTTGGTCAGGTGGCCGGCGAGGCCGGCGGTGGTCACCGCGATGTCGGCGAGCTGTTCGGCGGTCGGATCGGGGATGACGCCGCAATCGGCGAGGAAGAGCACGCCTTCGATGCCGAACTTGCCCTCTTCGGATTCAAGGATCTGCATCGACGAGACCGTCTCGACGCCCGCTTGGCGGGGCATCACTTGCAGGATGGCGCGGAGGCCGGACGAGGCGTGGGTGGTGGCTCCCGAAATCAGGGCGTCGGCGCCGCCGGTGGCGACCATCAGGCAGGCGAAGTAATTCGGGTTGAGGGCGAGTTCGGCCGGGTTGCCCTGGAGGTTCGTGTTGCCGTAGCGCTGGATGGACGCGAGTTTCTCCGTGAAGCTCATGAGCTCGTCGCTGCGTTCTGGTTCAATCACGCGGATACCTTCGAGGCTGATGTTGAGGCGGGCGGCGTTGACCTTGATGCGCTGGCGGTCGCCGACGAGGATCGGTACCCCGAGCTTCTTGACGACGAACTGGCGGGCGGCCTGGATGACGCGGGCGTCGGCACCTTCGGGAAAGACGATGCGCTTGGGGTGGTTCTGGAGGCGGGCGGAAAGGCGGGAAATGAGGGACATGGTCGAAAAACGTCGGTGAGGGCCGACGGGTGTGTATTAAGTTTAAATCAGCCCGCAGGGCGAGGCAGAAGGCGTCACCTCGGGAACCGTTGCCGCAGCGTTACTTAGCCGGCGTGGGCAGGGTCGGCTTGAAGGCAGGTAAGCCCTTGAGGGAGGTCTTGGCGGTCGACTCGACGTGGTAGCCCATCTTTTCGAAATACTCGCTCACGTCGGTCTTGGCGGCCTTGCCGTAGCGTTCGGCGAAGAGGCTCTGTAGCTGTTCCTTGGTAGCGCCCTTAGGGGCGGGTTCGGCGGCGTAGGAGCGCAGCGTCTGGCGGAGGGGTTCCCAGCCATGGGCGCGGATCAGGACGACGAAAGTCGCGAGCTGTTCGAACGGACCTTTATTGGGTTCGGCGGCGAAGCGCTTGGCGAGGAGCTCATCGATTTTCTCCATCGCCGGGTGGCCGCGGCCCTGAGGCTTACCAACGAGTTTTTCCATCACGTAGAGGGAGAAGAAATTGCAGGTCACTTCCGTCTGGCCGTCGAAGGTCCAGTCGCGGCGCTGGTGGTTATGGCCAAGCTCGTGGAAGAAGCCCCAGTTGCCTTCCTTGGTCAGCTTCGGGAGGTCGATGCTGTCCTTCTGTGACGGCTCGATCCAACACATGAACGGGTAGCCCGAGTGCATGAAGCCCGCCGAGATTTGACGATCGGGGACGACGCGTTCCGGCGCGAGACGGTTCAGGGCGACGAGGTCGGCTTCAAGTGCCATCGCCTTGTCCCACCATTCCAGTAGCGCTTTCGGGTCGGTGAGTTTCTTCACTTCTGAGGCCTGGACGTGGAGAATCACATACTTACCCACGAGCGTGACCCACGGGGCGGGGTTCTGCTTGGCCTTCATCCAGGTATCGGGAGTGTCCTTGCCGAGGACGTAGGTGGGCATCGCGACGGCGTTGCTGAATTGCAGCGGTGTGGAAGGCGAGGCCTTCACCGGCTTACGCCAGTCCTTGTGCGAGCTCTGGATGAAGAGCTGACCGCCGAACGGATTGGCGATCTTGTTGTCGCCGACTTTCAGTTCGAACGTGCGCGCGATCACCGGGAAGCGATTCCACTTCTCGAGCTTGAGTAGGCTATCGCGGTGGCAGCCGATGATAACTTTGATCACGCGGTTCTCGGGGAGCGAGGCGACCTTCACGATGACAACTTCGCCGGGCGCGGCGTAGAGGCCCGTCTCCTGCCAGGCGTCCGGGCCGGTGGCGAGGTTGGGGGCGTTGCCGGCGTTGGTGTCCCAGCGATGGACGAGATTAGAATCATAGGTGACCGTGCGGGCGACGCGCTCCTTAGACTCGACGCTGCCGGGGAAGTCCTGGGCCGCGGCGTGGGCGCCGAAGGTGCCTGGTTCCTTGGCCATGTAGGTTTTAATCGATTCGTGTAGTTCGCCGCGATCAGCTTCAGCGGGCTGCTTGAAGGGTGTCTTCTTCGTCGGAGTGATCTCTTCCGGAGTAAGGGCGGCGAAAGCGACGGAGCTCGCAAAGAGGAAGGCACAAAGAGGACGCATGGGGAGGGGTATGCTCACCATGTATTTATCGCTCAACCTCGCCAACGCCAAACCCCTCCAAGGAGCCGGTTTTTAACGGAAGATAACGGTCTTATTACCAGCGAGGAGAACGCGGTCCTCGACGACGGCGCGCAGGCCGCGGGCGAGCACGACTTTTTCGATATCCTTACCTAGGTGGGCCATGTCTTCCGGCGTGTCCGAATGGTCGATGCGGATTACGTCCTGCTCCACGATAGGTCCTTCGTCGAGGTCGGGCGTGACGAAGTGGCAAGTCGCACCGATGAGCTTCACGCCACGGCGATGCGCCTGATGGTAAGGCTTGGCGCCGGCGAAGGACGGCAGAAACGAATGGTGAATGTTGATGATCTTGCCAGCGAAGTTGCGGCAGAGTTCTTCATCAAGTACCTGCATGTAGCGCGCGAGGACGATCAGGTCAGCTTTCTCCTGGTGGAAGAGCTGCTCCATCTTGCGGTAAGCCGCATGCTTCGTCTCCGGCGTCACTGGGACGTAGTGGAAAGGGATACCGTGGGCTTCGACGATTTTACGATGGTCTTCGTGATTGGAAATCACGCAGGGGACAACGAACGGGAAATCCTGGGCGACGTGGCGGGCCAGCAGATCGTAGAGGCAGTGTTCCTGTTTGGAGCAGAGCAGGACGACGCGGCGAGGCTTGGCCGAATCGGAGAGGTTCCACTCCATGCCGAATTTTTTCGCGACCGGAGCGAAAAGTTCGCTAAATTTATCCGTCGGGAAGTCGAGGGAGTCGCCGTTGATTTCGACCCGCATAAAGAATCGTTTTAGTTCGTGTTCGGTATGCTGGCTGGCTTCCGTGATCCAGCCCTGGTGGCCGGCGACGAACGCGGACACCTCGGCCACGATGCCGCTGGTATCGGGGCAGGAGAAGCTGAGGGTAAGCGTGCGGGCCATGGGTGCAGGATGGAAGGGGAGGGGCGCAGGGGTCAAGACACGGCGGCGGGTGCCCCCTTGCGACGGGTGTTTTATCGCCAAAGATGCCCGCCCTCGGCTTGCCTGCGGGATTGACCAGTCCTTGTCCCTTCCTACGTTGACCCTTCACCTTTTACCAAGATGGCCAAGACCCTGTTCCAGAAAGTTTGGGAAGCGCATACGGTGCGCAAGCTGCCTAACGGCCAGACCCAATTGTTCATCGGCACGCACCTCATCCACGAGGTGACGAGCCCCCAGGCCTTCGGCATGCTCCGGGACCTTGGCCTCAAGGTGAAGTTCCCGCAGCGCACCTTCGCTACGGTCGACCACATCGTCCCGACCAACGAGATCAAGGAGCCCTATTCCGACCCGATCGCCCAAGAGATGATCGAGGCGCTCCGTACGAACACCAAGGACTACGGCATCCGCTTCTTCGACACCACGACTGGCACCCAAGGCATCGTCCACATGGTCGGTCCGGAGCAGGGCATCACCCAGCCCGGAACCACGATTGCTTGCGGTGACTCTCATACCGCCACCCACGGCGCGTTCGGTGCGATCGCTTTTGGCATCGGCACCACGCAGGTCCGCGACGTCCTCGCGACCCAGACCCTCGCCCTCAACCCGCTCAAGGTCCGTCGCATCGAGGTCAACGGCAAGCTTGCCCCTGGCGTCTACGCCAAGGACGTCATCCTGCACATCATCCGCGTCCTCGGCGTCAACGGCGGTATCGGCTACGCCTACGAATACGCCGGTACGACCTTCGACGGCTTCTCCCTCGAGGAGCGCATGACCGTCTGTAATATGTCCATCGAAGGCGGCGCCCGTTGCGGTTACGTCAATCCGGACCAGAAGACTTTTGACTACATCAAGGGTAAGCCCTTTGCGCCGAAGGCCGCCGATTGGGATGCTGCCGTCGCTCGCTGGGCTTCCTTCGCTTCCGACGCCGGCTGCCAGTATGACGATGTCAAGGTCTTCAAGGCCGAGGACATTCGCCCGACCGTCACCTGGGGGATCACCCCGGGTCAGGCTATCTTCATCGACGAAAAGATGCCCGCGCTCGAGACCCTCAATGCCGCTGACCGCCAGACGGCCGAAGACGCCTACGCTCACATGAAGCTGGCGCCGAACACCCCGATCAAGGGCACCAAGGTCGACGTCTGCTTCCTCGGTTCCTGCACCAACGGCCGCATCTCCGACCTCCGCGAGGTCGCCAAGTACCTCAAGGGCCGCAAGGTCAGCCCGAACGTCAAGGCCATCGTCGTCCCTGGCTCGCAGCTCACCGCCATCCAGGCCGTCCATGAAGGCCTCGATAAGATCTATATCGAAGCCGGCTTTGAATGGCGTGGCGCGGGTTGCTCCATGTGCCTCGCGATGAATCCCGACAAGCTGGTCGGCGACCAGCTCTGCGCTAGCTCGTCGAACCGTAACTTCAAGGGCCGCCAAGGCTCGCAGACCGGCCGTACCGTGCTCATGAGCCCGCTCATGGTCGCTGCCGCCGCCATCACCGGCCAAGTCACCGACGCCCGCGAAGTCTTCAAGGTCTGATGTCTGTCTCCGCGCCAGTTGACCGCGTGCTCGAGCGTATCGCCCAGGGCGATGACATCGCTGCGGCCTGCTCGGCCGAAGGCCTCGCCTGTCAGCGCGACGTGCGCGTCGACGCCCATTACGACGGAAAGCCTGTGTGCACCGTGACCCTGCCTTGGGTCGTCGAAGGCCACGCGATTCTGATGGCCGACGAGACCGTCGCCGCCGCCATCGCCGAAGAGCGCCTCGCTTCCTTGGCTTCCGCCCTCGCGATGCCCGTTTGCATCATCCGCCGTCCGGTCGCTGCCTAACTCTCTTCAATCCGCCATGTCCCTCGCTAAAATCACTCAGGTCAAAGCCCTCGCCCTCGCCGTCCCCGGCGATGACATCGACACCGACCGCATCATCCCCGCGCGCTTCCTTCGCTGCGTGACCTTCGATGGTCTCGGCGAGCACGCCTTCC
This sequence comes from Verrucomicrobiota bacterium, assembly GCA_041168485.1. GTDB lineage: Bacteria > Verrucomicrobiota > Verrucomicrobiia > Opitutales > UBA953 > UBA953. Next base: position 6,164 of record JBEEKW010000085.1, read on the forward strand.
GCGATGAGCGCACCGGCCCAGATGGTAAGGAGCGTGCGCATCCGATGAACTCGGCCCAGGCCGCCCGTATCGCCGCCGCCAAGCAGGGCGTCATGGTCGTTGGTTTTAACTTCGGTTGCGGTAGCTCCCGTGAGCACGCCCCCCAGTCCCTCTGGCGCTTCGGCTTCACCGCCTTCGTCGGGGGCAGCTTCGCCGAGATCTTCTTTGGCAACTCCACCACCCTCGGCGTGCCTTGCCTGACCCTCTCCAAGGAAGACCTCGCCGAGTGCGACGCCTTCGTCCGCGCCAATCCGGACGTCGAGGTCACCGTCGATGTTGAAAAGCAGACCGTCTCCGCGGGCGCCAAGACCTGGCAGGCCGGTATCGCCGCCTCCGCCCGCGACGGCCTTATCAAAGGCAAGTGGGACCCCATCGCCGACCTCCTCGAAGGCGCCGACTCCGTGGCCAAGACCGCGGGTGGTCTCGCCTACGTCGAAGGCAAGTAAGCCGACCAGTCAGCCCAAGCAAAAGGCCGCCCGATGGGCGGCCTTTTGCTTAGCACTTAAACTACGGCTTACTTAAACCTGACGCCGTTGGCGTCCTGCATCACCGTGCAGGCTTCAACGATGCCCCAGATCCACATGAAGATCCAGCCGATGCCGCACGTCAGGATGGATACAAGTAACTGAATGAGAGCACGGTTCGTATAGCCTGCGTAAAAGTTATGGATACCGAAGCCAATGAGGACAGCGAGGAGTACGTAGGCCACGCGGTCCTTGGCGTCGGGATGGTGCGCGGAGGCGGGGGCGCTGTAGGACATCGGCGGAGGCACCGGCAGGCCGGCGGCGAGCTGGGTCTGCTGGAGCGGCGTCCAGTTGGCCATGCCATTAGTCCAGACCAGCGTGTCGATGGAGATCGTCCGGTCAGCGATAAGGCTGCGCATGGTGACTTCGTCGACCGGTCCGATGCGATTGCCGTTCTGTTCGTAGTACCACATGCAATGGTTCTGGGGGGTGGTTGATCTGCTGTAAAAACAAAAGAGGCCCGTCGCCGGGCCTCTTCGTTATAATCTGATGGCTTCTTTTCAGCCCTTCCAGATGCGGAGGAGGGCGTCGGCCATATCGGACGGCGTGGCCGCGACGGAGATGCCGCACTCCTCGAAGATCTTGATCTTCGCGGCGGCGGTGTCTTCGGCTCCGCCGATGACGGCACCAGCATGGCCCATGCGACGTCCGGCCGGAGCGGTAGCGCCGGCGATGAAGCCCGCGACGGGCTTCTTGCAGTGCTCCTTGATCCAGCGGGCGGCTTCGACTTCAGCGTT
>JBEEKW010000086.1:0-7066 GCA_041168485.1 Verrucomicrobiota bacterium
CCGGATGATTGGCTGGGGGGCATATGACCGAAGCATTAATCCCGGTCTCCGGTTTCCCTTTGAGTACTACCCTTCCTGCAACCTGCCACCCGGGGCTGCCACCCGCCACCTGAGAATGAATATCTTTGCGGATGCGATGTCATCGCATCCCTACCGGGCGGCGGATTTCGACATACTTACAGCAGATATAGGTCATATCCACTGATTGCGTATGAGCCGTAGGGTTTCTTAATCAACCCACCCCACCCCGCCATGACCCTATCCCGTCGAAATTTCCTGCGCACCGCCGCGCTCGCGACCCTCGCCTTCCCGGCGATCGTCCGGGCCCGCAACCTGAACTCACAGGTCCAGATCGCCGCGGTCGGGGTCGACGGCAAGGGCTACTCCGACATCGACGAATGCGCCTCGCACCCCAAGGCCCGCTTCGTCGGCTTCTGCGATATCGATGCCGGACGCTTCGCCAAAATCGATAAGCGCCACCCCGGCGTGACCCACTACGCTGACTGGCGCGAGATGTTCAGCAAGCTCGGCGACGGCTTTGACGCCGTGACCGTCTCGACCCCTGACCACATGCACGCGCTACCCACCATGGTCGCCATGCGCATGGGCAAGCACGTCTACTGCCAGAAGCCGCTCACCCACACCGCCTGGGAAGCGCGTCAATTGCGCCTCCAAGCCGCGAAGTCGAAAGTGCGCACCCAAATGGGTAACCAGATTCACTCCGCGAAAGAATACCGCACGGGCGTGAAGCTCATCCAGACCGGCCGCATCGGCAAGATCCTCGCCGTACACACCTGGCATCCGAACAGAGGCAACGCGTACACCGGCATGACCGCCGCACCCGCCTCTGGCCCCCTGCCCGCCGGCGTGAACTGGGACCTCTGGCTCGGCACCGCGCCCACGCGCGAATTCGCACCGGACGTTTACCATCCCTTCAAGTGGCGTGACTGGGTGGACTTCGGCAGCGGCACCATGGGCGACTTTGGTTGCCACCTGCTGGATCCCGTCTTCACCGCGCTCAAGCTCGGCGCGCCCCTCAGCGTCAAGGCTGACAGCGTCGGCGCCAATGCGCAGACCTGGTGTGCCCAGCAGACCATCGAGTGGGTCTTCCCCGGCACCGAGTACACCAAGGGTAATACCCTCTCCGTCACGTGGTACGACGGCGGCCGCCTGCCGGACGCCACCCTCGCGCTGCTCCCGCCCGGCAAGACCTTGTCCGCTGCCGGTTCGATCTTCATCGGCGAACACGGCGTGATGATGATGCCGCACGTCGCCATGCCGTCGCTTTATCCCGAAGAGAAATTCGGCAAGAATCTCAACCCCGGTGATCTCGCCCGTCGTGCGCGAGCCCAGGTTAAGCCGACGGACAAGGTCGCCATCGATCTCCCGGATTTCGTCGAAGGCTCCAGCCACTATCATGCCTGGGTCGACGCGATCACCCAAGGACACGAGACCACGGATAATTTCGCTTACGCTGGCCCGCTGACCGAAGCCGTGCAGCTCGGCAACGTCGCCTCACGGTTCTCGGGCGTAAAACTCGAATGGGATGCCGCGGCTATGAAGTTCCCGAACAAGCCCGAGGCTGAAGTGTTGTTGACGAAGGAGTATCGGAAGGGATGGGAGTTGATTGCGGCTGGAGCTTAAAAGACAAAGTTGATCAGTTAACCAGTGGGCCAGTTGGCCAGAGCGAGGCAGAACTCAAAAGGGGGCAGCATAGGGGAACCGGATAGTATGATGGGAGCATATGACCGAAGCATTAATTCCGGTTTCCGGTTTCCCTTTGAGTGGGTTCCGAAGCTAGCGACCGCTGATGTTGAAAAAACGGCACTAGGAGTCCGTCGAAATGCCGAATCATACAACGTTGCAACCTTCTGCCTGCATAGGGGTTACTTGGGCAGATTCCTATGAAATTACCCCGTCTCCTGGTCCTTGGGTTCCTCCTCGCTTCGTCGCTCCAAGCGGCCGACGCCAAGAAGCCCAACGTGCTCTTCATCGCGGTCGATGACCTTCGTCCCGAGGTCAACGCATCAGGAAGCAATCTGGTCAAGACCCCGAACCTCGATCGCATCGCCGCCCGGGGCACCACGTTTGATCGCGCCTATTGTCAGCAGGCCGTGTGCAGCCCCTCACGCACCTCGCTCATGACCGGACGTCGTCCCGACGCCACGCGCGTCTGGGATCTCGAGACGCACTTCCGCAAGGCGCTGCCCGACGCCGTCACAGTCGCCCAGTATTTCAAGAAAAACGGCTACCATAGCCAAGCCATGGGCAAGATCTTCCATGGCGGCTTCGACGACGCCCCGAGCTGGTCTGTGCCATGGGAAACCCCCAAGGCCCCGGCCTACGCTTCCGCGGCCGCGCTTAAGATGGTTTCCGATCCGGCGAACATCGACAAGAAGGGTCGCGCCCGCGGTCCGGCGGTCGAGTCAGCCGACGTCCCGGACGACACCTACACCGACGGCAAGACGGCCCGCCTCGCCGCGAAGACGCTCGGTGAGCTCAAGCAGAAGGGACAGCCTTTCTTCCTCGCGGTCGGCATGGCCAAGCCGCACCTGCCGTTCGTTGCGCCCAAGAAATATTGGGACCTTTATGATCCGGCCAAGATCTATGTGCCGGCCTTCCAGAAGCTGCCTGCGGGCACCCCTGAGTTCGTCGGCCACAACAACAGCGAGCTTAAGAGCTACGCCGACATCGCGAACGACGGGGCGATTGATGACGCCACTGCTCGTCGCCTTCGCCACGGCTACTACGCCGCCATCAGCTACATGGACGCCCAGGTCGGACTCATCCTCGATGCGCTCGAGAAAGAAGGTCTCGCCGACAACACCGTCATCGTGCTGTGGGGCGACCACGGCTGGCAGCTCGGCGAACACGGCCTCTGGCATAAGCATACCAACTTCGAAGTCTCCGCCCGAGCGCCGCTCCTGATCAGCATGCCCGGACAGAAGGCCGCCGGCCGTAAGAGCGCTTCGCTCGCTGAGTTCATCGACATCTACCCCACCCTCGCCGACGTGTGCGGTCTGCCCAAGCCCAATGATATCGAAGGCGTCAGCCTCCGTGCCGTCCTCAACGACGCCGACGCCAAGGTCCGTCCGGTGGCGATCAGCCAGTACCCGCGCAGCGACGCCGGCAAGAGCCTCATGGGCTACAGCATCCGCGACGATCGCTGGCGCCTGACCCTCTGGCGCGACCGTGCCGCCAACACCATCCACGCGACCGAGCTCTACGACGAAGTCAACGACCCGCACGAGACCGTCAATGTGGCGACCAAGGCGGAGCACGCCGAAGTCATCGCTCGCCTGAGCAAGTACTTACCCCCGCCCATCGCCCCGGCCACGCCCGAGAACACCGAAGACAAGACCGGCAAAAGCAAGAAAGACAAAGCCAAGGCCAAGGCCAAAGCCGCGGTACCCGCAGCCCCCAAGGTCGGCGAAGTGAAAGATCGCGGCGCCATGTTCGACGGCCGCGACATGAACAAGGACGGCAAGCTGAACAAAGAAGAGTTTCTGATCCGCCAGAGCGATCCCGAGCAGGCCGCCAAGAACTTCGTGAAATTCGACAAGGACAAGAGTGGCGACGTCAACCGCGAGGAATATGTTAACTCCGGAAAGTAGGATTACTGTATTTAGCCTCAACAATCCTCGGTGACGGGTGACGGGCACGGGCATCGGGAGTTCAGGATTCGGCCCTTCGGGTATCGGCAGCGGGTACCTGGTTCCTGCGGCCGAGGGCTGAACGGCTGACTCCCGAGTTGCCGACCGCTGTGGCCGTCACCCGTCACCTGAAATTAATGAAGCGACTATGTCGTGACGCGGTCCCGACTCTACCTCGATACTCCATACTCGATACTCCATACTCTAAGCTTTTCGCCTCCATTTTCCGCCATTTGAACAAGTGCGGTTGACGGGTGTCCAAGGGTTAACGAAAACAACTGACCCATGAGAAACCCCCTCTCGGCGCTGCTGGCCTTCCTGCTGGTCGCCCTCTCCCCTCTGTCCGCCCAGGATGGCTTCAAGCCGATCTTCGATGGCAAGACCCTCGCCGGCTGGGACGGCAACCCCGAGCTGTGGTCCGTCGAGGACGGCGCGATCACCGGCAAGACCAAGGGCCCCGACCATCTCGCCTATAACCAGTTCCTCATCTGGCGCGGTGGCGTCGTGAAGAACTTCGAGCTGCGCGCCAAGATCAAGTGCTCCGCCAGCAACTCCGGCATCCAGTATCGCAGCAAGGAGCTCACCGAGGCCGGCAAGTGGGTTGTCGGCGGCTACCAGTGCGACGTCCACGCCAATGCCCCTTACAACGCCATGGTCTACGAAGAGCGCGGACGTGGTATCCTCGTGCAGAATGGCCAGAGCGTCATCATCGATGACAAAGGCGACAAGTGGCTCGCCGCCGAACGCGACCCCGTGAAGGTCGACTTCACCGAATGGCAGGAGTACGTCATCATCGCGCAGGGCAACCACCTCATCCATAAGATCAACGGCAAGGTCACCATCGACCTCGTCGACCACCAGGCGAAAAATCTTTCGCTCGAAGGCCTGCTCGCCTTCCAGGTCCACAAAGGACCGGCCATGGTCGTGCAGATCAAGGACATCGTCCTGAAGGAACTGCCCGAAGCCCCGCTCGTCACCTTAGACAAGAGCCCCATCCCGAGCGATGCGCAGCGCATCGTCCCGCCGGCGGCCAAGAAGGCTGCGCCTAAGGCCGCCGCCAAGAACGCGCCGGCCAAAGCTAAGGCCAAGGCTCCCGCCAAGAAGACCTCAGCCGACCCCAACACCGGCAAGGCCATCGGTGAGAACAAGGCCACGCCGATTGATCGCATCAAGGCTCCGGCCGGTTTCAAGGTCGAGCTCCTCTATTCCGTTCCGGGCGACGTCCAAGGATCCTGGGTCGCGCTTTGCACCGACGACAAAGGCCGCATCTACGCCAGTGACCAGTATGGCGACCTCTATCGCTTCCCTGCGCCCGCGGCTGGCCAGACCCTCAAGGCGGCTGACATCAAGAAGATGCCCGTCAACATCCGCGCTATCAACGGCATGGTCTGGGCCTTCGGCGCCCTCTACGCCGGCGTCAACGATTACGAGAAGAAGATCCCCAGCGGTTTCTACCGACTGAGCGATAGCGATGCCGATGACCAGATCGACAAGGTCGAACTCCTCCGCGACATCCAGTCCGGCGGCGACCACGGCGTGCACAAAGTCGTCGTCACCCAAGACCAGCAGGGCTTCTACCTGATCACCGGCAATAACTCCATCAAGACCGAGACCCCGACTACCTCGCCGGTCGCGCCGCTCTGGGGCGACGACCATCTTCTCCCGCGCATGCCGGACGGCCGCGGCCACAACCGCCACGTGCTCGCCCCGGGCGGCATCGTCTACCGCATCAGCAAGGACGGAAAGACCTTCGAGACCTTCGCCAGCGGCTTCCGCAACATCTACGGCGGCGCGCTCAACCGTTCCGGCGACCTCTTCACCTACGACGCCGACATGGAGTATGACTTCAACACCCCGTGGTATCGCCCCACGCGCGTGAACCACGTCGTCAGCGGCGGCGAATACGGCTGGCGCAATGGCGCCGGCAAGTATCCCGAATTCTACGCCGACAACCTGCCCGCCACCGTGAACATCGGCCCAGGGTCGCCCACCGGCATCGCCTTCGGCTACGGAGCCAAGTTCCCGGCGAAATACCAGGAAGCCCTGTACATCATGGATTGGAGCTGGGGTAAGATCTACGCCGTGCACCTCAAGGCGCAGGGAGCCAGCTATGCTGGCACCAAGGAAGACTTCATCCTCGGTGCGCCGCTGCCCGTCACCGACATGGTCATCCACCCCGGCGACGGCGCGATGTATTTCGCCATCGGCGGCCGCAAGGTGCAGTCGGGTCTCTACCGCGTGACCTATGTCGGCAAGGAATCGACCGATGTCGTGAAGCCGCAGCCCGAAGCCCCGTCGGCGGAAGTCATCGCCCGCAAGGCCCTCGAGCAGTTCCACGGCAAGCAGGACCCCAAGGCCGCGGATGTCGCCTGGCCGCACCTCGCTTCGTCCGATCGCTGGCTGCGCTCCGCTGCCCGCGTCGTCCTTGAACACCAGCCCGCCGCCGGCTGGGCTGAGCGCGCCTTCGCCGAGAAAGACGCCACCGTGCGCCTCGAAGCCCTGCTCGCCCTCGCGCGTCAATCGGCACCCTGCCCTTACCAAACCGAACGCGCCACCAAGCCTGACCCGCGCACCGGCATCGCACCGACCACCGCTGAACCGACGGCCGCCCAGGCCGCCCTGCGCGACCGCCTGCTCGCCACGCTCCGCAGCATGGATTTCGCCCAGCTGACCAAGAGCCAGAAGCTCACGCATGCGCGCCTCGCCCAGATTATCCTACACCGCTACGGCAAGCCGGACGCCGCCGGGATCGCCGCGGTGACTGCGCAATATGACGCCGCTTACCCCGCGGCCGACTTTGAGCTCAACTGGATCCTCACCGAGACCCTCTCCTTCCTGCAGGCCCCGACGCTCGCCGCCAAGGGCATGGCCCTCATCGCCGATGCTGGCAGCCAGGAGCCCGAGATGGAATTCATGCGCAGCCTCCGCATGCTCAAGACTGGATGGACGCCTGCCCTGCGCGAAGCCCAACTCAACTGGTTCGTCAAGGCCGCCAGCTACCGCGGCGGTTCGAGCTTCGTCAAGTTCATCGAATTCATCCGCAACGACTCCCTCGCCACCTTCACGCCCGAGGAGCTGGCCCGCCATGAGAAGCTGGTCACCCTGGCCAAGAATCCGCCTGTCAAATCGGCTTATGAGAACGTCGGCGCCATCTTCGCTGGCCGCACGCCCAAGAATTGGACGCTCGAAGAGCTCAGCGCCGCCGCAAGCACTGGCATGAAGGGACGTAACTTCGAGAACGGCCGCAAGATGTTCGGCGCCGCCGCCTGCTTCGCCTGCCACCGTTACGGTAACGCCGGCGGCATGAACGGCCCCGACCTGACTGGCGCCGGTGGCCGCTACAGCCCGCACGACCTCCTCGACCAGATCATCAACCCCAGCAAGGAGATCAACGAGCAGTTCGCCCCCATCGT
>JBEEKW010000087.1:0-6958 GCA_041168485.1 Verrucomicrobiota bacterium
GAGGTCGACTTCGCCGAAGGCCACAAGACCGGCTTCTTCTGCGACCAGCGCGACAACCGTCGCCGCTTCGGCGCCCTCGCCAAGGGCCTCAAAGTCCTCGACCTCTGCTGCTACTCCGGCGGCTTCTCCATCGCCGCCAAGCTGGCCGGCGCCACGGAAGTCACCGGCGTCGACCTCGACGAGAAGGCCATCGAGATGGCCAAGCGGAACATGAACCTGAACAACGTTCGCATCGACTTCGTCCACTCCGACGCCTTCACGTGGATCCGCCAGATGCAGAAGAACGGTAAGACCTGGGACCTCGTCCTCTGCGACCCGCCCAAGTTTGTTGATAGCCGCGACGAGGAATTCGAAGCCGAAGGCCTCAAGAAGTATAACGATCTCAACGTCCTCGCCATGCAGCTCGTCGCCCCCGGCGGCCTCTTCGTGACCTGCTCCTGCTCCGGCCTCGTCTCCCCAGAGTCCTTCGAGGACCTCGTCAGCAAGGCCGCACATCGCTACCAGAAGCGCCTCCAGATCTTCGATCGCACCGGCCCCGGCGGCGACCACCCCAACGCCTCCAACCACCCCGACGGCCGTTACCTCAAGGTGCTCTGGAGCCGGATTGCGTAACTAGGTAGGGATGCGATGACATCGCATCCGTGGGCGGACGGACATAAGAAAGGTCGGTGATCCTACCCGGCTCACGGCACGCAGGGCTGCGAACGGATGCGATGTCATCGCATCCCTACCCAATACAGCCTCCGGCCCTCCGTTCCTTACCTACCCCTACCCCCACCCCTACCCCAACCCCTAATACAGCCCCTTTTCCCGCCTTTCCCCTTGCGGCAGGTAGGGGGTCACCTAACTTGCGGTTAACTTTCCAGACCCATGGTCACGGACAACAAACCTTCTTTGGTCACCATCAACGTCGACGGCGTCGAGCACCAGGTCCCTGCCGGGGCCAATCTGGTCGATGCGCTGGGCAAAATCGGGAAAGAAGTCCCCCACTATTGCTACCACCCGAAGCTCCCGGTCGCCGGCAATTGCCGGATGTGCCTGGTCGAGCTCGGCTCGCCGATGCGCGACCGCGCGACGAACGAATTGGTAATGGAAAACGGCCAACCGAAGATCGGTTGGCAGCCTAAGCCAGCCATCGCCTGCGCCACCAACGTCTCTCCGGGACTGCACGTGCGTCTTGAATCGCCCGGCGTCAAGGCCTGCCGCGAAGGCGTCACGGAGATGCTTCTCCTCAACCACCCGCTTGATTGCCCGATCTGCGACCAAGCCGGCGAGTGCAAGCTGCAGGAGTTCTCCGCCGAATACGGCCGTGGTTATTCGCGCTATGTAGACGAGAAGAACGCGAAGCCGAAGAAGACCCGCCTCGGGCCGCGCGTCACGCTCGATGACGAACGCTGCATCCTCTGCTCGCGCTGCGTGCGCTTCTCCAGCGAGATCGCCAAGGACCCCGTCCTGGGCTTCGTCAACCGCGGTTCCTACAACACGCTGACCTGCTTCCCGGGCCGCGAACTGGATAACAACTACTCGCTCAACACCGTCGACATCTGCCCGGTCGGCGCGCTCACGAGCACCGACTTCCGCTTCAAGATGCGCGTCTGGTTCCTGAAGCAGACGCCGAGCATCGACACCGAATCCTCCGCCGGCGCGAACACGACCGTCTGGTCCCGCGAAGGTAAGATCTACCGCATCACGCCGCGCCAGAACGACGCCGTGAATGACACGTGGATGGCCGACTCTGGCCGCGAAATTTTCAAGTCCGTCGACGCCCCGAACCGCGTGACGAATGCGACGGTGAAGAACGAGAAGGCGACGGTCGAAGCCGCCTTCGCCGCTGCGTCCGAAGCCCTGTCCGCCGGAGCGCTCGCGATCGTGGGCTCGTCCCACATGTCCGTCGAAGAGCAGCGCCTCCTCGCGCGTCTCGCCCAAGCGAAGCACGCCACGGTCTACATCCCCGCTCACGTGGGCAAAGGCGACGGCCTCCTGGTCTCCGAAGACCGCACCCCGAATTTCCGCGGCGCCCTCGTCACGGGTCTCACCGACCGCGCGCCCGTCGCCGACTTGAAGGCCCTCGCGGCCGACATCGAAGCCGGCAAGGTGAAGTCCGTCCTCATCGTGCGCGAAGACGCCGCGATGCTCGGCCTGCCCGCCTCGGCGCTCGCCAAGGTCCGCAGCGTCGTCCTCGCCACGCATCACAACGTGACGACCGCCGCCGCCGAAGTCGTGCTCCCCGCCCTCACGGTGTTCGAGCGCAGCGGCACGTTCATCAACTGCCAGTTCCGCCTGCAGTCGTTCGCCCAGGCCGTCCCCGGCCCGACCGGCGTGCTGCCCGACGCGCTCGTGCTCGCCCGTCTCGCCCGCGCCGACGCCGCCGCGGTCTGGGCTGAGCTCTCCGCCGACGTCCCCATGCTCGCCGGACTCGACGGACGCCTGCTGCCCGCCGAGGGCGTGCAGCTCGACGGCGCCGCGTTCGCTGCCCACAAGTTCCCCGAAGGCAAGCTGCTGAAGTTCGCCCCGGTCGCCGTCGCCTAAGCCCAGACGACCATGGAACAGCTCCTCCACGACCTCATCCTCTCGCCGGCCTGGCATTTCACGGCCGCGCGCGGCCTGACGCTCATCCTCATCGTGATGACGATCGCCGGCTACAGCGTGCTGCTCGAGCGCAAGGCCTCCGCCTGGATCCAAGGCCGCGTCGGCCCGAACCGCACCATGCACCCGCTCATCGGCTGGATCCCGTTCATCGGGACCTTCCTGGCGAAGGGTGGCTTCATCCAGCCCGCCGCTGACGGCGGTAAGTTCCTCTTCAAGGAAGACGCGCTCCCCGGACACGTCCGCAAGTTCTACTACGTCCTCGCGCCGATCATCGCCCTCGCGCCTGCACTGGCGGTGCTCGTGATGCTGCCGTTCGGTGAGTTCCTCTACGAAGGGAAGCGCTACGCCATCTCGCTCACGCAGGGCGCCGACGTCGGCGTGCTGTTCATGTTCGCGGTCAGCTCCCTCGGCGTCTACGGCATCGCCCTCGCCGGCTGGTCCGCCAACTCGAAGTTCCCCTTCCTCGGCGCTGTCCGCGGCGCCGCCCAGCTGATCTCCTACGAACTCGCGATGGGCTTGTCGGTGCTCACGATCTTTCTCGCGACCTCCGTCCCGGGCGAAGACCACGGCCTCAGCCTCGTCGCGATGGTCAACGCCCAGAGCGGCGCTTGGAACATCCTCACCCAACCCATCGCCGCGCTGGTCTTCCTGATCTGCGTGTTCGCCGAGACGAACCGCCATCCGTTCGACATGCCGGAATCCGAGACCGATCTCGTCGGCGGCTTCCACACCGAATACGGCGCCTTCAAGTTCGGCATCTTCTTTGTGGCCGAATACAGCCACATGATCATCGGCTCGACGTTGTTCATCCTGATGTTCCTCGGCGGCTGGCACGTGTTGCCGTGGATGCCGACCGTCGGTGAAGGCTGGATCGGCTCGCTCATCGGCGTCGCCACGTTCTTCCTCAAGCTCTGCTTCTTCCTGTTCTTCTTCGTCTGGGTGCGCTGGACCCTTCCACGCTTCCGGTATGACCAGGTGATGCGTATCGGCTGGCGCGTGCTCCTGCCCATCGCTGTCCTCAACCTTCTCGCGTACTTCGCATGGTACGCCATCCGCGGATAACCCACACCATGGCCATCAAAGTCGTCGAACGTCGTCCGCTCACCCTCGCCGAGCGTACCTATCTCCCGCAGATCCTCGCGGGCCTCAAGGTCACTTGGGACAACATGGTTCGTCCGTCCGTGACGCTCCAGTATCCGGAAGAACGCCCCACCATCCCGAAGAACTATCGCGGCGTGCCCACGCTGATCATGGATCCGAATGGCCGCGAGAAGTGCGTCTCCTGCCAACTCTGCGAATTCGTCTGCCCGCCCAAGGCCATCCGCATCACCCCTGGTGAGATTTCCGAAGACGCCACCAACGCCCACGTCGAGAAGGCGCCGAAGGAATTCGAGATCAACATGCTGCGCTGCATCTACTGCGGCCTGTGCCAAGAAGTCTGCCCCGAAGAAGCCATCTTCCTGCAGAGCCAGTATTCGCTGACCGGACTGACGCGCGAATCCATGGTCAATAACAAGGTGAAGCTGTACGAACTCGGCGGCACCCTTCCGGACGGTCACCACAAGTGGGATAAGAAGAAGGAAGAAGCCGAGAAGCAGGCCGGCGGACATCACTGAGCGGCAAAAGCAGCAAGTTGATCAGTTGATCGGTTGGCCAGTTGGCCAGAACCGAGATGCTCCATAACGGATCAGGCAGAAAGGGTTGAAGCATCGTTTCTGTCCAACTCATCAACGGCTTCACCCTCCTCTGGCCCACTGGCCAACCGATCAACTGGTCAACTTATCAGCGGCGCTTACTTCGCCGCGGGATAATCCGTATATCCCTTCGGGCCGGAGGCGTAGAAGGTAGCTTCGTCGGGGGTATTGAGCACGAGATTTTCCTGGAGGCGACGAGGGAGATCAGGATTGGAAAGGAACGGCACGCCGTACGCGACAGCATCCGCCCAACCTTCGGCAATGGCCTGCTCGGCCTGCGCGCGATCGAAGCCGCCGGCGGTGATGAGCACACCTTTGAAATCCTTGCGCAGTTCCTTGGGGCCGACGCCGCTGGTCGCGCCGTGCGCGATATCCTGTGCGGTGACGCGGGTGACGTGGGCGTAGGCGAGCTCGAGCTTGGAGAGCTCGCGGAGAAGGTAACCGAAGGTCTCGGTCGGATTGGCGTCGGACATGTCATTGAACACGCCGCCGGGCGAGAGGCGGATGCCCACGCGATCCGAACCCCAGATGGAGATGACGGCACTGGCGACCTCGAGGGTCAGGCGCGCGCGGGCTGCGAGGGAATTGCCGTAGCCATCTTCGCGGGTGTTAGTGCCGCTGCGGAGGAACTGGTCGAGTAGGTAGCCGTTGGCGTTGTGGATCTCGACGCCATCGAAACCGGCTTCCTTGGCGAGGCGGGCGCCCTTGACGTATTCAGCCACGATGCCGGGGATCTCTTCGATGTGCAGGGCGCGGGGGACGACGTAGTCGGCCATCTCCTTGCCAGTCCAGACCTGGCCCTTCGGCTTGATGGCAGACGGGGCGACGGGGAGTTCACCGTTCGGCTGGTAGTCCGGGTGCGAGATGCGGCCGACGTGCCAGAGCTGCAGGAAGATGCGGCCGCCCTTGGCGTGCACGGCGGAGGTGACCTTCTTCCAGCCGGCGACCTGCTCGTCAGTGTAGATGCCCGGGGTGTTCGGATAACCATGGCCGCGGGGCGAGACCGTGGTGGCCTCGGCGATGATCAGGCCGGCGCTGGCGCGCTGGGCGTAGTATTCGGCCATCAGGTCCGTCGGGACGTTGGCGCCTTCGGCGCGGCAACGGGTCAAGGGTGCCATCAGGATGCGGTTCGGGAGCGTGAGCGCGCCTACTTTAAGAGGAGAGAAAAGAGAGGACATTTGCGTGAAGATAGAGGGCGAGAGGACAAGAGGACAGGAGGAAAGGAGGCGGTGGTGTTAGCGGCTAGCGGTTAGCGGTTGGCGGCTGGGAAGAGACAGCGAGGCAACTTACAGGTGACGGGTGACGGCCATCAGTGGGTAGGGCGGTCATTGCCATGACCGCCGTTCCCAGAGGCATGTGCGTGGAGACGGGCAAGATCACCAACCATTCCAAACTCCGTCCGCCCACGGACGTGATGGCAATCACGTCCCTACCTCAAGACAGCCCCGCCACCGGCCACCCGGGGCTGCCACCCGCCACCCGAAACGAAATCCACTAGGGCAGCACGCGGTGCTGCCCCTACCTCCAGACAGCTAGGTCGTGACGCGGTCCCGACCCTACCCACCTGAGGCATGAATGCCGACCGGTTTCACAAAGGTTCAATTAAGTTCACTGCCCAACCGCTATCCGCTAACCGCTAGCCGCAATCACCCCCGAAGCCTCCGGCTTCACCCCATTAATCTTCCCTCCCCTACATCCCACCCTTACAAACGCCCTACGCCTCCCGCGTCGACCGATATGTCCGTCCCTCCTCCCCTTCCTTTGTCCCGTTCCGCCCAACCGACGTACATCATCGGCCACAAGAATCCCGATGCCGACGCGATCTGCTCAGCCCTCGCCTACGCTGCCTTCAAGGAGGCTTCCGGCCAGCCTGGCTTCAAGCCTGCCCGTTGCGGCAATTCCAACGCGCGCATCGACGCGATCCTGAACCGTTTCGGCGCGGCGCTCCCCGAATTCGTCGGCGACGTCATCCCGCGCATCGAAGACATCATGCACCGCGACCCGTTCAAGGTCAGCGTCGACGACACGTGCGCCCGCGCGCTCGAACTCCTCGATCTGCATGACGTACGCGCCCTGCCGGTCGTCGGCAACGACGGCCGTCTCGAAGGCTACGTCTCCATCTTCAGCCTCGGCGATTACTTCATCCCGAAACCCAAGCGTGCCACGTCGATGCGCAAGGTCACCAGTTCGATCAACGCGATCATCCGCTCCATCGGCGGCACCGAAGTGGTCTCCTACGATGCCGCGACGGTCGATGAACTGTATGTCCGCGTCGCGGCCATGGAACTCGAATCCTTTGGCAAGTCGGCGACCGTCGAAGGCATTCCGAACAACAAGAGCGTCATCGTCGTCGGCGACCGTTCCGACGTGCACCTACGCGCCATCGAGATGGGCGTCCGCATCATCATCGTCACCGGCGGCCACCGCATGAAGGCCGACGTCCTTGAGCGCGCCAAGGCCGCCAAAGTCTCTGTCGCCTACGCCGACACGGATAGCGCCACCACCGCCTGGGCTGTCCGCGCTTCGACGCTCGTCGGAGGACTCGTGCAGCGCGACGCCTTCACCTTCAAACCGCAGGAGAAACTTTCCGTGGCCCGCCGCCGCATCGTCCAGAACCCGGCCCTCATCTGTAACGTCGTCGACGAGGATGGCCACCTGCTCGGCGTCTTCACCAA
>JBEEKW010000088.1:0-6955 GCA_041168485.1 Verrucomicrobiota bacterium
CTTCGAGTGCCTCCACGAGCTGAAGCTCATCGTCGACCTCATGGTCGAGTCCGGCATCTCCGGCATGCGCTTCTCGATCTCCGAGACCGCCAAGTACGGGGACATCACCCGCGGTCCCCGCGTGATCAACAGCTCGTCCCGCAAGGCGATGCGCGACATCCTCAAGGAAATCCAATCCGGCAAGTTCACCGCCCAGTGGGTCAAGGAATACAAGGGCGGCCTCAAGAACTACAACAAGCTCCTCAAGAAGGGCGAGAACCACCCGATCGAAAAGACCGGCCAGCGTCTCCGCGCCCTCATGCCCTGGGTCCAGAAGCGCAACATCCGCGGCGCCCAGGCCGAGTACACGACCAAGTAAAGGTCGCCGGGAAACCGGAAATCAAAGGGCCGACGCAAGTCGGCCCTTTTTCGTGCCCGCTTACTTCGAGGACCCGGCAGCGTTGAGCTTGTTCAGGAGTTCGGTCCGCTCGTTAAGCAGGCGCACGACGGCGTCACGTTCCTCGACGAGCTTACGCAAGCTCTCGTTCTGGGAGCGAATCGCGGCGTTCTGCTTCGTGACAGTCTCGTTCTGACGCCTGATTGACTCGTTCTGCTTCGCAAGCGACGTCCGTAGCGGCGCGAGCTCCGCGATGGACTGGCGGGCGGCCTGTTCGGCGGAACGAGCCGCGGCGAGTTCCTTACGTAAGGTCTCCTCAGATCGCTTGAGATCGCCGACCCGCGCGTCGAGCCGACGGATCTCGCTCGCATAGGTCTCGCCGAGGCGGATGGCCTCGGCGGACTTCGTGCGCAGGTCGCGCTCGGCGGTACGGACGGAGAGCAAGTCCGCACGCAGGTCGGCCTCGCGCCCCCACTGCATGGCACAGAAAACGGACAGCGCCACGCAGAGCGCGGCGAGGACGAGCGGCCAGCGGGCGTTCATCGGACAGCGGCTTTGACGGTGAAGGCGACTTTCTGGACGCCGGCGCTACGCACGAAATCGAGGATGTCGATCATCCGACCGTGCGGAGTGTCGGCGTCACCGGCGATATAGACCGCGAGGCCGGCGTTGGCCTTCACGCGGGTGGCGAGCAAGGCGCGGAGGTCGGGCAGCGTGGAAGCCTGGCGATTGACGAAGACCTGGCCGGCGCGGTCGACCGAGATCGTGACGGCGTCGGGCTTCAATTCGGACTGCGCGGTGGCCGCGCCTTCGAGGTGCACGGGCATGCAGTGGTTCTTATGCAGTGTGACGCTAACGAGCATGAAGGACGCCAGGAGAAAGAACATGATGTCGATCAACGGGATGATTTCTAGCCGCGCGCGCCGATGCGGTAGAGGAGACGGAATCTTCACGACACCCTGCCCTTCTGGATGCTGACCTGGAGGCTCGTCGCGGCGGCTTCGAGGTCGGCCTGCAGGCCGCTGAGACGACCCGAAAGCAGGTTGAGCGGAAGGAGCGTCACGATGGCGATACCCAGGCCCGCGGCGGTCGCGATGAGCGCCTCGCCGATGCCGCCGGTGACCTTGGTCACGGCCAGCTCATCGGCTCCAATGGAATTAAACGACCCCATGATGCCAGTCACGGTGCCCAGAAGACCGAGGAGCGGGGCCAGCGTCACCAGCGTGTCCAAGACCGTGATGTAACGGGCGGCCTCGCGCAGCTCGGCGGCGGAAGCCACCTGCACCGCACCTTCAAACGAGCCGGTCCGGTGAACCAACCCGGCGCGCAGGACGCGAGCAACTGGGTCGGCGGATTGCGCGACCGCCTTCTCAGCAGCGGCCCAATCCCCGGCTTCAGCCGCGGCCAGCGACGCGGCGACGGCGCGGGCATCGCGGCGGCCAGCAACGCGCAACCACCAGACCAGACGTTCGGCGACGACCGCGACGGCGACGAGCCCGGCGAGCAGGAGCGGATACATGATCGGTCCACCCTTGAGGAAAAGGTCGACCGCAGCGTTAGCGAGGAGGGGTTGCATGGTGTTAGCGTAATTGGAAAACAAAGGGGACGAGGAAGCGGCGCGGAGAACCCGGACCCCAGGTCCAGTTGCGGCGCACCCATTCGAGCGCATAGGCATCAAGGGGAGCCGAGCCGGAAGACTCGCGGACCACGACGCTCACGGGCGCGCCGGCGGCGGAGACCTCGACGAGGACCAGCATGTCGCCTTGGAGTCCCTGCTGACGAGCCCAGCGCGGGTAAGGCGGTTCGGGAAAGTCACCTGGCATGTTCGCCGTGAAACGCTCCGCGACCAGCGCAGTGTTAGGTGAGACGACGGCAGCGGAGACGCGACCCGCAGACACTGCGGCTGGCGCCACCAAGGCAATCAAGGCCGGCGCGGTGGTGATAGGAACGACCGGAGCCACCTCAGCGAGGGCGATCACGACGACGGGAGCCGGCAAGGCCACAGAGGGCGCCGACGGGGATGCGGCAGCGGCGGCCGACGCGGAAGGAGGCGGCGTGAAATATTGCACCGGCGCACCCGGGCCATGGTCGTGGTCATGCCCGTCCGGTGCGCGGACGGGATCGGCCCAGACGCCGAGGAGGCAGACTGCCACCGCGCATCCTCCGAGGGCGGCGGCCCAAGCGCAGACGCGTTCCGAGGGGGCGATGGAGGCGGCGGTGGACAAAGGTCAAAAGCTCAACTTCAGACCTGCTTCTAGCCCGCGGCCCGGTAACGGCAAGGCATCCTTGATAAAGGAGGAGGCGTTGCGGGCTTCGACGTCGAAGAGATTCGTCAACCGGAGCGTGAAGCGGGCATCGGTGCCAGCTAGTTTGAAATCATGGCCTAGGCTGGCACCGACCATCGTGTAGCCGGCCGTCGGAGTCTCGTCGGTCGCGAGTCGGTTCTGGGCGAGATGATAGGCAGCGTCGAGGCGCCAGGACCAACCCGAAGCCAGCCCATGTAGAGCCGCGCCTAGGCGACCAGGCGAGATCCGAGGCAAAGCTTCGGAGGTGTCGCGGTTCGAAGCCCGGACGAAGTCACCGAAAAATTCGAGCCCCAGCTTGGAGGTCGCGGTATCATGGAGCTGATAGTTGATCTTCGTCTCAGCGCCAAAGAAGTCAGCCGGCACGGAGACAAAGTCGTAGCGAGCAAGCTGATCGGCACCGCCCAGCGAATAATTGGGGCCTCCGACGCTGGTCAGGTTCGGACCATACCCGTTCGCCTGCTGGGCAATGAAGGAACTGAATCGGTTAAAATAGATCGAGACGCTGCCGGAGACTGCACCGCGCGTCTTGGTCAATTCAAGTTCGAGACCAAAGCCCTGCTCTTTGCCAAGGGTGCGATCGCCGACCTCATAAGCATCGGTGCCCAGATGAGGGCCGTCGGCGAAGAGTTCTTGGAAGTTCGGCGCGCGCTCGGTGCGGGTGAGGCTAAAGGTCGTCGCCCACTGGGCGTTCAGGTCCTTGACCCAGGCGATCGCGAGGCTTGCGGGCGTGAACGTAGCGGAGGCTGCCCCGGGATTACTCACGAGACCTTCGTGCGTCCAGGCGTCGGCGGAGACCTTGGCGGACTCGACGCGGAACCCGTAGCGAAGGCGGGAGTCGGCGGAAAGCGATTGCACGAACGAGCCGAAGAGCGCGTCGTTAGCATTGCGGGTGGTCGGCAAGAAAGCCTCGTCGCCCACGACCGAAAAATCGAAGCGTCCGGACTGGAGACCCACTACGCCTTCGAGCGAGCCAATCTTTGTCAGCTCGAAATCGACGCGTCCATCCCAGCCCTGATTAGCGAACGTGCTGCCCGCGACGCCGCCATCGAACTCCGAGTGCGCGTAATCCGAGACCCCGAGTTTGTAGCTGACCGATTTCAAGGCCGCCACGGGAGCGTTCACCGCGCCGGCCAGATCCCAGCGGCGCTGGCGGAGTCCGATCTCGATACCTGGCTCAGTTACACCATAGGTCGAGTTCAAGCCTGAGTAAGAAAGGCCCACGTAACCAAAGGCACCCACACGCGAGAGGCCGAAACCGGCGCCGCGGCTGTCGCTGGCCGTATCGGCGATGCGGCCGAGCGGCGTCGACAGGTCTTCGGTTGTCTTCGTGAAACCATCGAGGTGGTAGGCGAAATCGCCAGCGGTACCTTCGGTGAGCACGGAAAGCGCCCGCAAACCGTCGACGGAACCCATGCGACCGAAGAGCGTGGTCGCGCGCGGGAGACGTTCGACCGGGATACGGTTATCGATCACGTTCACGACACCGCCCAGGATGCTCGAGCTATAGAGCAAGGCCGCCGGACCGCGGAGCACCTGGACTTCACGGATCGTCAGCGGATCGACGCTCACCGCATGATCAGGACTCGCGCTGGACGCATCGAGGCTGCTCGTACCGTTCTGGGCGATCTTGAGTCGATCGCCTTCGAGCCCACGAATCACTGGGCGGCCTGAGTTAGGACCAAAGTAGCTCGAAGCCACGCCCGGAATATCAGCGAGCACGTTACCAAGAGTCGAAGCGGATAAAGCTTCGAGGGCCTTACCGCTCAACTGCAGCGAAGGCGTAAGAGCCGTGACCTCGCCCCCGATGGCCGAACCCTTGATCACCACCGTGGAGAGTTTCTGCGGGGTAGGTTCCTGCGCCGAAAGAGAAAGGCTGGCCGCGGCGAAGATGAAAGAACGGGAGAGGTGGGTCACGGGAAGTAGTGGGGGTTTCCTTATTGCAATACTCTTGCAAGAAGGGCGGGCAACCTAAAATCATCGGGTTTGCAGTCCGCAGATAATTGCACGGACTACTGCCAACCCCATGAGCGAGACCCCCTCCACCCCTGATTCCATCCATTCGGATGCGTTCCTGGCGCGCCTGATGCGCGACCAGCTGAAGCTCTCCATCGCCTGCGCGCTGTGCTTCGTCGTCGCGCTCGTCGCCCTACCCTTGCTGAACTACTTCCAGCCAGAGTTCATGGCCCAGCGCGTCTACGGCTTCACGCTCACGTGGTTGATCCTCGGCGTGCTCTTCTTCCCCTTCGTGTGGATCATCTCCTATATCTTCATCAAGCGCTCCATCGCGCTCGAGGATGCCGAAGCTAAAGCCGCCCTTGCCGGCCTGACCAAGTAACATGAATGCCCTCCTCGCCGCCGCAGGCATCGATCCTTGGATCGCCATCTGCTCCCTAGTCACCGTCGTCATCACCGTCGGCATGGGCTTCTGGACCGCCGGTAAGTCCAAGAGCGCCGGCGACTTCT
This sequence comes from Verrucomicrobiota bacterium, assembly GCA_041168485.1. Lineage (GTDB taxonomy): Bacteria > Verrucomicrobiota > Verrucomicrobiia > Opitutales > UBA953 > UBA953. Next base: position 5,146 of record JBEEKW010000088.1, read on the forward strand.
TCGTCGCGGGCCGCTCGGTCTCCGTCGGCTGGAACGCCTCCGCCATCTCCGGCGAATACCTCTCCGCCGCCTCCTTCATGGGCGTCGCGGGCATGGTGATGCTCAACGGTTACGACGCGCTCTGGTATCCCGTCTGCTACGCGTGCGGCTACCTCTTCCTGCTGCTCTTCATCGCCGGCCCGCTGCGTCGCTTCGGCGCCTACACCATCCCGGACTTCGCCGAAGGCCGCTATGACTCGCCCGTGTTCCGCAAGATCGCCGTCTGCTTCGTCCTGTTCATCGGCTTCTTCTACACCATGCCCCAGATGAAGGGCGCCGGCACGACGCTCGCCTACATCTTCCCCGGCCTGCACTACTCCGTCGGTGTCATCGTCGTCGGCGCGGTCATCACCCTCAACGTCTCGCTCGGCGGCATGAAGGGCATCACGCTCGTCCAGGCCTTCCAGTATTGGCTTAAGGTCTTCGCCATCACTATCCCGATCTTCGTGCTGGCCTCTATCGTCGGCCATTATCAGCAGCACCTCGAGGCCAACAAGACCGCCCAGGAAACCGTCGCCGCCGCCCCCGCAGGCATCGAGCGCAAGGCCCTTCCCGCCAAGGCTCCGAAGGATGAACAGTGGATCGCGCCGTTCGGCAGCCTGACCACCAAGGCCGTCGACAACGCCATCAAGGCCGCCAAGACCCCCGAGGAGAAAGCCGCGCTCGAAGCGAACAAGAAGCCCTACTCGCTCCTCTATACCTACTCGTTGATCATCGCGCTCGTCTGCGGCACCGCTGGCCTGCCGCACATCCTCGTCCGCTTCTACACCAACCCAGACGGCGTCGCCGCCAAACGCACCACGATGTGGGTGATGATCTTGATCGGCGTCTTCTACGTCTTCCCGCCCGTCTACGGCGTCATCGGTCGCTCGCTCATGCCGGAACTCTACGAAGCCATCGGCTCGAAGGGAACGGATAAGGTCGTGCTCGAACTGCCCACGCTGCTCGCTGGTCGCGACTACCCGCTCCTCGGCTCCGTCCTTTCGGGCATCACCTGCGCCGGCGCCTTCGCCGCGTTCATGTCCACCTTCTCCGGACTGCTCGTCTCCATGTCCAGCGCCCTCGCGCACGACATCTACGGCCGCATGCTGAAGCCCGACTCCTCCCCGGAGCAACGCCTCAAGGCCTTCAAGTGGGCCGCCGTTATTATTGGCGTCGTCTCCGTCGGCCTCGGCACTCAGGTCGAAAAGCTCAACATCAACTACCTCGTCGGCCAGGCCTTCGCCATCGCGGCGGCCAGCTACTTCCCCCTGCTATTCATGAGCGTGTGGTGGCGCGGTATGACGATGAAAGGCGCGGCGACCGGCATGCTTGTCGGCGGTCTCATGGCGCTTGGCGCAATCACCCTCACCACGCTATCTGACGTCTACGCCGTGCAGTCGCTGGCCGACTTCTGGGTCGCGAACCCCCTCGTCCGCATCCTTTGCGAACAGCCCGCCATCTGGGCCGTGCCGCTGTCGATCATCCTGATGATCGTGGTTTCCAAAGCCACGGCTTCGACGGTCCCGGCCGACGTGCGCATGAAGATGCTCGTCTTACATGCCCCGGAAGCCTTGGGCCTGAAGCAGGAATACATCAAGGAGCACGAAGGTCTCGGCGGCCACTAAGCCAGCTTCTGGGGGTGGATTATTCCCGCCCCGGGAAACTTGAAACTTGGAAGTCCGGCAGGGGCTGTCTTTGCTGACGGCGTGCCTAACGAACTCACCGAAGACGACTCCCACGCCTATGGCGTCGTCCAGGCGTTCTCCTTGCTCCTCTCCGGTGGCGCCCT
>JBEEKW010000089.1:0-6747 GCA_041168485.1 Verrucomicrobiota bacterium
TTTGCACTTTTGCACAGGCGCTCTCGCCGATTCGCACTTTTGCACCAGGGACAGCACATGGTGCTGCCCCAGCCTTACTTCTTCTCCTTCTTCTTTTTCTTTTCAGTCACGACGGGCTTCTTCTTTTCTGGTGTCGGGATGGAAGGCTCGGGCACGGGCTTGGTCGGATCGACCGTCGGGGCCGGGGCGTTGGGGTCGAAGAAAGGCTTCGGCTCTGGGGCGGGCGCGGTTTCCTTGGCGGGCTCGGCGGCTACGGCGAGGGCGGCGGTGAGCAGGAGGGCGAGGACGGAAGGCTTCATGGGGTTAGGGATGATACAGCGAAAGCCGGGGGAAGTTTCAAGGGCTTCGCAGCTAGGCATGAAAAAGCCCCGTCATCCGGGGCTTCTTAAGGGAGACGGCTTGCTTAGAGGGCAGTCGTATCCTGGGCGGGCTTCTTCGCGGTCGGCTTGGTGGCCGGCTTGGTGGCCGGCTTCAGCTCGGCCTCGGGCTTCTTTGCTTCCGGCTTCTCGTTCTTCTCGGCATCGGATTCCTTCTTGGCCTTCTTCAGTTCCTTGGCGGCGGTGGCGCCGGCGACGACTGCGGCTTCGGCGAGCTTGGCGTTGGAAGGGGAGGCGGCCTTGTCGGTGCCGATGGCGGCGAGCTTAGCGGCTTCGGCCTGCGCGACCTTGGCGGCTTCCATCGCAATCTGGGTGGCGGCGTCGACGGACTCAGCGACGAGCGAGACCGGTTCGGCGAGCGCGGCCGCGGCTGGGACTTCCTTCTTGGGCTTCTTCTTGTCGGTTGTGGCCTTCGGCTTGTCGACCACGACGGTTCCCTTGCTGGAAGTCGGGGGCTTTTCGTTCGTGGTGGCGGCCGAAGCGAGTGCGGCGGCGGCGAGCAAGGCGAGGAGGCTGGTCTTCATGTTATGGATAATACACCACGCGACGGGCGGAGTTTCAACCCCCGTCCGGAGGGAAGGCGCAGAAGGCAGCCTTGGGACGTCGTAAAGGTCGATAAACACGCAGTTTTCGCTCCGAGGCGCGTCTCGGAGGCTTCGCCGATAGCACCCAGCGCGGCGGGCTAAAAGGGGAAATTACCCTATTCGCTTGCTCGCCCAAGGCATTTCCCAATGAAAGTGCCTTCGATGTCTTCCATCGAAAACTTGTTCGGGAAAAATCGTGAATGGTCAGAAAGCGTTCGTCGCCAAGACCCTGCTTTCTTCGAGACCCTGTCCAAGCAGCAGAATCCCCGCTACCTCTGGATCGGGTGCTCCGATAGCCGCGTCCCCGCCAACGAGATTGTCGGCCTGCTACCCGGCGAGCTCTTCGTGCATCGCAACGTCGCCAACGTCGTCGTCCACTCCGACCTGAATTGCCTCTCGGTGCTGCAGTACGCGGTGGACGTCCTCAAGGTTGAGCACGTCATCGTCTGTGGGCACTACGGCTGTGGTGGCGTGCAGGCCTCGCTCGAGCGCCGCAATGTAGGCCTCGTCGACAATTGGCTGCGTCATGTCCGCGATGTGCACCACAAGCACGCCATCGTCGTCGAGTCTGTGCTCGGCCCCGCGAAGTTGGACACGCTCTGCGAGCTCAACGTCATTGAGCAGGCGGCCAATGTCTGTCACTCCACTGTCATGCAGGATGCCTGGGCCCGCGGCCAGAAGGTCGAGGTCCACGCTTGGATTTACGGCCTGCGCGACGGCCTGATTAAGGACCTAGGCCTGAACGTCGCGTCCCTCGAGGCGCTGACGCCGGCTTACGGCAAGGTGCTGGCCCACTACCGTCGCCTGGGTGGAACCGCTGGGTAGTAGGTCCGCTTGAGCGCCGCCGTCACGCCGCCAGCGTGACGGGATGATTTCCCAAGATCGTCCGCGCGAGCGGCTGGTGCGCCTTGGTCCGCGTGCCTTGCTCGATGCCGAGCTCATCGAACTCCTCATCGGCACCGGCACTAAAGGTGCGCCAGCGCCGGTCGTCGCCTCGGCGTTACTCGCAGAGTCCGGTTCGCTGGCCGCGTTGGCGACGTGGGATACGCATGACTTCGGCCGCGTGCATGGCCTTGGTCCGGCGAAGGCCGCCGAGCTCACCGCCGCGATGGAACTCGCGCGAAGAATCCGTGAACGCGCGCATGATCCTGGCGAGAAACTCGACGCGCCCGCCAAGGTCTGGGCGCGGCTCGAGCCGTTCGCGGCTGGCCTCGCGGTTGAGAAGTGCTGGGTCCTCTGCCTGAACCGACGTAACCGGCTGCTCGCGCTGCACGAGGTCAGTTCGGGGACCGCGACGAGTTCGCTCCTGCACCCCCGTGAGGTCTTCCGGCAGGCTCTGAAGCATGCTGCGTCGGCGGCGATCGTGGCGCATAACCACCCCAGCGGAGACCCCACCCCGAGCCCGGCCGACCGGGCCGTGACCCGGCAATTGGCCGATGCCGGGAGGGTCGTGGGCGTGGAATTGCTCGACCATGTCGTCATCGGTCGCCCGGAGGCCGATCCGGCGGGTAAAGGGTGGTTTAGTTTCGGAGAGGCGGGCTTGATTTAGAGGAACTTCCCCGTGAGTTTAGGGGTCAGAACCCCATGTCCCTTTCCCGGTCCATCAAGGTCGTGGCCGCGCTCGTCGTCCTCGCCTCTCTGGTCTTCGCCGGCCGCCAAGGCCAGCGCTACTATAAGAAGAATCTCGCTGCTCCGCGTGCGGGCGAGGTCGTCTACCGCCAGGACTGCATGAGTTGTCACGGACCCGTCGGCGAAGGCATCGCCGGTAAGGCCGACGAACCCCTCGTCGGAGAGAAGTCCATCGCTTCCCTAGCCAAGTATATCGCACGCGAGATGCCTGAAGACGACCCCGGCACTCTGTCGATGGCCGACGCGACGGCTTCCGCCGAATACATCCACAAGGCTTTCTATTCCGGCGAGGCTCGTGCCCGTAATCATCCGCCCCGCATCGAACTCGCGCACCTCACCGTCCGTCAGTACCGCGAGAGCATCGCCGACCTCCTCGCTTCGCTCCGCAACGCGACTGCCACGACTGAGACGGGCGGGCTGGCCGGCACTTACCGCGAACGACCGGAGCGCGACCCCAAGAAGCCGGACCAGAATCGTCCGGAAGTTACCTTCAAGCAACACGTCGATCCAGTCATCGATTTCGACTTCAGTGATAAGGCTCCCGAGAAGGGCACCTACGCCGCGCAGTTTTCCATCAACTGGAGTGGCTCGGTCCTCGTGCCGGACTCGGGCGAGTATGAGTTCCGGGTCACGTCGCCCAACGGCGTCCGCCTCTACGTTAACGCGCCCGAGAACGGCAGCGAAAAGAACGCCCTCATCGATATCTGGGTAAGCTCCGCCATGACGCGTTCGGTCCAAGCGCCGATTTTCCTCCTCGGCGGCCGCAGCTACCCGCTCAAGCTCGAGTTCTTCAAGTACAAGGACAAGACTGCTTCGCTGAGGCTCGAATGGCGTCCGCCTGGCGGCGCCTGGGTCGTGATTCCTCGCACGCACCTTTCTCCGAAATCTTCCTCTCCGGTCAGCGTGATCTCCGTGCCGCTACCGCCGGACGACGGCAGTATCGGCTATGAGCGCGGTGCTTCGGTCTCGCGCGAGTGGACGGAAGCCATCGCCAAAGGCGCGCTGCAGGTCTCTGGGATGATCGGCCCGCACTTGTTCGCTCTCGCGGGCACCAAGGCTGACGCGCCGGACCGCGGCGATAAGCTCAAGGCCTTCTCCTTGCGTTTCGCGCAGATGGCGTACCGCCGCCCGCTGACCGATGAACAGAAGGCTGACCTAACTACGATCTACGCCGCCACCGTAGCCCCGGAAGTAGCTGCCAAGCGCGCCTTCATCTTCACGCTCTCCAACCCCGCCTTCCTTTATCCAGGTATCGGCCCGCAGGATGATTACGCCGTCGCCTCGCGCCTCGCGCTGGCGCTGTGGGATTCCATCCCCGACGCCGCGCTTTTAAAGGCCGCCGCGGCTGGCCAGCTCAAGGACGCTGCTCAGGTCCGCCTGCAGGCGCAGCGCATGATGAAGGATCCTCGTGCCAAGTCCAAGCTGCGCGACTTCTTGCACCACTGGCTGCATGTCGAAGAAGGGGCCGAGATCGCCAAGGACCAGAAGGAATATCCGGGCTTCGACCAAGGCGTCGTGATGGATCTCCGCACCTCGCTGGACCTCTTCGCTGAGAGTGTCGTTTGGTCCGAGCAGTCAGACTACCGCCAGCTCCTGCTCAGTGATACCATCCTGATGAACGAGCGCCTCGCCAAGTTCTATGGCCAGAAGGTCGAGGCCGGTGCCGGCTTCCAGCCGGTGAAGATGGATGCCGACCAGCGCGGCGGCGTGCTCACGCACCCGTTTGTCCTCGCGACCTTCTCCTACACCAAGTCCTCCTCGCCGATCCACCGTGGCGTCTTCGTGACCCGTAACATCCTTGGCCTCATGCTCAAGCCGCCGCCCATGGCGATTGCGTTCATGGATGATAAGTTCGACCCCTCCTTCACTATGCGCGAGAAGGTGACCGAGCTCACCTCCAAGCCCGCCTGCATGTCGTGCCACGTCACGATCAATCCTCTCGGTTTCAGCTTCGAGCGTTTCGACGCGGTCGGCCGCGTGCGCACCACCGACAACAAGAAGCCCGTCGATCCGACCTCCGACTACACTACCTCGGACGGCAACGTCATCAAGCTCACCGGTGCCCGCGATGTCGCGATCCACGCCGCCGAAAGCCTTTCCGGCCAGACCGGGTTCGTCCGCAACCTCTTCCAGGAAATGGTGAAGCAGCCGCCGGCGGCCTATTCGCCCGAGTTGCTCGGTCAGCTGACCTCCCAGTTCCGCGCCGACAAGTTCCACGTCCGCAATCTGGCCGTCGAGGTTGCCGTCGTCGCGGCGCTCCGCCCGACCGTCACCTCCACCCCTTCCAATCGCTAAGACCCATGTCGCTCCAACATCGTAGAGATTTCCTCCGCAGCCTCGGCCTCTCCGCCGCCGCGTTACCGCTCCTCGGAGGCCTCGCTTCGCTCGGCGCGGCCGAGCCGATCACTGGCCGCCGCCAGCGGGTCATCTTCGTCTTCTCGCCTAACGGTATCGTCCCGCCCGCCTTCTGGCCCGACGAGGAAGGCGCGAACTTCAAGCTCAAGGCGATCATGAAGCCCTTCGAGCCGTTCAAGGATAAGCTGCTCACGCTCAAGGGCGTGAACAACCGTGTCCGCGGTGACGGCGATTCGCACATGCGCGGCATGAGCTGCCTGCTCACCGGCATCGAGCTCTTCCCCGGTAACATCATGGGCGGCGGCGGTGCGCCCGCTGGGTGGGCCAGCGGCCCGTCCGTCGACCAGGTCCTGCGTACATACTTGCAGTCCAATCCAGCGACCAAGACGCGCATCGGTTCGTTGGAAATCGGTGTCGCGGTTGGCAATCGGGCTGATCCTTGGACGCGCTGGAGCTACGCTGGTGCCAACCAGCCCGTCGCCCCGATCTCGAGCCCTTACGAACTCTTCGACAAACTCTACGGATCAATGAAGGAAGGAGAGAACCTCGGCTCCGTCCTCGACGGCCTTAAAGACGACATCGCCAAGGTTGCCAACGCCGTCGACAAGAGCGATCGCAGCTTGCTGGATCAGCACGCCACCGCCTTACGCGAACTCGAGCGCGGCCTGAAGGAAAGCCAGTCGCAGGCGGCGCTCAAGGTGCCACACCCGCCCGAGCCCGGCGTGCCGATGGATAATGACAGCATCCCGCAGATTACTCGTCTGCAGACCGAGCTCCTCATCAGCGCGTTCCAGAACGACATGGCGCGCGTCACGACGTTCCAGTTCACCAACTCCGTCGGCCAGGCCCGCATGAAGTGGATCGGCGTCGACGAAAGCCACCACTCGCTCTCGCATGACCCGGACCTCAACACGGGTTCCGTTGAGAAGCTCACTAAGATCAACACCTGGTTTGCCGAGCAGATCGCCTACCTGGCGAAGCGGTTGCAGGAGACCCCGGAGCCAAACGGCAAGGGCAACATGCTCGACAACACCACCATCGTTTGGACGAACGAGCTCGGGAAGGGTAACAGCCACACGCACGAGGACATCCCGTGGGTGCTCATCGGCGGCGGCCTCGGCTTCAAGACTGGCCGGGCGCTCAAGTTTAAGAAGGAGCCGCACAACCGCGTACTCATGTCTATCGCCAAGGGTTTCGGCCATCCCATGAAGACCTTCGGTAATCCGAGTCTCTGTGAGGGTGGTCAGCTGAATTTGGGTTGAAGGTCGGTGTTAGCGGTTAGCGGATGGCGGGTAGCGGTTAAGCCAAGGCATGAACTCAAGGGGAGACCGGGAACCGGAATGCATACGGAGGGCTTTTAAACCCCAGCTAATTATCCGGTCTCCGGTTTTCAGTTGGGGTTGTGAGACTGGCTTGAGGTAGGGACGTGATCGCCATCGCGTCCTGCGGTGCGTAGCGTTCGCCGAATGGTGAACACGGGGTTGGGGCGTGGCTACGCCGCGCCCTTTTTATATGGGAGGGCATGACGTAGTCCTACCCCTACCTTTGGCCACCATTCGGCGGCCAGGCAGCTATGTCGTGACGCTTTCCCGACCCTACCTGCCATCCGTCATCTTACCTCTGTCATCACTTCTTTAAAGGGTCCCCGCCTGTGCCGATTCCGATTGGAGCTCCACTTATTCCTGGATTTAGGTGGGCGGTACGTTGCCACGGCTCGGACGAGGCCGGTCGGGTCGCACCTCCCGTATATTATGTTCGTAGGGAAGGGAGGCTGCCGCGGGTGTCGAACACTGCAGGGGATG
>JBEEKW010000090.1:0-6470 GCA_041168485.1 Verrucomicrobiota bacterium
AATTCAGGAGTCGGCATTTCGGCCATCGGGAGCTGGCACCCAGGTTCCAGCGGCTGATGGCTGAACGGCTGACTCCCGAGAGGCTGACCACAGTGGCCGTCACCCGTCACCCGGAATGTGGTATCGTCTGGCACAAAAAAGCCTCCGTTGAAGGAGGCTGAATGGGGCGATGTGAGCGTCGCTTACTTAGCCGAGGCGCTGTAAATCTTAAGATCGTCGAACTGGCCGGTGTGACCAGGAGTCTGGCCGGCGACGCCGAATTCGAAGCGGGATTTGGTGGCGTGGGCGATACCAGAGGACTTGAGGTAGCCGACGGGCTTGCCGTCGAGGACGACGCGGATTTGGTCGTCGACGATCTCCACGACGAGGGTCTGCCATTCGCCCGGTTTGACGTCGGCGGGGAACGAAGCAGAGCGACCGACGATGAGCTTCTGGCCTTCGGCCTTGCGGGCCGGATCCTGGAGCATGGCGCGGATCTCGTTCTTCATATTGCCGTCGCGTTCGTCGATGATCTGGACGGAACCCTTCTTGGTCTTGGCATCATAGCGGACCTGGGCGCGACAGATGTGGCCGTAGTGGGCGGCGGTGTATTTACGGTCGTCGAGTTCGACGTCCACCATCGAGGCGCCGTCGAGCTTGATGCGGACTTCGACGATGGAATCCTTGGTCGGGAGTTCGAGGCCGTGGACGGCAGCGTGGCCCTTGATGACGCCCTTGCCGTCCTTGGTGGGCTCGTCCTTCAGGCGGGTCTGCACGCCCTGGAGGGCGCCTTCGGCGACGGAGAAGGTCGGGACGACCTTGACCCAGCGCTTATCCGGGATGCCCGAGAAATCATCGGCGAAGAGCAACTCGCCCTTCTTGGCGATGGATTCGGCCGGGATGATCGGAGCGGCGAAAGCAGCGGCGGCGAGGAAGAGAGGAAGGAGGGAGCGCATGTTCGAGGTAATGAGGGCAGGAGGACCTGAGGACAAGGGGAGATGCAGGTTAGAGGACCGGAGGCTCAGTGGAGCAGAACGAGCAGACTAGTTACGTGAGCCCTGAAGGTAGGGGCGTGCGGCCCGCGCGCCCTTGGGATTCGGAGCGGATGACCGAGCCGGTCATCCCTACCCGAAGGGCCATTCATCTAATCAAGCCTCGGGCCCTCCTGCCCTCCGGTCCTCAGGCCATCCTTCTTTGCCCCTTTACACTTTTGGAGCTTTCCCCCGAGATGGGCCGCGATGTCCACCAGCCGGCTGAATTTTAAACTCGAGGCGACGGCCACCGGTTCGCGGGCCCGGGCGGGTACGTTCCGGACGCTGCATAACGAGGTGAAGACGCCGCTATTCATGCCGGTGGGCACCCAGGCGACGGTCAAGGCGCAGACGTTCGACACCCTGCTCGAATCAGGCTCCCAGATTCTGCTGGCGAACACCTACCACCTGCTCCTGCGTCCGGGTCCCGAGGTCTTCAAGAGTTTCGGCGGCATCCATCAGTTCACTGGCTGGGAGAAATCCTTCCTTACCGATTCCGGCGGCTTCCAGATCTTCTCGCTCCCGCACGCGCGTAATATGAAGGAAGAAGGCGCCGAGTTCCGCAGCTACGTCGACGGTGCCATCCACCTGCTCAGCCCCGAGACCAGTATCGGCACTCAGGTCGCCATCGGCAGCGATATCATGATGGTCCTCGATCAGTGCATCCCTTCGACCGCTGATCGCTCGACCGCCAAGGAAGCACTCGAGATCACGCATCGCTGGGCCATTCGCAGCCTCAAGGCCCGCGGTGATTCGCCCCAGTCCATGTTCGCGATCGTCCAGGGCGCCCTCTACCCCGACCTCCGTAAGATCAGCGCCGACGGACTGACCCAGCTGCCCTTCGACGGTTTCGCCATCGGCGGCCTCGCGGTCGGCGAAGGCAAGAGTCAGCGTGAAGACACGTGCGAGATCGCCGCGGCCATGCTACCGGCCGACAAGCCACGCTACCTGATGGGCGTCGGTACCCCGCTCGACCTCCTCGAAGCCGTCCACCGCGGAGTGGACATGTTCGACTGCATCATCCCGAACAAGGTCGCCCAGTTCGGCACGGCGTACACCTCGCGTGGTATCCTGCAGCTACGTCGTTCGATCTATAAGTTCTCTGAGGAGAAGATCGACGCCCTGTGCAAGTGCCCGGTCTGTTCTAAGTATTCACGCGGCTACCTGCATCACCTCACCAAGACCCAGGAGCCGCTTGGCTGGACGCTCCTTGGGCAGCACAACATCTTCTTCTATCACCAGATGATGCGGGAAATCCGCCAGAGCATCCTCGAGGATTCGTTCCTAGCTTATTATCACGACCGCCGTCAGGTCCTGCAGGTCGAGGACATGGATAATCCTGCCGTCCCGCCCAAGGTCGGCAAGGAACGTCGTCCGCGCACCCTCGGCGATTACGAGATCCATATCCACGAGATCGAAGGGTTTGCGAATATCCGTCAGATCTCTTCTGGAGAGATCATGCACCTCCGTCGCGCGCCCATGGACGAAGCCAAGGCGCTCTACATCGACCAGGCCAAGCTCTCCGAGCGCCTCAAGCTCCCCGAAGGCCAGACCCCTGAGACCGCCGCCCCGATCGTCATCTGGGATCTCGGACTTGGCGCTGCCGCCAATGCCATGGCGTCCATCCTTTGCTACGAGGCCGAGGCCGCCAAGGGACCCGTACGTAATATGAAGGTCATCAGCTTCGAGAACGACATGGATTCGCTCAAGCTGGCCATGTCGCACAAGAACCGCTTCGAGTACCTGCGTCACTCCGGCCCCGACGCCGTGCTCGCGCGTGGCACTTGGCAATCGCGCCAATATCCTGGCCTAAGCTGGGACCTGCATGTCGGCGACTTCTGGAAGGTCGCCTCCAAGGCTTCCGCCGCGCCGGACATCTTTTATTACGACTTCTTCTCCCAGAAGACCAATCCCGACGCCTGGGAACTCGAGTCGTTCGATAAGCTTTTCTCGTACTGCGACCCCAAGAAGTCCGCGCAGCTCTTCACCTATTGCTCGTCGACGACCATGCGCGTCGCGTTGCTCAACTCAGGTTTCTATGTCGCGAACGGCGAAGGCACCGGCTCGAAGAAAGAGACCATCGTCGCGCTCAGCCCTGGTTTCCCGACCCCCTGCCCTTACCCGTTGGTTGGGCAAGAATGGCTCGAGCGCTGGCGCCGATCCTCGAAGAAATTCCCGGATGGCCTGACGCCTGAGCAGCAGGCGGAGGTCGAGAAGAGGATTGAGGGGCATCCGCAATTTTCAGCGGGCTGAAAATTGCGGTTACATCTTCGGGTCTCGGGTCTCAGGTGATCGGGTATCAAGTACGGGTTGTCGGGTGCGGGTTCGGGCCTGAACCTGTACCTGATGCCGAACACCTGAACCCGGGGCCTGACGGCCGAGACCTGGGACCTGAGAGTGATTGCCCCTGGTGGCTTTCCCTTTCCTTACCCGCCGGGTTGATATAGTCATTCGTCTTCCCAGTGGATTCCACCCCGCCCAAGCCGCCTCGTCTGCGCCCCCGCGCGCCGACGACCCCGCCGCCCCCGCCTCCCCCGGCGGAGACCGTGGTTGCGGCGGCGCCTGAGCCTGGTCCGGAGCCGAAACCTGAGGGTCAGCCCAAGAAGTCGCTCTTCAGCCACCGCATCTTCCGCTTTGGCGGCGAAGGCCTGGCCGCCTCATTGGTAATCCATGGGCTGCTGTTATTCCTAGCCACCGTCTGGGTCGTGTCAGTCGCGGTGATTCAGAAGAAAGAACCCAACACCTTCGCCACCGGAGCGGGCGGAGGGAATAGCGGCGAGCGGGCGATCGCGCAGAAGACCAAGGCGAAGCCCAATTCACCCAAGAGCCTGACCAAGACTGCCTCGCGAATCACGTCCAAGAATGCGAACGCACAGATCGCCCTGCCCGAAATGCCCGATCTGAGCCGGGTCGCTCTCGGAGCCATGGCCACTTCCTCCAAAGGTTTTGGTGGCGGGGCGGGCGGCGGCATCGGCGGCGCGGTCGGTATCGGTAAAGGCGGCAAGAATTTCACCGGTCGTTCCGTGATGGGAATGAAAATCAGCGGCGCGCACATCGCCGTGTATTTCGATAACTCGCCCTCGATGGAACCTTACCTCGCTGGCGTCGAGAAGCAGATCAAAGAGCAGTTCCCGAGTGCTGATGTCTTTCGCTATTTTGGTATCTTCAACCTGAACCAGGACGGCGAGGTCGTGGGGAGTAAGCCTAATCAGAAATACACTGTCGAAACCGTCGAGCAGATCGTCGCCAACCGTAATGGTGGCCGCAAGGGTACTGCCAATGACCCCGGCAAGCTCAGCCCGGCGGGACGGTATATGCTGGGGAATAAGGATGCCCAATTCCGCGTCGGGGGCGTCGGCGCGTGGATCGATGTCATGATCGCCCAGAAACAGTATGACGCCATCGTCATCTTCTCGGACTTCGAGGACGGCATCATGCAATATCGGTCCAAGGGAGAGACCATCCCGAGGCTTGTATTCGACGCCGACCTGATTCCCCGCTCGGACGACCGCACTGACGAAGAGAAAGCCTGGGAAGAGCGCTGGGTGAAGACCTTCGCACTTGCCACGGAGCGCAAGGCTCCGCGGCTGTACCTCTATTCTACCTCCAAGGAGCCGCAGGAGTTGTATAAGCGCTGCGTAGCGGCTTCGGGCGGAGAGTATAAGATGGTGACATTGCCGAGGGGTGGGATGTTTCCGTCGCCGGCAGCGAAGGGGAAGAAGTAGCGCGGCGGAGCCGCGAGCATACACTAGTTGACCGGTTGATCAGTTGGCCAGTTGGCCAGAACGGATAACTAGCTGGCCAGTTGACAAGTTGACACGTGGACAAGGGGAGCGACATCGCTCAAATGGGGCAGCAGAGGGGAACCGGATAGTTAGCTGGGGTGTATGACCGCAGCATTAATTCCGGTTTCCGGTTTCCCTTCGATTGGGTGGATCGCTACGGGTGGCAGGTGGCGGCCTCAGATGGCGGGTGGCGGGAAGAAACAGAGTAGTTGACCAGTTGATCGGTTGGCCGGTTGGCAAGAAAAGCCAAAACCCAAAGAGAGACCGGAAACCGGATGATTGGCTGGGGGTCATATGACCGAAGCATTAATCCCGGTCTCCGGTTTCCCTTTGAGTACTACCCTTCCTGCAACCTGCCACCCGGGGCTGCCACCTGCCACCTGAAGTGAATGTCTTTGCGGATGTGATGTCATCGCATCCCTACCCGAGGCAATAGAAAATAAAAAGGGTCGCCACCCCTGGCGACCCTCTGGCTGCGGACAGCCACCTATGCTATGAAGACCGACACCAAATCAGAACGAGGACGAGAGGCTGAGGTTGAAGCGGTTTTCGGAGTAACCGTTATCGCCAGAGCGGTATTCGTAAGAGGCCTCGGCGTTGAGTTCGCCCAGCTTCCAGCGCATCCCGAGGGTACCGACCGCGTAATCGCGATCTGCGTTCGGGAGGGTCATTGCGACGCCGACCGTGCCGCCGTTGGTGAGCACCGAGACGTTGGAGGTCTGGTCCTTACCGCCGAAGTCATGATCATAACCCACGCGGACGAAGGGAGTGTAACTGCCGTTCGTGATTTCGAAGGCCTTGGCGAACTCGACCGAGGCTGAAGCCGAGTTGGTCGAGAGACGCTGGGTGGGATAGGTCACGCCGCCGATGCCGGCTTCGGTGTAACCGTCGACGTGCGCAGCCGTGCGGGAGAGGCCGACCATGGGGATGACCGCCCAGCCGCCGACTTCGGCAACCGTGGCGCCCAGGACGAATTCTGCCGAGAGGCTCTGGCCTTCGGTCGTGCCGACCGGGGTGGTGCCATAGGGTCCAGCGGACTGGATCGAATCGAAGTCTTGGGTACCGGCCGTGACCGTGAAGCTGCCGAAGAAGATTTCGCCGCGACCGATGAGGTAAGAAGTCACGCTCTTACCCGTGTAACCGATGTTCGAGCCATCGGAACCTTCGGACTTACCGTCCTGCATGCCGATACCGAGGCCGAAGACGAAGCCCGTGCCCACTTCCCATTCGAGACCGACCGCTCCGGCGTTGGCGCGGGAGTCGAGGGCTGGGGTGAGGACGCCAGCGTCTTCAGAGATATTCCGGATGCTGCCGTCGAACCACCAGCGCAGGCCGCCCTTGGTGCCATGGGTCTGAGGGAGACCGCTGGCGCAGAGTTCGGAAGTCTGTTCGGCCAGCTGCCAATCGAAGTCAGAGGCGATCTTCGGGGCGGAGAGGCGCATGCTGTTCGAGAGACGACCCTTAAGGATCGAGCTGAAGCTCGTGCCCATGATCTGGGTCGAGCGGAGGGACTTGGAGGCCATGACCGGCGCGCGGTTCGTGGCGGAGACAACCAGACCTGGGTCAACGAAGCCCGGAAGGGTCACGCGATAGACCAGGATGCGGTTCTTGTTCTCAACCGTCTCGGAGGAACCAGAGCCGGAAGTAGGGGTGACGACGCCGTTATACGACTGAC
>JBEEKW010000091.1:0-6400 GCA_041168485.1 Verrucomicrobiota bacterium
GTCGCGGATACGGGCGAGGTCGCGGACGACCATCTTGGCGCCGAACGTGCCGAAGGTGATGATGTTGGCGACGCGGTCCTCGCCGTACTTCTTGCGCACGTAGCCGACGACCTCGTCACGGCGGCGCATACAGAAGTCGATATCGAAGTCAGGCGCAGAGACGCGCTCAGGATTCAGGAAGCGTTCGAAGAGCAGGCCGAAGCGGATCGGGTCGATGTCGGTGATCTTGAGGCAATACGCGACGATCGAGCCGGCGCCCGATCCTCGGCCCGGGCCCACGGGGATGTCATGCTTGCGCGACCAATCGATGAAGTCCCAGACGATGAGGAAGTAGTCGACGAAGCCCGTGCCGGCGATGACGCCCATCTCGTAGTCGACGCGGCGGCAAAGCTCGGCGGGGCTGGTCTTGCCGATGCCGGGGATCTTCTCGTCCTTCCACGCTTTGGGATCGTCGTAGTCGACGGCGTAGCGTTCCTTGAGGCCCGCCTTCACCTGTTCGAGCAGGTAAGACCCGTTGGCCCGCATGGCCTTGCGCTTCTCGGCTTCGATGACGAAGTCGCCCGGCTTACCGGCGGAGACCAGCAGGCCGTTCTTGAGCTGCTCGTAGCCGTCGAGGATCGCGTCGATCTTATCGGAAGCCTTGGGCTTCACGCCTTCGCTGAAGATGTAGACGGGGTAGTTGTTCTGGCCGACGGGCAGCTTGACGTCGCACATCTCGGCGATGGCGACGGTATTCTTAATCGATTCGGGGACCTCGCCGAAGACGCGGAGCATCTCGGCCTCGCTCTTGAGGTAGAATTCCGTGGCGGAGTAGCGCATGCGGCGCTCATCGGCGAGGCGGGCGCCGGTCTGGATGCAGAGCATCGCGTCGTGGGCGACGGAATCACTGGCGTCGACGTAGTGGACGTCGTTGGTGGCGACGACGCGGAGCTGGAACTCGCCGGCGAGCTTGAGGAGGTCGGCGATGATGCGCTTCTGCTCCTCGAGGCCGTGGTCCATGAGCTCGATGACGAAGTTCTCGCGGCCAAAGATCTCGACGAACTTGCCGCAGGCCTTGCGGGCGGCTTCGTAGTCGCCGCGGAGGAGCGCCTGCGGGATGACGCCCTGGAGGCAGCCGGAAAAGCCGATCAGGCCGTCGGCGTGCTTGGCGAGCTGCTCGAGGTCGGTGCGCGGCTTGTAGTGCAGACCGCGGACGTGCGCGTCGGAGACGAGCTTGGTGAGGTTCTGGTAGCCTTTGAAATTCCGGGCGAGCACGCCCATGTGGAAGTACTTGTGCTCGCGACGGTCCGGCTTGTCGGTGAGGGCGTGGTCCCAGACGAGGTAGAGCTCGCAGCCGAGGAGCGGCTTGAGCTTCACGTCGCCCTTGGAGCGCTGCTTGGCCTCGTTCCAGAAATCGAAGAGGCCGAAGAGGTTGCCGTGGTCGGTGATCGCCACCGCGCGCATGTTCATATCGCACGCGCGCTCCATCAGGCGGTCGATGCGGCTGCAGCCGTCGAGCATGCTGTAGTCCGTATGCACGTGGAGGTGCACGAAGTCTCGGCTGATGGTTTCCGGGTCGGCCATGCGTATCCGCCGATAATAGGGAGCCGCCAGAGGGCAGGGGAAGGCATTAATCCGGCGGGTTATCCGCGGACTTATGCACAGGCGCCCCGCGGGCCGATTCCAGGGCCTTACTTGACCTTCACGAAGGTGCGCTTGCCGGCCTGGATGATCAGCTCGCCGGAGGGCTGAGCGACCTTCAGGGACGGGTCGGAGACCTTGTCGTCGCCGATCTTGACCGCGCCGCCCTCGATGAGGCGGCGGATCTCCTTCTTGGAGGGGAAGAGGTTCGTCGCGGCGAGGAGGTCGACGATGCCGACTTCGGTCGCGCCGCCAGAGACGGCCGCCCAGGCGAACTCAGGCATGTCCGTGCGGACGCCGCCCTTGGAGAAGACGTTCTCGAACTCAGCGCGTTCCTTGGCACCGGCGCCAGCGCCGTGGAACTTGTCCGTCAGGCGCGTGGCGAGCTGCTTCTTGGCTTCCATCGGGTGGCCGGCCTTGAGCGCAGCGAGTTCTTCGGGCGTCGAAAGGAGCAGGAGGTCGTAGTAGACCCACATGGTGGCGTCGGGCACCGACATGATGCGGCCGAACATGTCCTTCGCGCCGTGATTGAAGGCGATGTAGTTGCCGAGCGATTTAGACATCTTCTTCTCGCCGTCGAGGCCGACGAGCAGGGGCATGCCGAGCACGGCCTGCGGGGCCATCTTGTCCTGTTCCTGCAGGTCGCGGCCGACGAGCATGTTGAAGAGCTGGTCGCTGCCGCCGATCTCGATGTCGGCCTTGAGCATGACGGAGTCGTAGCCCTGGAGGAGCGGGTAGAGGAACTCGACGATTGAGATAGGCGTATTCGATTCGTGACGCTTGGCGAAGTCATCGCGCGCGAGCATCTGCGCCACGGTCATGCGACGGCTGAGCTGGAGGGCGTCGAGGAACGACATCTTGCCGAACCACTCGCTGTTGCGGCGGACTTCGGTCTTCTTCGGGTCGAGGATCTGGTAGGCCTGCTCGAGGTAGGTCTTGGCGTTCTCCTCGATCTCCTGCTCGGACAGCACGGGGCGGGTCTCGGACTTTCCGGTGGGGTCGCCGATACGCGTGGTGTAGTCGCCGATGATCAGGACGGCCTGGTGGCCGAGTTCCTGGAATTGGCGGAGTTTCTGGAAGACCACCATATGCCCGAAGGTCAGGTCAGGGCGGGTGGGGTCGACGCCGAGCTTTACGCGGAGGGTCTTGCCGGCCTCGAGGCGCTTGAGGATCTCCGCCTCACCGATGAATTTCTCGGTGCGGGATTTCATGACCTTCAACTGTTCCGCGGGGGACATGACATCACTCTCCCCAAGGGGGAGGGGAGGGGGAAGGAAAAAGAGTCATCGAGGGCTCGAGGACCCGAGGACCGGAGGGCTAGAGAGTGGCAGCGTTAGTTGATCGGTTGACCAGTGGGCCAGTTGGCCAGGGATACAAATGAGAGGACCGGAGGCACAGAGGCTCGGTGGACCAGAGGAGATACAGGGCTCAAGGGGGGCTCCATAGGGAAACCGGATGGCTAGCTGGGGGGCATTATCAACAAAGCATTCATTCCGGTTCCCGGTCTCCCTTTGAGCGCTTTAGCCTCTGGCCAACTGGCCAACCGTTCAACGGGTCAACTCTGTATCGGTCTAGTCAACTGAGCCTCTGGGCCTCCGTGCCTCTAACTATTGCTCTCCGGCCTCTTCCTTGCCTAATGAAGGTATGGATCTCGTCCGCGAACTGATCGATTACGTGAAGCACCCGAGCGTGTCCACCGACCCGTCCTTCAAGGCGGGCATGGACGGCGCGCGCGAACACATCTGCGGGCTGCTGAAGCAGGCCGGCCTCGAGGTCGAAGTCATCCCGACGCCCCTCCACCCAATCGTGCTCGGCCGCCGTCGTGGTCCGAAGGAATGGCCGCACATCGTCCTCTACGGACACTATGACGTGCAGCCGGCCGACCCGCTGAATCTCTGGACTTCCCCAGCCTTCGAGCCCGTCGTGCGCGATGGTAAGATCTGGGGCCGTGGTACGGCGGATAACAAGGGCCCGCACCTGGTTGCGGTCGTCGCGCTCGCCCGCCTGCTCAAGCGCTGCCCGAACCTGCCGCTGCGTATCACGTTCCTGATCGAAGGCGAAGAAGAGATCGGCTCCCCGAGTTTCCCGGAATTCCTCCATAACCATAAGGCCGAGCTCACCGAGGCGGATTGCGTCATCCTTTCCGACACCGCTTCACCGTCGTCCGACCAGATCGTCATCACGACGGCCCTGCGTGGTATCGTTGGACTCGAAGTCGGCCTGACCGGCCCGAAGTCCGACCTGCACTCCGGCCTCCACGGCGGAGCGGTTTATAATCCCATCCAGGCCTTGGCTGAACTCTGCTCCTCGCTGCACGACGCCGATAACGCCGTCACGGTCGAAGGCTTCTACGACGGCGTCGAACAGCCGACCCGCTGGGAGCGCGAAGAACTCCGCAAGCTGCCGCTCACCGAAGATGGTTATCGCCGCGCCCTCGGCGTCGACGAACTCCATCCTGCTCCCGGCCTCGATGGCCTTGAAGCCGTGCGCTTTGCGCCGACGCTCGAGTTCAACGGCATCGGCGGCGGTTATCAGGGCAAGGGTTCCAAGACCGTCATCCCCTCGAAGGTCTTCGCCAAGATTACCTGCCGCCTCGTCCCAGGCCAGGATCCCGTCGATGTGCACCGCAAGGTCGCCGCGGCCATCCATGCCCGCGCCCCGAAAGGCGTGCGCGTCGATCTCATCGAGATGCAGGGCAACGCAGCCTATTACGTCTGCCCGCCTGATCGCCCGAACACCCCGGCCGGCCAGAATCCTATTCTCGCCAAGGCCTTCCGCGAGGCCGACAAGGCTATCGGCGAAGCCTTTGGCAAGCGCCCGCTCTATCTCCGCGAAGGCGGCAGCGTGCCCATCATCGGCGACATCCGTCGCGAGACCGGCCTTGATTCCGTCATGATCGGCCTGTTCACGCCCGAGTCTCACCTGCACGCCCCGAACGAGAACTTCGAGCTCGTCATGGCCGAGCGCGCCGTGAACGCCTACGAGAAACTCCTCGAGCGTCTCGCCGGCACCGACCGCGGCCCGCGCTAAGTTGACGATGCGGGTCAGTGTTCTCTTCTTCTGCTACAACCAGCAGGCCTTCGTCCGTGAGGCCCTGAGGGGTGCGCTTTCGCAGGACTTTCCTGAGTATGAGCTGGTGGTTTCGGATGACGGCTCGAGCGACGATACGCGCAGGATCGTCGATGAGATGCTGGCCGCGGCTCCCGCTCGCGTGCGTGTGGTCCGTGCCGACAGCCTCACGAATCAAGGCTTGATCGCGAGTTTCAATCGGGCGGTCGCGGCATCATCCGGTGATATCCTTGTGGGGATGGCCGGAGACGACGTCTCGGAGGGAAATCGCCTGAGCGTCTTGGTCCAGGTCTTCCGGGACCGACCATCCGTCCAGCTTGTCTGCAGTAACCTCCGCAAAATAGACGCCGACGGCCGCGAACTTGAGGCCGCGCGCTTCCTGCCACATGAAGGGGGCGAATACGCTTATCCGCTGGAAGGCCCAACCCGGTCGCTTTACGCCGGTCTTCCGATGGTCGGTGCGACGGCGGCCTATCGCCGCGAACTGTTCGATGTCTTCGGGTTGCTCGGCCCAGACACGGGTAGCGAAGATAACTGCCTCGCTGTTCGTGCGCTGCTCCTCGGTCCGGTAGTTTACTTGAGTGGCCGTTTGGTCCATTGGCGACGGCACGGTAGCAACCTTTCTACACATGAGCTCGCCGACGCTAACTCAGCGGACGAGCGCCGCCGGCATCTGAATGAATATTGGAGGCAATATCGTACCGCGCTGCAGATCGAATCCGACTTACTTGTGCCGGCGCTGGCCAGCCGCGTTTCGCCTGAAATTCTGCGCGCCGTTGGCGTCTGCGCCCGACGCCATGGGTCGCACCAGCTCCTCCGCTTCCACTCGCTTTCGTCGTCGAGTTGGTTCGATTGGTCGGCGGCCGCAGGTCGTCTCGTCGGGAATGATCGCTTAACGACGACACCCCTGATGTTTCTACGCTGGGCGCTGCCACCGTGCCGCTGGCTTTACTGGAAACTTCTGGCCCGTAAATTCAGCCGACCCTAGCGATACTCCCCGATGGCCGCGCCATCGATCAGCTTAGTTTTGATGACTTATAATCGGTAGGCTACTTCACCGATTCTTCGCCTGGGCCGATGGCACTTGGTCAACCGCAGTTTCCGTAAGTGGGTTTTTCTTTACCGCCGTGAGCAAGAATGGCGGTGGTGGGCCAAGGTACGGCAGTAATCACGAATAAGCTGTCGGCTTAAACACCCATTTCTCTCGGTTTTCGAGGGTTATGGGGCAGGTTTACCCTTTCGCTTTCGCGGATAACGCTTCAATCTCCGGGCATTCACCATGGCCGTCTTCCGCAAGCGCACGCACACCCCGACTCCTAAGAAGAAGGATATCCCGGCAGGTCTCTGGACCAAGTGCCCCCTCGATGGCGAGATGGTCTATACCAAGGACCTGGAGGCCAATTGGAACGTCTTCCCGGTGAGCGGCTACCACGAGCGCCTGTCCACGAAGCGCCGCATCGCCCTACTGATCGACGACGGCTCCTGGAAAGAGACCGACAGCAAGCTGGTCTCCAAGGACCCCCTCAAATTCACCGCCGGCGGTTCCTACCCCGAGCGCCTCGCCCAGCACCAGAAGAAGTCCGGCCTCCGTGACTCGGTCGTCTGCGGTCATGGCCTGATGGACGGCCTCCCGGTCTCCCTCGCGATCATGGACTTCTCGTTCATGGGCGCCTCGATGGGCTCCGTCGCCGGCGAGAAGGTCACCCGCGCC
>JBEEKW010000092.1:0-6286 GCA_041168485.1 Verrucomicrobiota bacterium
AATTCAAAGGGGGCAGCATAGGGAAACCGGATGATTAGCTGGGGACATATGACCGAAGCATTAATCCCGGTCTCCGGTTTCCCTTTGAGCGCTTCCCTCCTGCAACCTGCCACCTGGGGCTGCCACCCGCCACCTGAGAATGGGTATCTTCCAGGTCTATTATTCTTATCACTCGGTCTCTCAGTATTAGCGGACCGCATGCATAGGCTGTTTAGCCTAGTCCCGAACAAAGGGGTGCGGCGGGCTGTCTTAGAGATACATTACACGCCATGAACTACTCATCACTTGTACCGGTGTTGCAGATAGTGTTGATCACGGTGTTGGCGCTGATCGAAGTCGCGCCAGCCCGAACCGGTGACAAGCCGGTGAGTCAGAATCGCCTCGAGCGGAAGGAATTAAAGCTCGGCGCGAAAGTCGTTGAAGACCGCGTCGACGGCCGCGCGCCCAAAATCAAGTTACTGGTTTCAAGCCGCGCGCTCGGTGAGCACGGGTATTCGTCGAAGTTGCATTTGAATACGGAATAATCTGCGCGACGGCGAAGCCGTCGGCAGGGTATAGAGTATGGAGTAACGAGTATCGAGTATAGGTAGCCATTACGGGTGGCAGGTGGCGGCCCCGGGTGGCAGGTGGCGGGGATTTCAATTCAGCCCTCTACTCAGTCATCGATTCAGTCCTCTGTCATCTGCCATCAATTCTTCACTCCGCACACGCCGTGCCTGCGAGATATCCCGTGGTCCAAGCATTTTGAAAATTGAAGCCGCCGGTGACGCCGTCGATGTCGAGGACTTCGCCCGCGAAGTGTAGCCCTGGAGTTTTGCGGCTCTCCATCGTCTTGAAGTCGACCTCGGACAGTTTCACGCCGCCGCAGGTGACGAACTCGTCCTTGAACATGCTCTTGCCGTCGACCTTGAACTCGGCGGAGGTGAGCTGGGTGGCGAGGGCTTGGAGCGAGGGGTTGCTGACGTGGGCCCAGGGGGTGGTGGTCGGGATGCCGGCTGCGATCACGAAGCGCTCCCAGAGGCGCTGGGGCATGGCGACGGGGCTGAAGGTGGTGACCTGCTTGCGGGCGTTCTGTTCGCGGACGATTGAAAGGGCTTTGATCAGGCTGTCGCGGGTGTGGGGAGGGACCCAGTTGAGGGCGACGGGGAAGGCGTAGTTCTGCTCGGCAAACTCACGGGCGCCCCAGGCGGAGAGCTTGAGGATGCCCGGGCCGCTGAGACCAGCATGGGTGATGAGCACCGGGCCATCTGTCTTGAGCTTCGTGCCGGGCGCCGTGACCGCAGCGTTCTCGACTGAGATACCCGAGAGCTCGGTCAGGCGCGGGTCGGTGATATGGAAGGTGAAGAGCGACGGGACCGGCGGGACGATCGAGTGGCCGAACGATTCCGCGATGGCGAGGCCGCCGGAGGATTTGTTGCCGCCGGTCGCGATGATGACGCGGTCGAACTCCTCGACGGTGCCGGTGCCTAGGGTCAGCTGGAAAGTCTCACCTTGTTTGACGGCAGAGCGGACGGCGGTGGAGAGGCGGATGTTCACGCTAGCACGGGCGGCCGCAGACATCAGGCAGTCGACGATCGTCGCGGAGTCATCGGTCGTCGGGAACATGCGGCCATCTTCCTCGGTCTTCGTCGCCACGCCTCGCGACGCGAACCACTCGATCGTGTCGCGGGGCTGGAAGCGGTGGAAGGCCCCGAGGAGCTCACGGCCGCCGCGCGGGTATTTCTTCACCAGTTCGGCCGGTTCGAAGCACGAGTGGGTGACATTGCAGCGCCCGCCGCCCGAGATGCGGACCTTGGCGAGAAGATGCGGGGTCGCTTCGAAGAGGGTGACCGAGCCCTCCTTGCCCAGTGCCTCCGCGCACGTGATCGCCGCGAAGAAGCCGGCGGCTCCTCCGCCGAGGACGGCGATGCGGGGGTTGGAGGGCATGGTCACCCGTATGAAGCAGACGGGTGACCGAGTATCGAGTATAGAGTATGGAGTATGGGGCCGTTAGTTGACCCGTTGACCGGTTGGCCTGTTGGCAAGTAATACAGAAATTAAAGGGGGCAGCACAGGGTGACCGGATAGTTAGCTGCGGCGAACTAGGACAGCACGTGGTGCTGTCCCTACCTGCTTACTTCAGCACCGTCCTGAGGAACGAGAGCACCTCGTTGGTCGAGGGGTCGTTCGGTTGGCCGAGGTCGGAGTTGATTTTGCCGTGAGTGGTATTGGCGGCGCCGAAGGCCTTAGCCTGGATACCTTTCGAGGTGAGCGACTTTTCGAGGCGCTTGGCTTGGTCGGGCGTCAGGGCGGCGGCAGCGTCATAGAGAATCAGGAAGGGCGGGATGCCTTTGCCAGCAGCGACGTGGGTGGTTGCGGAGTAGTCGGTCCAGAGCTCAGGCTTACCGCCGAAGATCTCGCGATGGCCATACTTCGGCTCGGGTTTGCTGGCGGCTTTGCGATTCGCGGTAGCCAGTTCAATGACCGCTGGAACGTCGAATGTGTCGGCATCGACCGGCACGCAGCCCTTGAACATCGAGAGGGACAGGCCTTCGGCTTTCAGGGGGCGTTCGTCGATAGCCAGGTAGGCGGCGAGCTGAGCACCCGAGGAATGGCCCATGATGACGATGCGGTTCGGGTCGCCGCCGAATTCGGCCGCGTGGTCGTGCGTCCAGCGCAGCGATTTTGCGATATCGGCGAAGATTTCGTTCATCGGGTTCGTCGTGATGTAGCGATGGTTCGTCGAAACGAAGACGTAGCCCAGGTCCGTGAAGAACTTCGGCTTCAGCTGCACGCTGGTCTTCTCGCCGCCACGCCAGCCGCCGCCGTGAATCCAAAAGATGACCGGCGCGGGCTTGGTGGGCTTCGCCGCGGGCATGTAGACGTTGAGCGTCTGGCGGAAATCGCTTGTGCCGGCGTAGGGTATATCGGCGAAGGTCAGGGCGAGCGGGGCTGGGGCGTCGGCCGCGGAAGCGAGGCTGAAGGCGGCGAGGAGTGGGAGGAGGGAGCGCATAGAAAAATTAGAGGCCCTTAAGCATTTCTAGGGCTTGGGATTCAAAAGCCTTCTGCCATTCCGGGGCAACGAGACAGTCGCAGTCCTCCTGGGCGTAGCCGGTGTTCAGGCGCTGTTTCGCGGTGGGGGCGTAATAGATATAACCGTTGGTGTAGCCGGCGACGAAGGTACCCGGCTGTCCGGAGGCCTTCTTGATGTTCATGCCGATCTCGCTGGTCAGCTCGCCCGGGAAGGTCACCAGTCGGAAATCGCCGACCCGCAGCGCGGTGAGCTCGACGTCGAG
The DNA here is from genome assembly GCA_041168485.1 of Verrucomicrobiota bacterium. Taxonomy (GTDB): domain Bacteria; phylum Verrucomicrobiota; class Verrucomicrobiia; order Opitutales; family UBA953; genus UBA953. The sequence goes on from JBEEKW010000092.1 coordinate 3,276, forward strand.
CGGCTTTTCCAAGGCCTTCTGATTATGGGCGAGGTGCATCTTGAGGAGGCCGAGATTCGTGTTGAGACGCGTGATCTGCTCCATGATGGCGAGATTACCGAGGTAGGCTTCGACGGCTAAGCGGTTGTCTGCATCCAGCTTAGCGATGCCGTCTTTACCGATGGAGCGTTCATGCAGGTAGCTTTGAGCGGACTGCGAAGGGTAGTCTGGATTGAGTTTCTGTTGCAGGAGCAACGGTAGGAAGGATTTGAAGTTCAGGTTATTAGCCCGGAGCGATTGAGTCAGGCGGAGGCGTTCCGCTTCCACTTTGGCGATACGGACGGTTAGGTCAGCTCCGCGGGGTAGAAGCATATTCTGGCGGACGAAGCGAAGCGGGCTGTCCGCCTGGGTGGTTATTTTGCGGGCGGCCCGGAGGACGCTGACTGCCAGCTGATTGCCCAGTGGGGTGGCGTTGGCGGGCTGTGTAACGTGCTTATAATGGACGGGATTGATATCGCCGGCGCAGCCTTGGATGAAGAAGGCCGTGCCGCCGAGTTGTTCTTCGATGATGGCCGAGGCGACGCCGGGGAAGTCGGCGGAATTGCCGCTGCTCGGCGGATTCATAATCGGATGGCAAGCGAAGTTGTAGATGAGCGCGAAGTTGCGTCCATCGAGGCGATCGAGGCGGAGCAGGCCGATCTGCGAATCGATCGCACCCACGCTCGCGATGGCCTGGTCGTTCGGTAGGGAATAGGTGCGACGCATGTCGACCTCGCTACCGTCGCGCATATGGATGCGACGGTTCTCGCTGATGCCGGTTTCTTGCCCGCTGCCGACGCCGGCGCGGACGGGAACGAGCCGAGCGTGCGCTGACTTGATGACTTGGAAGCAGAGTTCCGGGAAATCTGTCCTGAGCACGCCGTGGCAGTGACTCGCATTAACGATGAGATTTTCAGGCGCTAGGCCCAGCTCCTTGGAAAGACGGGTGCGGAGTTGCGGCATGAAGTCGGACTTGATGCGGCCGAGTTCACCGAGCGCGACTGCATCGATGGTCAGTAGTACGACCGTGCGGTCACCCTCCTTGAGCACAAGCGCCTTAGCGTGGAGGGTATCATGGACCGGAATTGTCCGGTCCGTGACATCGACCACGGCCGTGCCAGCTTCGAGGGCGTGCAAGCCTGGGCAGGCTAGGCCGATGAGAATGAGGAAGGAAGGCAGGAGATGTTTCATCTAAAGGGGGTTGGTGCTTACTTGGCCTCAAGCAGCCGCTTCATTGCTTCGATCAAAACTGGCTCGACCTGCGGGGCGACGTTGGAAGAGGTGGGGCCGACTTCATAGCCGCCTTGTTCGTAGGCGCAGGTGCTGCCGATGTAGCCGGGCCCGTAATCACCATAGGCCGCGACGGCGACATGGAGGTCGGGGCGCATCGCCTTGGCGGCGAGCTGGTATTCCACGAACAGTTCGCCCGGGAGGTGGAGCATGCGGGAACTACCGACGCGCAGGCAGGTGATGTCGATGGCGTGGCCTTCCTCCGTACGCTTCAGCCAGGCCAGCTGATCGACGAAGGAGATATAGCCTTTCGGCGGCGTCGCCTTCAGCTTGGCGATCAACGCATCGGCCTTCAGGTGATTCGAGAGAGGTAGCTTTACGGGGATACTCGACCAACCGATGTCTTCGGCCTTCAGCGGCGACTTCACCGTCTTGTCGAGGGCTTCCTTCATCCCGTCGGCTAGGCGGTTAGCGAGGACCATGCGATTCTCCCAGGCGCCGTCATTATATTTACCCGCCGTGACGTTTCCGCCCGCGCCGTTGAAGTGAACATGTAGCGTGTGCGGCCAGGACTGGCTCCGGATGAAACGGGCAATGCCCGGGAAGTCCGGCGTCGGGTAACCCAGTCGGTAGTAGCTCTGGGGGTGGCATGCGTAGCTCGTGAGCACTGCGATCGGGCCGGCCTTATCCCAGAAACTCAGCGAAGTGACGATCGGGTCGATGACGCCTTCCGGTTCGGCACGCATCTCGGCGTTCTTCGTCGAGGACGTGCGCGTGAACTTCACCTTACCGTCGGGACCGAGCAAGCGACGCTGGCTGGCGACTTCCTTAACGACAGCCTGGCCCCAGCCCCAGTGGGTAGCTTCGCGGGCGGTCGGTAGGGCACGGGCGATGCCTTCTGCGGCGCGGGCGATGACGAGGCGTTGGAAGTCTCCCTCGAAACGGGAGTATCCCTTGACGCCGAGTTCCTTGATCAGTTTCTCCGCCGTGAAGTCACATCCTGGGGCGTCGTGCTGATGGAGCGCATGGACGGCGACGCGGTCGGGGGTGGTGCCAGCGGCTTTGGCGAGGGCGAGGCGGAAGGCGTCATGGCCTTCGTTGGCGATACCGATCCAGTCGACCGCGCAGAGTACGATTGGGTCGCCCGAGCCTGTGATCACGACACCGCGGCAACGCAGCGTCAGGTCGTCGAGGCGCTTTACGGTGTCGTACGCCATCGCCGAACCGAGGGGCGGGGTAGCGTCGACATCGAACGTCGCTACCTTGACAGGTGCCGCCGGCGCTAGGATGGCGAAGGCAAAGGCGAAGATAAGCGGGCGGAACGTTTTCATGGGTGGAGGGAAGAGACGCCCTTGGGTAGGGCGTAAAGGTCGGCGATTTCTTTGGGTGTCAGGACGCGATTCCAGGCGGCCACGTCATCGAGGTCGCCGACGTACGCGGCTCCCAGGACCAGTTTCGGGGAGGATGGATTCCAGCCGAAGGTCAGGTCATGTCCGAGGATCGAGCCGATGGGCCGGCCATCGACGTACAGATGAGCCTTGGGCGGCGCATCGTGGGCGTTGAGGCGTTCGAGGGTAAAGACGACGTGAGTCCAGCGGGAACGGCTGAAAGGCGCGCTCTCCATCTTGACCATCGGCCGGCGGGCGTCGGGAATCTCTTCCCAGCCGACCGCATCGGGATTCCACAGGTGATAGAGCGGACGGACAGCGAAACGAAAGTGCCGGGGCTGGTGGTCTTTGGACCATTCGAGGAAGATGAAACCT
>JBEEKW010000093.1:0-6096 GCA_041168485.1 Verrucomicrobiota bacterium
GTGGCGGAGAGGATGGGATTCGAACCCACGATACCCTTTTGGGGTATACCCATTTAGCAAACGGGCGCTTTCGGCCACTCAGCCACCTCTCCAGGTCCTTCGTTAATTCGAAGGAAGGTCAGTAATGGGGAGCGGCGGGCGATGGTCAAGCCAAGGCCATCCACAGAAACGTTAAGCCTTCCGCGGCAAAGCGGGGCCACGCTTTAAGCACACCTTTACACTCCACATCCCCGCTCCGAGACGCCTAGATATCCCGATGCCTGCCCCGGCTAACCCCCACCCTGCCCGTTGCCTCGGGCGGATAGTTTACTTGATCGGAGCGATCCTGCTGCTCGAGACCGTCGCGCGCGCCAATGAAGTCCTGGTACCTGGTATCACGGGCGCTCAACTCGACGGAGCCCTCAAGGGGCAGCTCCTGCTCGAAGAACTCAACTGCGTAGCCTGCCACGAATCGTCGTCGACACTCGCGGCCACTTCGAAGAAAGCGCCGAGACTCAGCGGCATCGGAGCACGGATTCATCCCGACTTCCTCGCGGCTTACCTCCGCACTCCGCACGCCATCAAGCCGGGATCGACGATGCCCGATGTGCTCGAGAAACTACCGGAGTCCGAGCGGGCCACCGCCGCCACGCAACTGACGCACTTCCTGCTGTCCCTCAAGCCGCCCACGTTCGCCCCCCAACAGCCGGATGCAGTCGCGGCCGCCCAAGGAGAGAAACTTTTCCATAGCCGTGGTTGCGCGGCCTGCCATTCGCCGCGCGACGCCCAAGGGCACGAGACGATGGCCGAAACTTCGACGCCCCTCGGTAAGCTGGAGCAGAAATATAGTTTCAAGAGCCTGACCGATTTCCTGCGACAGCCCCACTTGAGTCGCCCTTCTGGTCGCATGCCGGACTTACGATTGCCGCCGCGCGAAATCGAGAGCATCGCCCATTATCTACTACGGGATACACGGGTCCCGGGGCACTTGGCCTACACCATGTACCGCGGTCAGGTCTGGGAAGGACTCAAACATGAATCCATCGAGCCCGAAAGGGCTGGCACGATTGATGATTTCGCGCTGACCCACCTCGAGCGGATACATCATCACATGGCGATCCGCTTCGAAGGCTGGATCAACCTCCCCGCAACCGGCCTGTATACATTCTTCCTCAAAGCGAACGGCGGCAGCCTGCAGATTGACGGCAAAGAGGTACTCACCCAAGAACCCCGCGATCGACGCGGGGTCATCCAAGTCCAAGGCATGGCCTCGCTTGCGGCGGGCTGGCGTAAACTCCGGCTAGATTATTACCACACGGGCCGTGAGCCCTCGCTGAACTTCGAGATGCAAGGCCCGCAATTCCCGCGCCAAGCGATTCCGTCTGCGATGTTGTCGGTGTCGGATCAACCCATCGCCGCTTTCCAAAGCCCCGTCGTCGACCGCGCCCTCGCCGACGCAGGCCGCCAGAAATTCGCCAACATGGGTTGTGCACGTTGCCATGATGACGTCGGTGTGACCGCGGCGCCCGCGACGCCCTTGGCCAAATTGAATCTCGCGCAAGGTTGCCTCAGCGGACAGCCCGGAGCCTGGGCTCACTTCGACCTCTCGGCCGATCAACGCGCGATGATTCGCGCCGCGTTGACTCGACCCAGCGGCTTCACCGCCACACCCGAACAGTCCCTCCAACTTGAACTCACCCGTTTCAATTGCCTCGCCTGCCACGACCGCCGTGGGCTCGGCGGCGTTGCGCCGGCCCGCAACGCACTCTTCACCGGCACGGCACCCGCCTTGGGTGATCAAGGCCGATTGCCGCCGACGCTTTCCGACGTGGGCGCGAAGCTCACCACCGCTGGGCTCGAAGGGGCCCTCCTCCAAGGAGCACGTCCACGCCCTTACCTTGCGACGGTCATGCCGCAGTTCGGCGAAGCCCACATGCGCCCGCTGGTCGGACTCTTTAGTCAGGTCGACCACCTCGAGAAAGCCGTCCTGCCCGAGGTGACCAACATACAGGAATCGAAAAATGCCGGCTATGAGATGATGGGGGTCAAAGGCTTCAGTTGCATCGCGTGCCATGATTTCAACGGTCAGAAATCCGCCGGGGCTGGCGCCCTCGACTTGGTCGGGATGACCCAACGCATTCAGAAAAACTGGTTCCACCTCTACATGCGCTCACCTCAGCGCTTCCACCCCGGCATCATCATGCCGAGTTATTGGCCGGGCGGCCAGACCCTGCGCCCCGATGTGCTCGGAGGCGATTCCGCCCAACAGATTGAAGCCCTCTGGTGCTACCTCGAAGCCGGCACACAGGCCAAGAATCCCCTCGGGCTTTCCCGTCAGTCCAAGGAACTACGCGTGACGGACGTGGCCGAGCTTTGCCGCGGACGCAGCAATATCGGCTACCGCGGCATCGCCGTAGGCTACCCTGGCCGGATCAGCCTCGGCTTCGATTCAGAGGAGATGACCCTGCGACAACTCTGGAAGGGCGAGTTCGCCAATGTTGACTTAGGTTCCTTCCAGCCGCGGGCTCAGGATACGATGATCCCCTTCCCGGCGGGCGTGCCGTTTCATCGGCTCAAATCCCTCGAGGACAACTGGCCCGCCAAAGGGAAGACCACCTTCGGCTTCCCGCAAAACCTCGGCTATCAATTCCGGGGCTATAATCTGGACGCACTCCAACGTCCGACCTTTCACTACGAATACGGCGAAGTGAAAGTGGCGGACTTCTTCGAGGATGTACGCGGGAGCGACGGCAAGGCGTATTTCAAACGCACCCTCACCTTCACGGCTCCCAGCGGGACGGCCCCCTTTTACTTCCGCGCCATCAGTGGCGCCAAGGTCACTGCGACGGACGCCCAAACGTTCGCCGCCGCAAAATTAAAAGTCCGCCTCGCGGATGCCCACCAAGGCATCGTGCGGGAAGATGAACTCCTCATCCCGATCACGCTGCCAGCGGGCACCTCCACCCTCACCCTCGAATACCAATGGTAACGGCCCGCTCCACCCTCGTCTGGGCGTTGCTCGCCTGCGCACCCGGCCTTGCGGCCGAGGACTTAGGTGCCACGTGGGGCACCGCCGCCGCGGAGGCGAAGTATTACCCCATCGTCAACATCCCGATTCCCTCGACGATTCCGATGCGGCCAGGCGGCCTGGAAATATTGCCCGATGGACGACTCGCAGTGGGGACGCGCCGCGGCGACATCTACTTCATCCAAGGCGCTTTCTCCACGCCGCCGAAGCCGGAGTTCCACCTTTTTGCGACCGGTCAGGATGAGATCTTCTCCCTCGCGTGGAAAGATGGCGCGATGACCGCAACTTCCTTCAGCGAAGTTTTGCGCATCCGGGACACCAAGGGCGACGGCGTCGCGGATCGCTACGAAACCCTCTCCAATAATTGGGGTTACGCCGAGGGCCATGAGTTTGCCTTCGCGTCTAAGCATGATCCGCAAGGCAATATCTGGGTGGCGTTGGGCCTAAGCGGATCGTACGAATCCCATAACCTTTTCCGCGGATGGGCCGTGAAAATTACGCCGCAGGGTCAGATGATCCCCGTGTGCAGCGGCCTCCGCAGCCCTGGCGGCATCGCGGCCAATACCCAGGGCGAGATGTTCGTCATCGAGAGCCAAGGACCATGGAACGGCTCTTGCTCACTCAAGCACCTGAAGCCCGGAGGCTTCCTCGGTCACCCGGCGAGCTATAACTGGTATGCGTTCACCAAAGACCTCAAAGAGCCCGTGAAGCCCAACAGCAACTCGCGGATACACCTTGAACGCAAACGCGTGAAAGAGTTCGTGCCCCCGGCGGTGCGCTTCCCGTATATCAAGATGGGGCGTTCGATATCGGGCTTCCGGCTTGATCAGACTGGCGGCAAGTTCGGGCCCTTTGCCGGTCAGTTCTTCCTCGGCGACTACACCTTGAGCATCCTCCTGCGCGCCACCACCGAACAGGTCAACGGAGTCTGGCAAGGCGCCTGCTACCCCTTCCGCGAAGGACTCGCCACTGGTACCATGAACGTGGAGTTCTCGCCGCAAGGCCAACTCGTCGCCGGCGGCTTCACGACCAACGCCCAATGGCCGGTGCGCGGCACCGAACCCTTTGCGCTCCAGCGCATCGACTGGAGCGGCATCACCCCCTTCGAAGTGAAAGAGATCAACATCAAGCCCGATGGCTTCCTGCTTACGTTCACCCTACCCGTCGACCTCGAGACCGCGGCCAACCCGGCAAGCTACGACGTCTCGACCTACACGCATATTTTCCAGGCCGGCTATGGCAGCCCGGAAGTCGATCAGACCAAGCCCAAAGTACTCAAAGCCGTGCCGGCGGCGGACGGACTGTCGGTCCGGCTCACCCTGGAGCGAATCGAAGAGGGCCATATCCATGAATTCGATTTCGCGAAGATTCGCGCCCAGACTGGCACGCCCCTGCTCCACACCAAGGCGTATTACACCGTCAATGAAATCCCCACGAAGTAAGCAGCGACCTCACCTCTCATGAAATTACTCCGACTCGCCGCCCTGCTCTGCAGCCTGCATGGCCTAGCCCATCCGGTACCCGAGAATCCCCAATGGCTGACTTATGCCGGCGGTGAAGGCCCGGGTAAAGGTAAGCACATCGTCCTCATCGCCGCCGACCAAGAATACCGGAGCGAGCAATCCATGCCCATGTTGGCGAAAATCCTCAGCACCCGTCATGGCTTCGACTGCACGGTACTCTACGCCTTGAGCGACCAAGGCCTCGTCGACCCGACGATGCCAGTCTACCCCGAGAAAGGTAAAGAGAAGGAGTTCAAGACGCACCACATCGCCGGCCTTGAGCATCTCGCCTCGGCGGATCAGGTCATTTTTTTCTGCCGCTTACTCACCCTGCCCATGTCGGAGCGAGAGCTCATCGTGAAGTATGTGGATTCCGGCAAACCCTTCATCGCCCTGCGCACGACCAATCACGGGTTCCATGCGCCGTTGCCTTACAAGATCGATGGCAAGCAGGTCAATTGGGGCGATGGCATTCTGGGTGGCAGTTTCCGCGGTCACCATGGACGTTACCATGCTGATTCCACCCGCGGCCTCATCGTCGAGAGTCAGAAAGATCACCCCATTCTCCGCGGCGTGGAAGATATCTGGGGCAACTCCGATGTGTATCGCACTTACAAAGAAGGTGGCAGCCTGCCGAGTGGGTGTACGGCGCTCGTCTGGGGCCAGCCGCTCATGGGGCGAAAGTACGATGATCCACCCAACCCCAAGCTCGAAGCCCTGCCCGTGGCGTGGTTCAAGACTTGGCGGACCAGCGGCGGCCAAGAAGCCCGCGTCTTCCAATCCACCATGGGCAGCGGGGATGACTTCCGGAGCGCCGGCCTGAGGCGACTCGTCATCAACGCCGCGTACTGGGGCATGGGCATGGAAGCCGCGATTACGCGTGACCGCTCGGTTGAACTCGTCGGCACCTACGAGCCCCTCGCCACTGGCTTCGATTATAAACGCCTCGGTATCGTCCCCAAGCCCGTCTCGGCGTATAAGTAAGCGGCCGGAGGCCGCGTGGGTGCGCCGCACCCTTCATTTACCGCTCGATTAAAGGGGTGGTCTCGCATGAAGGATTCATTAAAAAGAGCCAATGCCCCTGAAGCGTATCTTTACGTTACTTCTCACCCTTCCTTGTCTGGCTCTGTCAGCCAACGAGGTAGGATTGGAATCCACCAGCCCCAGCCGCTTCGGAGCGAAGTTCACCGAGAGCAACGGCAAGGTCACCGCGGAGTTCAACGGCGACAAAGGCGTCTTCGCGTTCTTCAGTTTCTCCGACAAAGGCGAATGGTCCGCCGAAGCGCTGGTGACCATGCCGACTGGCAAGTCGGCCACGCTGACGGGCAAGGTCGCCGGCAAGGCTTACAATGCCTCCGGTAAAATCGAAGGCACGGGTAAGCCTGAGTGGATTGCTTTGGGCACATTCAATGCGCTGGTCGACGCACCCGCCTTCTTGCAGCTCGAAGCCAAAGAACGGAAAGGCTCCATCAAATTGCATGGCTACCGCTTCACCTGCGCGGCGAACGCGAAGGCCAAAGCGACCGCAGTGCCGCTCCTCCACCTCAAGACCGCCTACACCGAATCGCCGGAAATCTCCGTCGGTGA
>JBEEKW010000094.1:0-6045 GCA_041168485.1 Verrucomicrobiota bacterium
GTGCTCAGCGGCATCGGTGGACGTGAGGGGGCATTCCTGCAGGCCTTGCTCGTGGAGCTACCTCGCGATGCCAAGGTCGGCACGGGTTTAGCAGATGTCTTCGGATATCTTGGAGGTTCCCTCGCGAAGCCCGCCGACCTTGAAGTCGCCAGCGGCGCGCCCGAACCCGTACGCCTCGCTTTGCTGAACGGTTATCTTTCAAGTGCAGGCCGCAAGGCCACGGGCTTACCGACATCATTTCAAACGCTTCTGGAATCGTCACCTTCCGTCGCGACCAATAAGTCCAAATCGATTGAAGAGCGGAGCTTCGCCGTGAAGCTCATGGGTCGCTTGCCGTGGGAACGTGCCGGGGAATCCCTACTCAAGCTCGCCTTGGACGAATCCGCACCTGCTCTTACGCCTGCGGCGCTCAAGTCCGTGGTGGCCTATCCTAAGGACGACGTCTCGATGGCGCTTCTCGCCGGCTGGTCGCGTTATACGCCCGCTCGCCGGGATGCCGTTCTGGGTTCGCTCCTCGGCGTGCCGTTCCATGTGAAGGGCGTCCTGGCTGCTGTGGAGGCCAAGCGCTTGCCCGCTAGCGCCTTTACCGGCGTACGCCGACGACAGGTGCTCGCCGCCAAGGATCCCGCTATCAAGGCCATGGCAGAGCGTCTGCTGACCATCTCGGCTCGTCCCGAGGCCTTGGCCGAGGCTACCAAAGCATTATCGCTGACGCCCGTGCCCGTGAATGGACGTGGGGTCTTCAATGCCGTATGTGCCACTTGCCATCGCTTGGACCGGGAAGGGTACGCCGTCGGGCCTGACCTCTTCGACATCCGCCGGCAGACCAAGGATAACATCCTGTTCCATATCGTGAACCCTGATGCTGAGATCGCACCGGCCTTCACCGCTTATCTCGCTGAGGCTAAGGACGGACGCGTCCTCAGCGGTGTCTTGGTCGGCGATACGCCCACCTCGATCACCTTGCGTGGCCCATTAGGCGTCGAAGCGACCCTGCTGCGTGCCGACCTCGCTAAACTCGAATCTCTGCCCAGTTCTCTCATGCCTACCGGCCTCGAAGCGGGCCTGAGCAAGCAGCAGTTGGCGGACCTCTTGGCCTATCTCAAAGGCGAGAAGTGACCATGAGCATCTCCGCCAAAGATATCATTAAGTTGGAGCAAGTCATGAAGTCGGAGGGCCCGGCTCATTATCGGAACAGGTATGTGCCGGGAGCCGAGCACGTCGGCATCTACCGGATCTTCATGATCTGGCCGGATAAGCTGAAGGAGGTCGAACAGGTCGATGGCGAATGGCGCGAGGCCGCGATTACCTTCCTGGAAGTGAATCCGCGATACTTTCGTTCGGGTTATGACAAGGCGCAGCTGCTGCGTTATCTGAAGCGCGCTGACCTGAGCCCGAAGCATAAGCAAAGGCTCCAGGCGGTCTTGTTGGATGTCGTCGGCCGGCCATCAGGCGTCGAGTTCAGGCAGTATTGCCAATTGGCGTCCAGATTGGCTTCCAAGGAACTGGCGTCTGCCCTTTCGAAGCTCGTGAAATCCGAGGACGAAGGCGTGTGTCGCCAGGCTTCATGGATGCTGGAGCACGTCGAGGCGGCCTAGGCTGTCCTGAATCGGTCGACTATCCAAAGTCAGCCTAGGGCAGCACGCGGTGCTGCCCCTACCTTGCACTTGCGGGGCGGTGAGGGCGGGGTAGAAAAGGCATACCCTTATGAGCCCTACTCGTCGTGAATTCCTCGGTACCCTGGGCGGCCTGGCCGCTGGTTATGCGCTCGCTCCGGCGCTGCGTGCGGCTGAAGCCAGTGGTAAACCCCTCGGCCTCGCCCTCTGTGGCCTAGGAAATTACTCGAACGGCGAACTCTCGCCGGCTTTGTTGGAGACCAAGAATGTGAAGCTCGTGGCGGTGATCACTGGTACCCGCGAGAAGGGCGTGAAGCTCGCGAAGCTCCACGGCTTCGACGAAGCGAACATCTATTCTTACGAGGAGTGGGATAAGGTCGCCGCCAATAAGGCGATCGACATCGTCTACGTGGTGACGCCTCCCGGTATCCACGCCCAGAACGTCGTCGCGGCTTTCGGAGCCGGTAAGCACGTCATCTGCGAGAAGCCGATGGCAATTTCGGCTGCCGAGTGCGATACGATGATTGCCGCAGGCAAGAAGGCTGGCAAGCGACTCGCGATCGGCTACCGCCTTCATTTCGATCCGTATCACCAGGAACTCGTCCGTCTGGCCAAGACCCAGGAGTTTGGTCCGTTCATGAAGATCACGACCGCCAACGGCTACACGCTCCGTCGCAAGTCTTGGCGCATTGAGAAGAAGCTCGCGGGTGGCGGGGCGCTGACGGATATGGGCATCTATTCGCTTCACGCCTGCTGCATGGCGACCGATGCCAGCCCGATTTCGGTCACCGCCAAGGAACTGCCAAAGACGCAGCCCGAATTATTCATCGAGGTTGAACAGGCCCTGGAGTTTCGCCTCGAGTTCGCCAATGGCGCCGTGGCTGATGTCTGGTCGGGCTATGATGCCAACCGGGCGGAGCTTTATGCTGAAGGCGCCAAGGGCTGGTTCAAGGGCGAGCGACCGGTGTTCAGCTACCGCAATCTGAACATCTCGACCTCCGCCAAGGGCAAACTGGACTTCGGTATCTTCCGTCAGCAACAGCGCCACATGGATGGTGTTGCCGCGGCTTTCCGCGATAATCAGCCGGTCAGCTGTGATGGCGAACTCGGCCGTCGCGACATGGTCATCATCGACGGCGTCTACGAGTCGCTCAAGACGGGGAAGAAGGTCGAACTGAAGTACGCCTGATTCGAGGTAGGGCCGAGCATCCTTGCTCGGCCGCGGTCGACCAGGGATGGTCGACCCTACCCGATACAGTTAACGCGTCCCTACCTTACCACGCCTTCGCCAGCTCGATCAACTTGGCGGAAGCCTCGGTCATGGCTGTTTCGCGTTCCTTCTCGCCGCTGTTGACGCCTTCGGCGTGGACGAAGGTGACATCAGTGATGCCGATGAAGCCAAGGATTTTACGGAGGTACGGCTCCTGGAAGTCGTAGTCCGTGCCGGCGACGAAGCCGCCGCGAGAGGTGACGATCAGCGCCTTCTTGCCTTTGACGAGGGGTTCAACGCCTTCGTCGGTCAGTTTGAAAGTCATGTCGGTACGTACCACTTGATCAATCCAAGCCTTGAGCGTGGCGGGGATGGAGAAGTTATGCATCGGTGTGGCGATGAGTAGCGTATCGCAGGTGAGGAGCTCGGCCGTCAGAGCATCGGAATGATGCAACACGCCTTTCATTGACGGATCGTCATGATCTGCCGGGGCGAAGGCCGCGCCGACCCAGGCGTCGGAAATAAAGGGCGGCGGGTGATGGCCGACGTCGCGATGGGTGACCTGCAGGCCGGGGACTTTCAGACGGAGGTTCTGGATGAAGCCGGCGGAAAGCTTCCGGGTCACCGAGCGGACAGTGCGCGGAGAAGCGTCGATGTGTAGGACTTTCATCCGCCCAAGGTATCCTCTGGGCACTGGAAGTCAAAGGGTGGTCCGTGGCAACGAGGTAGGGACAGCACCACGTGCTGTCCTCATTGCCCACTGTCGTGACGCGTTTCCGACCCAACCTGGGATGTCTAGGACAGCACGTGGTGCTGTCCCTACCTCAAGACAGATTCGTCCTCTCAGTTCGTTCCCTTAGCCAACGTCGACTTTAACTCCGTCACGAATTTAGCGTAAGCGGGATCCTTGGCGACATTGGTCATCTCCTTGGGGTCTTTCTCGTGGTCGTAGAGTTCGACGGCAGTCTCGCCGCCGTTCCATTCCGTATAACGAAAGCGTTCGGTGCGCACGGAGCGACCGACCTTGCGGTCGCCACCTTTCTTGCCGTTCACGGCGCCGAAGTCGACCTGCGTATAGGCCGCGTTGGCCCAGGGGCGATTCGGATCCTCGAGCAGGGCGCGGAGGCTCTTGCCTTCGGCGCGCTTATCAGGCGTCAGGCTGCAGAGATCGGCGACAGTCGGGTAGAGGTCGACTAGTTCGGCGACACGTTGGGTCGATTGCCCGTTGGCCTTACTGTCGGGGTCGCGGATGATGAACGGCACGCGGGCGGAGTCTTCGTAGAGGGAGCGTTTCTGCCAGAGGCCGTGTTCGCCGAGGTTGTAGCCGTGGTCGCTGATGAAGATCACGATAGTGTTCTTATCGAGGCCTTGCTTCTTCAATTCTGCGAGCACGAGCCCGAACTGGGCGTCCATGAAGGTCATCGAGGCTAGGTAGGCCTGCTTCGCCGTACGCTGCGTGTCCTCGGTCATGCCGTAGTTGGCCACGGTCGTGTTGGAAAGGGCCACCTGGGGCTTGGAAGCACGGTCGGCGGTGGGGTCGGGGACGAGCTCGACCTTATCCTTAGGATAGGTGGTGAAATAAGGCTTTGGGGCCACGTAGGGCGTGTGCGGTCGGAAGAAGCCCACGGCCAGGAAGAAAGGCTTGGTGCGCTTTTCCTGGAGGAAGGAGATGGCCTGCGCGGCGATCTTGCCGTCGGTCTGCTCGGCGTCGGTGCCGTCGGCGGCGAGCCAGCTCAGCGTGCCACCGTAGTTACCGGAACCCACAAGGATCTGTCCCGTCTTACCCTTGGCCTTGTCGGCCGAGCTGCCGGCGCCGACTCCGATGGAGAAGATTTTGTCCTCGTCGTCGCAATCACGGCCGCGCGGATTCCAGACCTGTTCCCACGACTGCGGGTCGTCGAGACCGTTGGTGCCGATCTCCTTTGGTACGCCGTAGTGGTAGAGCTTGCCGATACGTCCGACGGTATAGCCGTTATTCTTGAACATCTGCGGCATCGTGACCATGTCCGGAATCACTTTGCGGAATTCCTTCGCGTTATCGTAGACGCCGGTGGTGTCGGGGCGAAGGCCCGTGAGGAAGGACGTGCGGCTCGGGTTGCAGAGGGCGTATTGGCAATAAGCGCGATCGAAGCGGACGCCGGAGCGGGCGAGGGCGTCGATGTTCGGCGTGAGCGCCGGACCTCCGTAGGTGCCCATGCGGGTACCGCAATCATCCGAGACGAGCAGCAGGACGTTCTTACGAGGCTCGGCCGCGAAGGCGGACAGGCAGGCGAGGAGGACGAGGGCGGTGGGGAGGCGCATGAGGCTATCTAGGGGACAAGTGGGCATGGGGGCAAGTGGCACCTAGGGCCAGGGCTAGGGCTAGGGAAATGTAAAGGGCCGAGGCTAGTTTCCTAGCCCCGGCCCTGTCCCTGGCCCTATCCCTCCGACGCTTCGCGTCGGTTACACTTCCCAGTCGTCGCCCTTGCCCTGGAGGACCTTATCGATGGCGCCGAGCACGAGGTCGACGGCTTCTTCCTGGGAGGTCTTGTCGGTCTTGATATGGACCTCAGGCGATTCAGGGGCTTCGTAGGGGGAGGAGATGCCGGTGAACTCGGCGATCTCACCACGGCGGGCCTTGGCGTAGAGTCCCTTGACGTCGCGGGACTCGCAGACGGCGAGCGGGGCGTCCACGAAGACCTCGATGAACGCATGGTTCGCGAGGGCGGCGCGGGCCTTGGCGCGGTCGGCGGCCAGAGGAGCGATGAGGGTGACGAGCGTGATGTGGCCCGTGCCGGCGAAGAGGCCGGCGACAGCGGAGGCACGACGGACGCTTTCGGCGCGGTCGGCGGCCGAGAAGCCGAGGTCGCGGTTCAGCGAGACGCGGAGGTCGTCGCCGTCGACGCGGATGACGTTGCGGCCGGCGTCGAAGAGACGACGTTCGACAGCTTCAGCGATGGTCGACTTGCCCGAGCCGGAGAGACCCGTGAACCAGATGACCGCCGGCGGATGGCCGGCGCGGGCGCCGCGCTCGGAGGCGGTGACCTTGCCGGAAGGGGCTTCAGATTTCGAGACCGCGTCGAGGATGATGCCGCCGCCATGGATGCGGCCGCCTTCTTCGAGGGCGAAGCGACCCGTGATGGGGCACTCGCTGTGCAGGTCGTAAGCGATGTTACGCGTGGCGCGGACGATCACTTCGCAGATCGAGTCGCGGGGGACGCTGGCGGCTTCCTTGGATTC
>JBEEKW010000095.1:0-6537 GCA_041168485.1 Verrucomicrobiota bacterium
GCGACCTTGAAACTGCGGAGCGCTTCTTCGGCCGTGAGCGGGGGCGAAGGCGGGATCAGGTTCGCCGGCACGATCGGCACCTGGGCTTCGCCGGCCTTGTCGCCCACCTGCGCGCAAGCGGCGGCCGCCAGGCAGAGGGCGGATAGGATTAGGGTGCGGCGGGGCATGCGCATAAGACACTAGATAACCCGCTAGGTTACCGGGTCAACCGACCCTATCGCTTTCCCCGGACTTTAAACGACAGGTCGCGGACATATAGCCAGAGCACGCTCGCCCTTCTTCAAATTCACGCCCCAATTCATCTGAAACACGAATAGCAGAAAACACGCGCCCTCCCTTAACTAAGTAAGGCAAGTTCGCACAAGACACTACGGCAGTTGAGCCCGTCATTAAACAAACAAGATACCATGCCGGAAAATCCCCTGATGATGTACGTGACATGATTAAATAATCCGCACGCCTCATCCTGCAGCAAGAACCGGGGATTAGTAATCTACACCTAGTGATTGTCCTTCATTTCAAACTGTTAAGCCGAAGTAACATCCCTGTCTTCAGACTGACGGAGGGGCGGGCGGCGAGGTTCATAAAGTTCTAATAAAAATATCTGCCGCTGCGGTCAATAGGTCAGGAGAGGATTAGACCGGCCGAATCTATAGGTGGGTGTCTTTCCGCTATTATTACAATCCGGTGGCGGATGACCGACGGCTGGTCATGGACCGAAAGAGTAACCTGCTCCAGCCGCCCCCGGGCACGGAGGGAGTGGAACTGACCCGCTACGACCCTTATGAGCGCTGACGAGGGGGCTTCCGGCTTGCCCGTCTCCTGGAACAGCAAAGAATGTCACTAGTCCCACACCTCCCCTGTCTTTCCCAACCACCAACCGCTAACCGCTTCCACCTTTTATATGCGTACCTTCTCCAAGCTCACCCTCCTCGCCGCCGTCACCTTAGTGTCTGCCGCCGCCATCGCCGCGCCGACCGATATCCATCCGGCGGCCAACCCGAGCAATAGCACTTGGACCAACGGCGTTTCCAGCGATGGCCTGACCTCGGTCGGCTACTCGGACATCGGCGGCGGCGCCAAGGCCTTCAAGATCGTCGGCTCCTCGCTAACCACGCTTTCCCCGCTGAGCGGCCACTCCAACGCCGTCGCCCTCGCAGCCTCGGCCAACGGCTCCCTGGTCGTCGGCTTCTCGATCGACGGCTCTTCCTACAATCAGGCCGTATCTTGGAACGGCACAACCGCCACTGCCCTCGACAGCACCGCCTCTTTCCTGTTCTCCGAAGCGACCAGCATCTCTTCGACCGGCGCCACGATCGTGGGCTGGGGCTTCAGCGGAACGACCTTCAGGGAAGAAGCCTTCTACCATCGGGCCGGATCGATCAATAACTTTAGCATTCAGTTCTCCACCTACGCCAGCAAGGCCCTCGGCGTTTCGGCGGACGGCAATACCATCGTCGGCTCGGTAGCGGACAACTACTCCACCCCGTCAACTGCCAGCGGCTTCGTCTACGTGGTCGGCGGCACCAGCACGATTGTGGACGCTGGTCTCGCGATTCCGGCCTTCAACACCGCTGGCCTGATCTTCACCCAGCTGACCGCGATCTCTGGCAACGGCGCAATCGCCATCGGCTACGCCTCGAGCAGCCTGAACCCCGGCGATGAGCAGGCCTTCAAGTATAACGTCTCTGGCGCCACCTATACCGCGCTGGGATCGCTGAGCGGCGGCGGCTGGTCAATCGCGCGCGCGATCAATAGCGACGGCTCGGTGATCGTCGGTCAGTCTGATAACCAAGCCTTCAAATATCAGGATGGCACGCTGACCGGCCTCGGCTTCCTCACCGGCGGGACCGTCTCCAATGCTACGGGAGTTTCCGCCGATGGTTCGATCATCGTCGGACATAGCAACCTGACCGGCGGCGCAACCCACGCCTTCGTCTACACTAACGTCATGCTCGACGCCGACGAATGGCTCCTCTCCCTCAACGGCCCGGGGAGCATCCTCGCGATGACGACGAACCTGAATTCGCAGCCTCTCGAAGGCGCGCACCACCGCCCGCTGATGTCCTACGACAATATGGGCAAGCAGAGCCAGGCTTGGGCGACCGGCGACTTCGGCTCCTCTTCCCGTCAGTCCGATCGCCACATGACCTCGGGTGAGATCGGCGTGAGCCAGACCTATGGCGACTTCGTCCTCGGCGTCGCCGCCGGCCATGCCTCGCTCAACCAAGACCTACTCTTCGGCGGCAGCGCCCATATTTCCGGCAACTATCTCCTCGCCGAAGCCGACTACCGTCTGGCCGACAAGGAAAGCATCGTGTCGCTCGTGCTCGTTCACGGCAACTACGACGCCGACACCTCCCGCGGCTATGTGACTGGCAGCGGCAATGACACTTCCAGCGGCAGCACGAGCCTGAAGACCTCCAGCGCCCGCCTCCGCCTCGACGGACCGGCCCAGAAATTCATCAGCGCCGTCTCCGCGACGCCCTTCATCTCATACACCGCCACCCGCACGACCGCCGATGCCTACGCGGAAGCCGGCGGCTCGTTCCCGGCCAGCTTCGGCGCCCAGGCACACACCGCGCAGGAAGGCCGCCTCGGCGTCACCGCGAAATACGTCGCCTCGCCCAGCACCACGCTGCTCTTCACCGCGGAGTGGATCCACCGCTTCGACGACGCGGGCTCCGGCCTCACCGCCACCAGCTCCACGATGGGCACGCTGACCGCCGCCGGCATCGCGCCCACCGCCGACCAGGCCCGCTTCGGCTTCGACATCGATCACAAGCTCTCCGCCGACACGCTCCTGAACTTCTCCGTCCATGCCACCGGCACCGGCCCGTCCTCTGACGTCTCCGCCGCCCTCAGCATCCGCCGGGCGTTCTGAGCGCGAAGCTTCGCTTCGCGAGGGGACACGTGGGCAAGTTGACACGTTGACAAGGATCAGGACAGGCCGCCCACCGGGCGGCTTTTTTATGGGTAGGGGCGCGACTGCGTCGCGTCCGTTCGCCGAGATAGAATCGGTGAGCAGGGCAAGCAATCGGACCAGTTAACGTCTGTCCGTCCACGGACGCCACGCAGTGGCGCCCCTACCCAAGGATCCACAGCTAATCTTCCGTCGGGCGTTCTGAGTATAGCAATCTACGTTGCGCGTGCGCCGAGCCGTTCCATCATCCAGAACATGACTAACGCCCGCTGGCTTATTTCTTTTGGAGTTTTCCTCTTTCTCTGCGGCCTCGCAGGGTATCTCTCCAATCCCGCCGCCGCCAAAACTGCCCTCATTTCCGGCTCCCTCTTTGGTGGCCTCTCGGTGGTCTGGGGAATTCTCCTAGCCAAGGGACATGATTTTGCCAAAAGGATCGCGCTGGCGATGACCCTGATGCTTTGCGGCGTCTTCGGTTGGCGTTCCTTCGTCAGCTGGCAAGCCGTGGCTGATGGCGCCCCCAAGGCCTTTGCCGCCAGCCTTATCAGTCTGATGCTCCTGGGTTCCCTCGCCACCGTGGTCAAACTCCTGCGGCGCTAAGCGCCTGCAAGCGGATGCGATGTCATCGCATCCCTACCCCCGCGCCGTCGCGTCGACCAACAGCCACGACCAGGTGGCGACGACGCCATCGGGTCGCGCATTAAGCCGGTCGTAATCGCGGAGGAGCGACTTGAGCTCGCTCGGCGAGAGCCGCGGCTCGCCGGTCACGCCGCTGCGATGGAGATGACGGAAGAAATCGATGGCGCTCGGGTAGATCTCCTCCGACTCGAGCACGCCGTGGGCATGGACGTCGAAATTTGCGGCCTTGAGTAAAGCGAGCCACTGGGCCTCGTCGCGCCAGCGCACGGGGCCTTCACCAATGAGGTAGCGCAGTTCGCTTAGACACGGATCACAAGGGACACCGAGCAAGAGTCGTCCGCCAGCCGGCAAGGCCGCGCGCCAGTGACGGAGTACCGCAGCCGGATCAGCCGCCCAGTGCAGCAGGCCAGTCGAAGCGAGCGCACCGGCCTTCTCGATGGGACCGAACGCATTATGCACCGACCAGTTGGCGGCGGGCACAGCCTGACGCCCGAGCTCAACCATCGCGGGCGAGGCATCGGTGGCGTCGACGTTGACGCCCTGGGCGAGCAACGCGGAAGTCAGAAAGCCGGTACCAGCGCCGAGTTCGGTGACGCGGACACCGCGACGGAAAGGCGCGAACGCGGCCAACGCTTCGGCGAAACGCTTCTGCGGCGCGGCGTGCGCGTCGTAACTCTCAGCTCGTTCATGAAAACGCATGGGATTAGGGGGAGAGGAACTCGCGCAGGTCGTGCCCGAGACCCTCTCCAATATGACAACCGACGATGGCTTGGCAAACGCCCGCCGCATCTAGGAGCGCATCCTGGTCGCCGACATAGGCTTCCCAGCCTGGGCTAAGCCCCTGACGTCCGAAAGTAATGAGCGAGATACCCGCAGGCTGGGCGAGGAGGTCCAAGCCGGCCTGGAGGTATTCCTTTTCGTAAGGCAACGCGTTGCCGACCATCGGGGCCAGGCCTGCACGCTTGCGGAAATCGGCCAAGGCCGCCGGGGCGTCGGTGTCAATCCAGCGACGGAGATACTTCACTTGGGTCTCGGAATACTTTCCGCACTTACCGTGCTCGGAGCAGAACGACGTGAACGGGGCGAAGAGCAGCACCTTGGCCGGAAACTTCACGCCGCGGGCACCAGCCTCGAGGACGAGGTGGGCGCCGAGCGACCAGGCGATGACGGCGTCGCAGTCGGAAAGGTTCTCGGGGGCGCCGACCACCGGCGGGTAGATGAGGTGCTCGGCGTCAGGCGCATGCGCCAACGCGATGGCCTTCATCTCCTCGAGCGAGACACCCCAACCGCCGATCCAGCCCATCTTCATGCGCTGGCGCCTTTTAAGGCGGAGATAAAGGAGGACAGCACGGCAGGGGAAAGTCCTCGGCGGAGCGAGATGCGAATCCGTCCAGTACGCACGGGCACCGTGGGCGGACGGATGGCGGAAACCATGAAGCCAGCGGCGCGCAGCGCGGTGGCGTATTTCAGGGTGACGTCGGAGTCGCCGAGGATGAGCGGGATGATCGGCGAATCGCCCGAAGGCACCGCGAAGCCAGCTTCAATGAGCCCATCGCGCCAAGCATGGGAGAGCGCGTGGAGTTCGGCGCGTTCACCCGACATTCCCTTCACGCGGTCGACCGCAGCGAGGGCGGCGGCGGCGCAGGATGGGGCGAGGTAGGTCGAGTACACGAACTCGCCGGCGAAATTGATTAAGGAGTCGCGGACTTCCGGGGCGTGCGAAAGCACATAGGCGCCCTGCGAGCCGAGGCCTTTACCGAGCGTGCCGACGACGATGTCCGCGGCGGCGAAAGCACCCTGCTCTTCCTGGAGTCCAGAACCGGTGGCGCCGTACCATCCCGTGGCGTGGGCTTCGTCGAGCACCCAGCAGAAGCCGAAGCGCTTCCGCAACGAAGCCAGTCGCTTCAGATCGGGGCTATCGCCGTCCATGGAATAGACGCTTTCCGTGACGACGAAGATCACGCCATCCAAGGCGGGCTCCTCGTGGAGCATGAGCTCGAGAGCATCGAGGTCATTATGGGCGAAGCGACGCAGGCGGGCGCCCGAGGCCATGATACCGTCGAGCATACTCGCGTGGACGAGTCGATCGGCCAGGATGAGGTCCCCTTTCTTCGGCAGACCGCCGAGCACCGCGGAGTTGGCCGAGAAGCCAGTGTTCATCACGAGCCCGTGCTCATAGCCCTGCCAAGCGGCGAGGGTGTGCTCGAGCTTCTGGTGGATCTCGGCGTAGCCCGTGACGAGCGGCGAAGCGGAGGAAGACGCACCCCATTCCTGAAGGGCAGCCATCCCGGCGGCGACGACCGCTGGGTCGCGGGAGAGGCCGAGGTAATCGTTATCAGCCAGGTTGACGCGGGTGTCCGCGGAAGCACGGGCGGTCAGCTTACGGCGCAGCGACGACCCTTCGCGCTGGGCGAGGGACTGACGCAGGCGCTGCAGCAGGGCTACCGCGGCAGGAAATGGAAGCGGGCAGACTTCTCGCCTTTACCCGATTCACCAAGCAGCGGGATCCAAGACTCGGCCAGGCCGGCGCGATTCGCGGCAGCGACTTCCTTCGAGGGCTTCTTGATCGCGTTGAGCCAGACACCGATGGGACCGTCGTAACGGCGACGCAGGTAAGAGATCGCGAGGCGCGCCTGATTGATTGCACCGAGGCGATCTTGGACAACCACGATGGCGACGGTCGGCTTGATGGCCGCGGCGAAGTCCGCCCAATCCTTACCCTTGGGGTCAATCGGCACGGCCACACCGCCAGCGCCTTCGACGACGCGACACGGCGCCTGAGGGACGGCACGGTAGAGTTTCAGGAGCAGCGCGAGATCGAGTGGCTTGCGGGCCTTCTTCGCCGCGGCAAGCGGGGCGATCGGGGCCGGGAGCGTTAGCAGCGTGTGCGCTTCAGCCCACTTGCCCGCGGCCTTCTTGGCATCAGCCGGACGACCGGCGCCCGCGCCCGACTCCACCGGCTTGATGACCTGCGTGAA
>JBEEKW010000096.1:0-5720 GCA_041168485.1 Verrucomicrobiota bacterium
AAGACGGCGCCGCGCCGGCCTCGAAGGAGGTCCTGCTGGCCCGCATGAAGTCATACATCGAGACGGTCGTCGGCCGTTATAAGGGCAAGATCGCCGCTTGGGATGTGGTCAATGAGGCGCTCGGTGACGGCAAGACCGAGCTACGTGAGTCCGGTTGGACGCGGGCCGCGGGTGAGGACTTCATCGCGCTTGCCTTCGAATACGCCCACGCGGCTGACCCGTCGGCGCAACTCATTTACAACGACTATAATAACGAGCTGGATGGCAAGCGGGAGAAGATGCTCGCGCTACTGGCCAGGCTCAAGGTACGCAAGGCGCCGGTCCATGCCGTCGGTCTCCAGGGGCACTACGAGATCGATCGCGTTCCCTATGAGGCGCTGGAGAAGACCCTGATCGCCCTGCGTGGTATCGGCATGAAGGTCGTGGTCAGCGAACTCGACATCGACGTCATCCCGCGTGGCCGCTGGTGGGCCGACGGCAACAAGCACCGCGCCGAGATGGCGAAGATTAATCCCTACATCGATGGCTGCCCGCCCGAGATCCTCGCCCGCCAGGCCGAGCAATACGCCCAGTTGTTCCGACTCTTTCGGAAGTATGACGACGTCATCGACCGGGTGTCTTTCTGGAACCTGCACGACGGCCAGAGCTGGTTGAACAATTTTCCGTGGAAGCGCGTGAACCACCCGCTGCTCTTCGATCGGCAGGGCAAGCCCAAGCCGGCCTTCGACGCCGTGGTGAAGGAACTGACCGTTGGCGCCGCCAAGGGGAAGTGACGTGCTTCCGTCTGTCTCTTCCTAGTCCGAGACTTCCGGGTCGAAAAGCGGCAGGCGCCAGACCGCCTAAACTTGGCCGAGGTCGCCTACTACGCTTTACCCGAGGTGAAGTGAACCTTCACTTCGCCGTGGCGGCCGCCTGCAGCTTCTCGCCCAAGGCCTTGGCGCGATTACGGTAGTCGGTCGCCTTGGTGGCGTCCTGAGGTAGTCCGTGTTGGCCTTTCTCGTGGGCGAAAGCGAACCAGTATAGGGCTTGGTATCCCGCGTCGTCTTCGCGGCCGGCGAACTCGGTCATGGCCTTGAGGAGTTCGGCAGGTTTATCTTTCAGGTCACGGCTCGTCACCAGAAAGACGGAATGGGCGTGACCCTTTTTCGCGGCCTTGTGCAGCCACCGGAAGCCTTCGTCCGCGGTTGCAATCCTTTGGGTCAGGACGAAAGACAGTCCTGACATCGCCGACGTATCTCCGCTTTCCGCCAAGGCGCGCAGGTTAGCGAGGGCGAACTCGGCAACCGGTTCGAGGTCCTTCTTCAGGAAGGTTTTGAACCAGGCGCTGGCGCGATCGTCAACGAGGGTGGGCCCGGTGCTCACGAGGAGGGCGCGGATTTCGGCCGCTTCCTTGGCCGGCAAGCCTTCGAGCGATCGCTCGGCGCGCGCCAGCAGGGCGGTGCCATCCCAGATCGGCTGGCTCTTCGGCCGGGTCAGCACGTAGGCGAGCACGGTGCAAAGGAGAAGCAGGCCGGCGATGACGAACTTAAGCGGTTGGCTCATGTCGGGAGGCTGGATGACGTACGTTAGAAGTGAAGGGGATTCTCGTTGAGCCTAGAGCTAAACCCTGACTGCTTGCCAGCCGACGAGGGGAGGGCAGAGTGCTCCTATCCCCATGAAGACCCATATCACGTCCCTCGTCGCCCTTGTGGCGTCCCTCGTCGCCGTTTCGGCCGCGACCAACTACGCCATCCAGCCGGTGCTCCACCCTGGCACGGAGAAGCGCCATGAATCCTTCAACGAGATCTCGAAGAAGGGCGAAGCCCAGCTCGTCTTCCTCGGCGACTCGATCACCCACGGTTGGGACGGTAAGGGTAAGGCCGTCTGGGAAAAGACCTGGGCACCGCTCAAGGCCGCCAACTTTGGTATCGGCGGCGACCGCACCGAGCACGTCCTCTGGCGCTTGGAAAACGGCAACTTCGATGGCCTGAAGCCGAAGGAGATCGTCCTCATGATCGGCACCAACAACACCGGCCACCAGGGTCGCGCCCAGAAGGAACTCAACGGCGCCGTCTATGCGTGCACCGCTGAACAGACCGCCGAAGGCATCAAGGCCATCATCGCCAAGCTCCAGCAGAAGTGCCCCGACGCCAAGATCCTGATCCTCGCCATCTTCCCCCGCGGCGCGAACAAGGACGACAAGTTCCGCCAGCAGAACGAGGCCACTAACGCCATCGTGAAGGGCTTCGCTGACGACAAGAAGGTCTTCTTCCTCGATGTCGGCGCCAAGTTCCTCGCAGCCGACGGTACCCTGCCCAAGAGCATCATGCCCGACCTCCTGCACCCGAATGCCGAGGGATACCAGATCTGGTCCGACGCGATGGAAGCCAAGGTCAAGGAACTGCTCAAATAAGCCTTAGTGTCAGGTTTTGAAAAGGGCCGCCCATCCGGGCGGCCCTTTTGTTTGGGTACTTCAATCATAATAAAGGTAGCCCCCGCTGAGCGGTGACGTAGATTCGGCCTACCCCATGAAACTCTCGCTTCGCCATGCCCTGATGTTTTTGGGCTTCGGTTTTGGGATCTTGACCGCGGCAGAACCAATCCCCGCTAGCCAGCAGCTCGCTGACCTAAAGGGGCGGTTCAAGGTCCAGTATGATATCGAAATCCAATCGGCTCAGGCGGACGACAAGGCATTATCGGCGTCCTACGATGTCACCCCGGTCACCGATACGAATCTCGCCAGTACGCTTAAGGTGCTCGGATGGGTGGAGGATGAGCTTAAGCGCTATCCTTCGGGTTTCCTTAAGCATCATGGACCGCGTAAGCTCGTGCTGGCTGAGTCGATCTTGTTCAAGCGTCCCGCAGCGGGCGTTACGCCACTCTCGGCGTCTTCAATTGAATTCAAGGCCGCCGATGCGATCGCCCTGACTGCCCCCGCCAAGCTCACCGCCGTGCAGGAGTTTTCCAAGGGGCGCCATATCCATCAGACATTGTTCAACTTCGTGCTGCAGCCGCACAAGGCTCCTGCCGACCCGATCTCGCTCGAAGCCTGGAAGAAAATGCCCAAGCCGGCCATCGCGTCCACCAGCCCCATCGGAAAGCGCTTGGCTGGTGCCGACTCACGTGCCGCCTTGTTCGGTCTTTTGTGGGACCCATTCGAACACCTTGATCTGATTGCCGAAGCCAAGGTGGACGCATCGGTCGCCCAGAAACTCGCCGTCATGAAGGACTTCCTGGCCACGCAGGACAAGGGCTTCGACCAGGCATTCTTCAATCAGCTCACGATTATCCCCGAGTCGCAGCGGACTGTCTGCACGAACGACCTCACGGATCTGACGAGTGTCGACCTGATCAAGAAGGACGCCGAGATTCAGGCTGACCTACGACTCATCGAAAAGAAGTGGGGTATCACCGTGCTCTGGGCTCCGGGTTCACCCGCGCCGCCGATGCCCGCCAAGGTTCGCTTAGTCTATTCGTATTTCACCGACAAGAAAATCGTCCAATTCAAGGCCTTCGTGCGCATGCTGCGCGACGAACTGGATATGTATCCCGATGCGATCGTCTCCCGGCTGGGTTTCGGCAACATCTACATCCTGGACGAGTTTACCTTCCGCGACGTGAAGCTGGCCGGCCAGAGCTTCAGTTGGATTCCTAAGCCGGCGCTCGCCTACGGATTGAATTCGTTCAAGCCGGAGGACGCCAACTCCCGCGCCTTCTTCAGTCGCACCACGCACCATGAGGTTTTCCACGCCTTGGAGCGACGCTTCACCGACGCTGCCGGTAGATTAGTCGGCCCTGCTTGGAATACGCTCAACGAACCGGGTTTCAAATATCGGATCGGGCCAGACTCGGTCAGCGCCGAAGGGCAGCCCACCCACACTAAGGACAATGCCGGGCGGAAGGGTTTCGCCGAACCTTACGGCATGAACATCGCCACCGACGACCGGGCTACAATCTACGGACGCATGATGGTCGCCGATCAAGTCTTCTACGCCCGACTGGCGACGGATCCAATCCTGCTCGCCAAGACCAAGCGGATTCAGGAATTCTTCGGCAATATCCGCCAGGAGTACTCCATTCCGGCATCCAATCCGCTCTACCAGATGTTGGCCAAGACCCCCACCGATGCCGCGGCGGTCGGACCCAAGGTCGAAGCGAAGTAATTCGCTTAGGCCTGCTTCAGCGAGGCCATGTCGATCACGAAGCGATAACGGACGTCTTGCTTGATCATGCGGTCCCAAGCTTCGTTGATCTTCTGAATCGGGATGAGCTCGATATCCGAAACGATGCCGTGCTTAGCGCAGAAATCGAGCATCTCCTGGGTCTCGGCGATGCCGCCGATGCAGGAGCCACTGAAGTTACGGCGCGGCATGATGACGCTGAAGGCGTGGACCGCGAGCGGCTGCTCGGGCACGCCCACGAGGCAGAGGGTGCCGTCAAGGCGCAGGAGCGAGAGGTAGGCGTTGATGTCGTGCTGGGCGGAGACGCAGTCTAGGATGAAGTCGAGTGAGGAGGCGTGCTTGGCCATCGCGGCGGCGTCAGTCGAGACCACTACTTCATGGGCTCCGAGGCGAAGGCCATCGGCAACCTTGGACGGGGAGGTCGTGAAGAGCACGACGTGGGCACCGAAGGCACGGGCGATCTTGACGCCCATGTGACCGAGGCCGCCGAGGCCGACAATGCCGACCTTTTGGCCGGGACCGACCTTCCAGTGACGGAGCGGGGAATAGGTCGTGATGCCAGCGCAGAGGAGCGGAGCGGTGGCCGCGAGATCCATGCCTTGGGGGACGCGCAGGGTGAAGGCCTCGTCAACGACGATGCCAGTCGAGTAGCCGCCCAAGGTATGACCGCCGAGGTGCTTGTCGGGGCTGTTGTAGGTGAACGTCGCGCCCGTGAGACAGAACTGCTCCAGGCCTTTCTGGCAGCTTGGGCAGGTGCGACAGGAGTCGACCAGACAGCCCGTGGCGCCGATGTCGCCGACCTTGAGCTTCGTGACCTTTGATCCGACCGCCGTCACGCGACCCACGATTTCGTGGCCCGGCACGCAGGCGTAATTCGTACCCGGCCATTCGCCGCGGGCCGTATGGACATCGGAGTGGCAGACACCGCAGAAGAGGATCTCCATCTGGACGTCGGTCGGGCCCGGTTCACGCCGCGCGATCTGCAGCGGGGCGAGTTTCGAGGAAGGGGAAGCGGAACCGTAGGCCTGGGCAGTGGTGGTCATGGAAGGATGGGCCTCACTGGTAGGCTTAAACGTTGAGGATGCAAGCCAGGGAGAAGGCTCCGCTACGGCCTGATGATTTGCCCTCATTTCCTTCTGCACGGGTGAAAGGGTAGGATGAGGTATGCACTCAATTTCGCCCGACAAGACATCGCCTGACACACTTGACAGAATTCTGTACAGGAGGCAGACTGACCCCATGAAGACCGTCTCCTACACCGACGCCCGTAATCAGCTCGCCAGCCTCATGGAGGCGGCCAACGCCGATCGCGAACCCGTGGCCATCACGCGTAACGGCGCTGCGTCCGTTGTGCTGGTCGACGCCGCCGAATACGCCGCCATGGCTGAAACCTTCCACCTCCTGTCCTCGCCGCGTAACGCCGATCGCCTCCGCAAGGGCTTGGCCGAATTCAAGTCCGGTAAATTCAAGAAGACTCCCCGTGGCTGAGGTCCGCTGGTCTGCGGGTGCCTTGGAAGACCGGGCGTATTGGCAGCGGGAGGAACCGCGCACCTATGAAAG
>JBEEKW010000097.1:0-5690 GCA_041168485.1 Verrucomicrobiota bacterium
TCGGCGAGGTCGAAGTTCTTCGGGTCCTGGTTGATGCAGAAATACTTCGTCGTGAACATCTCCTGCAGGCCGATGATCTTGGCGCCCTTGGCCGCCGCTTCTTCGATGCGGGGCAAGGTCTTGCGCACGTTCGCCGCCGGAGTGTCCTCAGCGGTGAGCTGGATGAGACCGATGCGAACGGAGTCAGCCATGGCGCAGGTCGTCAGTAGACGAGCTTGTTGATCGGGTACTCCACGATGCCCTCGGCGCCAGCGGCCTTGAGGGTCGGGATGAACTCGCGCGCCTGGCGGGCGTCGATGATCGTCTCGACGGCGATCCACTCGGGATTGCTCAGCGGGGACACCGTCGGATTACGCAAGGCGGGGAGGGCGGCCGCGATTTGGTCGAGCTTGGCCTTCGGGAGGTTGAATTTTAGACCGACCATGTGCTGTGCGGCGAGGGCGCCCTGCAGCATGAGCACGATTTGCTCGATCTTGGCGCGCTTGGCGGGATTAGCCCAAGCGTCCTTGTTCGCGACGAGGACCGTGGTAGTCTCCATCAGCTGGGCGACGATGCGCAGCTTGTTGGCTTTGATGGAAGAGCCGGTCTCGGTGATGTCGACGATGGCGTCGGCGAGCTCAGGCACCTTCACTTCGGTGGCCCCCCAGGAGAATTCGACTTCGCATTCGACGCCCTGCGCCTTGAACCAGCGGCGGGTGGTCTCGACGAGTTCGGTGGCGACGCGCTTGCCGGCGAGATCCTTGGCGGTCTGGACGGGGGAGGCTTCGGGCACGCAGAGGACCCAGCGGGATTTCTGGGCGGAAGCGCGGCTGTAAATCAGTTCGCAGACCTGCACGACATCGGCGTTGTTCTCTTGGACCCAGTCCTGGCCAGTGAGGCCACAGTCGAAGAAGCCATGTTCGACATAACGGGCGACTTCTTGGGCGCGGATGAACCGGCCGTCGAGGGCGGGGTCATCGAAGGAGGGGCGGTAAGAGCGGCTGCTCTTGGTGACCGGGAACCCGGCCCGGGCGAACAGCTGGAGAGTGGCCTCTTCCAGGCTGCCCTTGGGCAGACCGAGCATCAATTTGGCGGCTTCCTGACTCATTGGAGTATGGAGGAAGCCCACCCACCGCCCCTCCGCAAGCCTTACCTCGCCCCAGCCGGCGGCGCTCATCTGGGTACGAGTTGGGCGTCACACCTCCGGGACAGAAGGACCCGCCTGCCCGCCGCGACCGGGCATCGGAGCGCCGCTCATCCGAGAAAAACGGCTGTTAACCCTGCTTTTTGCCTCCACCGTTGACCCTGCTCGGTGGCACGCCTACTGCTCGATTTCAGCGTCCCTCGATGTCCATTACCTCCAAAAACACCCGCCTCGGGTCCGCCCTGCGCAAGCTGCTCACGATGCTCTGCGGCGTGGTGCTATTCCTCGTGATGGTGGGCTTGCTGGGCGTTTGGGCCTTGGGTCGTTTCTCCCCCAAGTTGCTCGATTCCTCCCTCGCCACGAAGTCCGGTGCCCATCTGTCCGTTGAGGCCAACGACACGAACCTCTTCGCTGGCCGCCTTTCCTATGCCGGCCTGACCATCACCAACCCCACTCGATGGACCGAGAAGGAGTTCCTCAAGGTCCGTCGGCTCGCCATCGATCTCGATGTGCCGACCTTCTTCCAAGGCGGCAGCCAAGTCTTCAATGACGTCGAACTCGACATCGAGCACCTGACGATTGTCGGCAAGGCCGACTTCCTGAAGGATAACAACGCGAAGGATATTTTCAATGGGCTGAAGTCCGCGGTGGCGACGGAAGCTCCGAAGCCGGCGCCTGGCCCGCCTGACGCCAAGCAGCCTTTCCTGATCAAGCACCTGCGCGTGCGCGTCGATCGCATCACAATCATTTCTGGCGACGGCACCGCCCAGCGTAAGGTGGTCGTCGATCAAGCCTTCAACTACGTTTTCGAGGCTCGTGATATCACCGAGCGTAACTTCGACGAGAAAGTCTCCCGCCCGATGGGCACGCAGGCCGTGCAGACCGCCGTCCAGAAACAGCCAGAACTTCTCCTCGACCTCGCCCGCGAGCGCCTCCGCAAATCCGTGACCGAGAAGCTGCTCGGCGAAAAATAATCTCATGACCGACCCGACCCCTTCCTCCGAACCGAACCAGCCCGACGCCGCGACCCGTATCGCTGAGCTCGAAGGTCAGGTTGCGCTCCTTAAGGACACGGTGCTACGTAGCAACGCCGACCAGCAGAACCAACAGCGCCGCCACCACCGCGAGGGTATCGAGCTCCGCAAATTCGCCACCGCCGGCCTGCTCGAAGACCTTCTGCCCGCCCTAGATTCTCTCAGCCTCGGCCTGGAGTCTGCGGCAAAGCAGGCTGACGGGCGCGCCGTCGCCGAAGGCTTCCGCATGGCCGTCGGCCAGTTACGTTCGATCCTTTCGGCGCAGGGCCTCATCGAGGTCAATCCAGTCGGCCAACCTTTCGATCCTTCTCGGCACGAAGCCGTGGGCTCCGAGACCAGCGCCGATGTCGCCGAAGGCACCGTGCTCCGCGTCGCCCGCTCGGGCTGGCTACTCCATGACCGCGTGCTCCGACCGGCCGCCGTTTTCGTCTCCGCTGGCGCCGCCAAGTAATCTTTCCCGATGGCCGACGAATATTACACCCTGCTGGGCGTCGCGAAGAGCGCGTCCGCTGATGAGCTTAAGAAGGCCTATCGAAAGAAGGCGATGGAGTTCCACCCGGACCGCAATCCGGGCAACAAGGAGGCCGAAGAGAAGTTCAAGAAAGTTTCTCGCGCCTACGAGATCCTCAGCGATGACGGCAAGCGCAAGCTGTACGACCAGCATGGCGAAGCGGCCTTCGACCCTAACAAGGGCGCGGGCGCTAGTCGCGGCCCGGCGGGCGGTGGTTTCCGCGGCACCGATCCGCGTGATATCTTTGAACAGATGTTCGGTGGCGGCGGTGGCGGTGGCTTCGGCGGCGGCGCGAGCGAGACCCAAGACGACGCTGGCGAAGACCTGCGCGTCGACTTGAAGATCACGCTCGAAGAGGCGGCGGAAGGCGTCGAGCGCAAGATCCCCTATCGTAAGCACGTCGCTTGTACGAAGTGCTCCGGCTCCGGCGCCGAGCCCGGCTCGAAGAAGAGCCGCTGTCCGACCTGTGCCGGTCAAGGCCAGGTGGTCCGTTCGAACGGCTTCTTCCAGATGCGCCAAGTCTGCCCTTCTTGCGGCGGCCAAGGCGAACGCATCGACAAGCCCTGCAAGCCTTGCTCGGGCGAAGGTCGTACCGTCGCTGAATCCACGGTCAGCCTACGCATTCCTCCCGGCGTCGACACGGGCACCAAGCTCCGCTCGAGCGGTAATGGCTCGGCCGGTCGCCGGGGCGCTTCCGCTGGCGATCTGTATGTCTATATCGCGGTCACGGATCACCAGCTCTTCGAGCGCGATGGCGACGACCTTGCTTGCAGCGTGCCGGTGAAGTTCTCCATCGCCGCCCTCGGCGGCAAGATTGTCGTCCCCAAGCTCAAGGGGAAGACGACGCTCAACATCCCCGCTGGCACCCAGGGCGGCACGATCTTCCGCCTTCGTGGCGAAGGCATGCCTCCGCTCCGCGGTTCGACCGCGGGCGACCTTCTCGTGCGCGTCGATATCGACGTACCGAAGAAGATGACCGACAAGGAAAAGGAAGCCCTCAAGGCCTATGCCGCCGCCTGTGGCGACGAGGCTGCACCGGTCTCCGAATCCTGGCGCGCGAAGTTCAAGGAGTTCTTCCGTTAACCCC
Organism: Verrucomicrobiota bacterium; assembly: GCA_041168485.1. Lineage (GTDB taxonomy): Bacteria > Verrucomicrobiota > Verrucomicrobiia > Opitutales > UBA953 > UBA953. Next base: position 3,756 of record JBEEKW010000097.1, read on the forward strand.
CTTGCCCGACAGGGGTCGGGTCATAAGGTGAATCCATGCCGCGCGATCCGGGCCAGACTGACCGACTTATCCGCCGTCTCCGCTGGGACGAGTTGGACCGGTCGTGGTTGCTCCGCTTCGCCGAGTTTGCCCGTGACGAAGATCTCGCCGGCTTAGGCCTCGCCCAGCGCCCGCTCCGCACCGGAGATCCGTCCGCGGCCTTGCTCACCGGAGCCGCCCGTGCCCGCGCCCGCGTGATCGCCCGTCGCCCCATGGTCCTCGCGGGCCTCGGTTTGCTGGATGTGGTCTTCGCTGCTTACGGCGGTCGCTGCCACGCCAAGCCGCTCGCCTATGACGGCCAGTTCGTGCCGGCTGGTACCGCGGTCGCCGAAGTCGAAGGCCCCGCCGCCGACCTGCTTTCCGCCGAACGCATCCTCCTAAACTTTCTCCAACGCCTCTGCGGCGTGGCGACGCACACCCGCGAGCACGTCCTCGCCCTGGGTTCGTCGCCGACGAAATTACTCGATACGCGGAAGACGACGCCAGGCTTCCGTATGCTCGAGAAGTACGCCGTCGGCCAAGGTGGTGGCTATAATCATCGTCTCGGTCTTTTCGACCGCATCATGGTGAAGGATAATCACCTCGCGGCCGGCGGCGCCACGGCCGGCGAACGCATCACCAAGATGGTTCTGCGCGCACGCGAAAGCCGCCCCGATCTCCTCGTGGAAGTCGAAGTCGACCGTCTCGATCAGATTCGCCCAGTCCTCGCGGCCGGCGCTGATATCATCCTCCTCGATAACTTTCCGCTCGCCGACTTGCGTGAGGCCATCCCGCAGCTCCGCGGCCTCGCTTGGTCCGAAGTCAGCGGCGGCGTCAGCCTGGAATCCCTTCCGCTCATCGGTGCGCTCGCGCCGGACTTTGTCTCGAGCGGCGGACTCACCCACGCCGCGCCGTGGTGCGATCTCGGCCTCGACTGGCTCTGACGTCATGGCCGCCCTCGACAGCAGTATCCTCCTCGCGTTCCTCAAGGCCGACGGCGAACCGGTCAGCGGGGACCGTCTCGCGAAAGAACTCGGCGTCTCCCGCGTGGCGATCTGGAGCCGAATGGAGCGCCTCCGGGCCGATGGCTTCACGTTCAAGGCTTCGACTCGGAAGGGCTACGAGCTGAAGTCCGTCCCGCGCGAGATTAACGCGGCGTTACTCGACGCCCATTTGCGTCGCCTCAAGGTCTCTCCGGCCGTTGAGCTGCTGACCGAAGTCGACAGCACGAACTCCGAAGCCGAGCGCCGTCTCGCCGTCGGCCAGGAAGCGCCGTTCGCGGTACTCGCCCGTTCACAGAAGGCCGGCCGCGGCCGCTTGGGTCGTAAGTGGCATAGCACCCAAGCCGGCAACCTCTACCTATCCCTCGCGTTCCGCCCGTTCATCCCGCCGGAACGGCTCAAGCCGTTCACGCTTTGGATGGGCCTGGCGCTTTGCGCGCAGGTCGAGAAATCACTCGGCCTCAAACTCGGCCTTAAATGGCCCAACGACCTGCAGTCACCCGACGGACGTAAGGTTGCCGGCATGCTCACCGAGGCCCGCCTCGACGCCGATTCAGTCCGGGAACTGGTCTTCGGCCTCGGCCTTAACTTCACCGGACAGCCGAAGGATTTCCCAGCCGAGATCCGCGCGACCGCGGGCTCGCTTGAAGCGGCGCTCGGCGAACCAATCGACATCAACCGCGAGGCGGCCGCCGTCATCGCCGCACTCTTCCACGCCTGGGAGCAGTTTGAGGAAGGCACCTGGTCGCGGTCGTTCCGTAAGCTTTGGCAACATCACGACGTGCTCGCCGGCAAGTCCGTCCGCGTCGGACTGCGTGGCGACCCCATCGCAGGCATTGTCGACGGTATCGACGAAGAGGGTTCCTTGATTCTCCGCACGGGCGGCGGCCGTAAGACCATCGTCTCCTCCGGCGAA
>JBEEKW010000098.1:0-5572 GCA_041168485.1 Verrucomicrobiota bacterium
GAAGTCTTCTTCGGGAATGGCGTGTCCGGGTACCTTGCTGAGGTCACGCACAGGAACGGTCGTCTGGGCCCCGCCGGCGACGTCGAGGATTTTCCGAGATACGTCGATATCGCCATTCAGTCGTAGGCTGCAGCGGGAGGCGAGGAGCATGGCCATCGGCTCGTCAACGGGCAGTCGGCGGGTGGTCGTCAGGCATTCCTGCCAGCGGCCAGTGCGGTGCTGCAGCATCGCAATCCGGATCAGGTCGAAGCCAAGGTCTACTTCGGCTTTCGCGAGCGCGTCGAGCCAGGCCGCGGAGACGTCCTTGGCTTCAAAATAGTTCATCCGGTGGTCGGTGTTGTTCGAGCCGCCGGCCGCGAGGTAGATTGTGATCAGACGGCGAAGGTCCGGATCGTTGACGTAAGCGGACAGGTCTGGCTGGGCACAGAGCCGGGAGGCGAGACGGTAGGACGAGTTGACGGCATTGCCTTCGCCGCGCATGGGCATCTTGAGGTAGGCAGCGAAGGCTCCGCCGAAATCGGCTTCGCCCATGCGGACGAGGCGGGATGCCGGCAGAATCATGGAGCGGGTGTAGGCGATCCAGTAAACCGCGTTCTCACTGATCTTACAGGGATCCAGCGAACCAGCGCTCGCGTGGGTTGCGACGTCGCTCAGGTCTTCCCGGATCTTGACCAGCCGAGCCTTGGCGTGATCGTCGGTGAGCATGGCCCAGTCGTCGAGATTCATGCTCAGGCGGGCGCGCCGATACTTCGCGATGGCTTCGAGCGGCTTACGTTCCGCAGGAGGCAAGGCGAGAAGCAGCTCCATCTGGTTCAAAGCATCTAGGCGCGAGACCGTCAGCGAGGTCAGGTAGGCCTTGAAGGCGGGAGGGGTCCGATGGAGTGCGGCAATGTAGGATTCGTCGGCGGGGGGATTGCTTTGCCGGTTCTTGATCAGCTGGTCGCTTTCCTTCCAGTCGGTCACCTTGGTCACGGCCCAGAAGCCCTCCGGCGACTTCCATGCCTTCATCGTCGTGCGCCATCGGTATCGCTCCGGGTCCTCGGTGTACACTAAACAAGCAAGGTATTCGGCAATCGTCTGCGCGATGACGTCGGTATCCTTCTGGCCACGACGGCGCAGCGTCTTCGTCATCTCCTTGATCACCTCGGTGAGAATCAGGTCGTGCGTGGGCGCTTCCATCTCCTGGCGGTTGATGCGATCACCGAAGGACGTCTTCATGTCGTTCATAAAATCTGAGCGGAAATCACACAGTAGGCTCATGTCGCCGTAGGCGAGCACGACGCCGGTACTTCGACGGTCCCATACATAATTGTCGCCGTAGAGCTGTTGATCTTTACGCTCTTCGAGCTGAGCCGCGGTCGGTTCGCGGTTTCGACGATTCTGCACGCTGGGTTTTTTCTGCATCGTATCAGGTGCGGGGACGGTGGCCTGCGCGACTGGGTCTGTCGCCTTGTCGACGACGTACGCGAGGATGAGCGAAAGCCATAGGCAAGTGGCGATAACGGCGAGCGTACGGAAAAACGGGCGGATGCGGGTGCTAAAGAAGGACATGAGGTGGAGGCGAAAGAGCAGGGTGTGGTTGTTATATAAAGTTCTAGACTGACATTTCTGTCTGCTGGGCGCAAGGGGCGGGGGGACGGTTTTTCAGGCATAAGTAAAATATGGTTACGGGGGACGGAGGATTAGGCGGGCTCATCCCGGCGCGGAGCGCCGGGATGAAGAGGCCCGGAGGCCCAGAGGATTGGTTGACCAGAGAAGACAACTTCGGGTCTCAGGTCTCGGCAGTCGGGTATCGGGTACGGGTTGTCAGGTTCGGGTACGGGTTCGGGACCTGAACCTGTCCCTGGTGCCGAAGACCTGAACCAGGCACCTGACGGCCGAGACCCGGGACCTTAGAATGGGTCTGTAGCAGTTAGGACAGCACGTGGTGCTGTCCCTACCTCAAGACAGCGGATGAGGAGTTGTAAGGGGTGGGGTGTGGGGCAGGATAGTGGACATACCCCCCACTCGCTATGCGTTCCTATGCCTGTTTGTTCGTGCTGTCCTTATCCATGGTCTCGAGCGTGTCGGCGGCGGCCTTGAAAGCTGGGGCGGCGGTCGTGGATATCACGCCCACCCAGTTTCCGGTGAACATGCCAGGCGGGCATACGGGCAATCTGGCAACGGGGGTCCATGATCCGCTGAACGCGCGGGCATTGGTCCTGGATGATGGGAAGACCAAGGTGGTCTGGGTGGTCATCGACCACCTGAGTGTCCCGCGTAAAGTGACCGTTGAGGCCAAGGAAATCGCCTCGAAGGCCACGGGTATTCCCGTCGAGAACATGTTGGTCTCCGCCACCCACACGCACACCGGGGTCAGCGCGGCCGATGAGTTCGTGGTCGAGGTGGCCGGGGGCCCGAAGCTTTCGGACCGCCAGGTGAAGGCCAATGTCTACCGGCAGGTGATGTTGGACGGTATCTCCCAATCTATTATTAAGGCCCATGCTCAGCTGCGGCCGGCGTTGGTCGGCGCAGCGGCCCAGCCCTTGCCGAGCGAGGTGTTCAATCGTCGCTGGTATCTGAAACCAGGCAAAATGCCCCTCAATCCCTTTGGCGAGATGGATAAGGTGAAGATGAACCCTGGGACCTCGCCTGATGTCATCGATCGACCGGCTGGTCCGACGGACCCTGACGTCAGCATCTTGTCGGTCCAGGATGCGAAGCGGAAGCCCTTGGCCTTATTTGCCAACTATTCGCTCCATTACGTCGGTGGGTCGCCGGGCGGTCAGGTCTCCGCCGATTACTATGGAGAGTTCGCGCGGGTGATGCCTTCGCGGCTCCGAGCCGGCGATGATTTTGTCGCCGCGATGTCGAACGGTACCTCCGGAGACATTAATAACATCCCTTTTGGGGTGACACGCCCCCCCCGCGAGCCGTTCGAGCAGATCCGGCTGGTCGCCAGTGAGGCGGCCGATGCTTCTTGGAAGGCCTATCAGGCGATCGGTAAGCACAGTGGGGACGTCGTGCTCGGGATGCGGCAGCGCACTTTGACGCTCAAGTATCGTAAGCCGACGGCCGAGCAGGTCATGAACGCCAAGGCCATCCTGGCGATCAAGGACAAGGAGGCGATCGCACGCCTCCCTGCCTTGGCGAAGAACTATGCCGGTTCGACCATCGCGGCGGCCGAACGTCCGGAGGAGACCCTCGATATCATCGTCCAGGTCATCAAGGTCGGGGATATCGTTCTCTGTGCGATTCCCTTTGAGACCTTTGCCGAGACCGGACTGGAGCTAAAGAAGAAGAGCCCCTTTGGCCGGACCATTGTGGTCGGCCTAGGTAACGGCCGACACGGTTATCTGCCTACACCCGCGCAGCATGAGCTCGGAGGTTACGAGACTTGGCTGGGCACGAGTACCGTGCAGAAGGATGCCTCGGAGATAGTTGTGAGGAATTTGGTAGAGATGATGGGAGAGCTTAAATGACACGTTAGTTGATCGGTTGACCAGTGGGCCAGTTGGCAAGACCGACAACTAGCTGGCCGGTTGACAAGTTGACGAGTGGACAAGGAGAGGCAGAACTCAAAGGGGGCAGCATAGGGGGACCGGATAGTTAGCTTGGGTCATATGACCGCAGCATTAATCCCGGTTTCCGGTTTCCCTTTGAGTTAATGCATCGCTTCGGGTGGCAGGTGGCGGCCCCGGGTGGCAGGTGGCGGGGTGAGGCATACGCGCCCGCGGATGACTGGGCCGGTCATCCCACCCTGAGGCAGGTGAAGCTAGGGCAGCACGTGGTGCTGTCCCTGCCTCGATACAGCGGATGCGATGTCATCGCATCCCTACCTAAAAAAGAAGGGCGCGACTGTGTCGCGCCCTTGAGGGGAGGAGGGGAAGATGAGGATTACTTCTTAGCGCCATCGAGCTTCTCTTTGAGCTCGGGATGCTTCTTCAGGAATTCGGCCTTTTCTTCGGGGGTCATCTTGGCGAAGCGTTCCTTCATCTTTTCGTGAAGCTTTTCCTTCTGTTCCGGGGTGAGGTTATCGCCGCGCTCCTTGAGCTTGGCCTTGAGTTTCTCCTTCTGCTCGGGAGTCAGGTTCTCGCCGCGCTCCTTCATACCAGCCTTAGCCTTCTCGATCTTGGCGGCAACTTCCGGGTGTTCCTTCAGCCAGGCCTGGCGTTCTTCAGGGGACATGCCCTTGAGCTTTTCGAGGGCTTCCTTGAGTTCAGGGTGCTGCTTGAGGAAATCCTCACGGCCGTCACCGGCGCGTTTGGCCGGGGCGTCCTTACGGGCGGGCTTGTCGCCTTCCGGGACCGCATGAGCGGCGGAGGTGGCGAGGAGGAGGGGGAGGAGAGCGAGAGCGAGGAGTGAGGTTTTCATGGGTGGGTTACAGTGATTGAACACCAAGGGCGTGGGGAAAGTTTCGGGAGCGAGTGCAAAGGTGAGAGACAACGCTTCGGGTGGCAGGTGGCAGCCCCGGGTGGCAGGTGGCGGGATATGAAGTGCAAAGGTGCAAATCGGCCTCCGGCCTGTGCAAAAGTGCAAATGTGACAGATAGGTTTCGGGTGGCTCGTTGTGAGAATGGTATTATTTAAATTCAGGCAGGACGCGATGCGATCCCTAGCTACGGCTCAGGCGAGGCGTTTCAAAGACCCCTTTAATGATTGAAGAAAGCGGGTCGTGAGTATTTATATACATTCCAATGAATACCCCCCTACTCACGGTTACCCTCCTGTCTGCCGCTGCTGCGCTCTCCGCGCAGAGCGCCGCTTCCCCCAAGATGTCCTACGACTCCATCCGCATCACGCATGATGGTAAGTTGTCCGGCGGCACCGAGAGCGGGAAGCTCACGGGTTTAGGTGTCAGCGGATCGGTCCTTTTTGGTGAGCATATCGTGGTCGGCGCCGCCTGGCGCGATTTCAACAGTGAAAACAGCCTCGAGGGAGATATCAAATCCCTCAGCCTTGGCTACCGTCTCGGCGTCGGTTCCGGAGATATCATCGTCGGCGCTTCTTACGGTCAGGCGAAGGGCGAGGGCTACAATGGCGCCTCCGCTCTCATCATTGACTCGGATATCATGGCGCTCAATCTCACCTACCGTCATGCCTTCAGCTCCTCATTCGAGGGCTTCGTGAGCTACAGCCGGGTGCGCACCGAGCTCGCCGCCGGCTCCTACAATCTAAATACGTTGGCCGCTGTCGGTGCTTCCACCACTTTATCTGACAACGTGTTCGGCCTGGCCTTGCGTTATAATCTGACCCGTGCGCTCGACGTCACGGTGGGTTATAATTGGACCGGTAGCGACGGCGCCGTGTCGGTCTCGGCTGGTTATAACTTCTAAGCGGCCCTCATGGCACGCATCGGGCCCGGCACAAGCCGGGCCCTTTTTTGTGCGTGAGGATCAACCTGCGCGGCCACGCCAAGTTGGACAGCCCTACCCGCGGCAGAGAGGCAGAACTCAAATGGGGCAGCATAGGGAGACCGGATAGTTGGCTGGGGACATAATGGCCGAAGCATTAATCCCGGTTTCCGGTTTCCCTTTGAGTTAATGCATCGCTTCGGGTGGCAGGTGGCAGCCCCGGGTGGCTGGTGGCGGGTT
>JBEEKW010000099.1:0-5730 GCA_041168485.1 Verrucomicrobiota bacterium
CGGTCAGGCGGGCGAGCGATTCCACCACCGCGCAGACCGCGCCGTGGCCGGGCGACCACTGGGCGACCACGGGATTGAAACCGTAGGCCATGATCGTGCAGACGTCGGTCTCGCCGCCGAGGACCGGCAGCTTGGCGGCCATCGCTTCCTGCGGGGTCGACTGCGTCGCGCCGCCGAAAGGATGGAGCACCGTGTTGGCGCCGATCGAGGCGTCGAAGCGCTCGACGAGGCCGCGCTGGGCGGCGTTCGGGAGATCGGAGACCGCCTGGCGGAGGTCGTCGACGGTCGGCGCGGAGCCGGCTTGGAAAGGATTCTTCGAGGCGTCGGGCGCGAGCACCTTGGCGGACGCAGTCTGCGTCACGCCGTTGGTGTCGAGGAAGTCGCGGGCGATGTCGACGACGCGCTGGCCGCGCCATTCCATGATCAGGCGACCGGAGTCGGTGACGTCGGCGACCTGCACCGCTTCGAGGTTCTCGCGGCGGGCGGCGGCGAGGAAGGCGGCGACGTCCTTGGGCTCGAGGACGACGGCCATGCGTTCCTGCGATTCGGACAGGGCGATCTCGGAACCGTCGAGGCCGTCATACTTGAGCGGCACGCGGTCGAGGTGGATGTGGAGCGAAGGGGCGAGCTCGCCGATGGCGACGGACACGCCGCCGGCGCCGAAGTCATTGCAACGCTTGATCAGGCGGCTGACGGCCGGATCGCGGAAGAGACGCTGCAGCTTGCGCTCGGTCGGGGCGTCGCCCTTCTGGACCTCGGCGGAATTCTGGAGGGCGGTCTCGGTGTGTTCCTTCGAGGAACCCGTCGCGCCACCCACGCCGTCGCGGCCGGTGCGGCCGCCGACGAGCACGATGACGTCGCCCGGAGCCGGCACCTCGCGGCGCACGCAATCACGGGGACCCGCGGCGACGACTGCGCCGATTTCCATGCGCTTGGCCACGTAGCCCGGGTGGTAGTGTTCGGAGACCAGGCCGGTCGCGAGGCCGATCTGGTTGCCGTAAGAGGAGTAGCCGGCGGCCGCGCCGGTGGTGATCTTGCGCTGCGGGAGCTTGCCCGGGAGCGTCTGCTCGTAAGGCGTGAGCGGATTGCCCGCGCCGGTCACGCGCATCGCCTGATACACGTAGGAGCGGCCGGAAAGAGGGTCGCGGATCGCGCCGCCGAGACAGGTGGCCGCGCCGCCGAAGGGCTCGATCTCCGTCGGGTGGTTGTGCGTCTCGTTCTTGAACATCACCAGCCACTCCTGGACGCGTCCGTCGATCTCGACCGGGACGACGATCGAGGCGGCGTTCACCTCCTCGGAGTCTTCCATGTCGTCGAGGTGGCCCGTGCGCTTCAGTTCGCGGCCGGCGATGGTCGCGATGTCCATCAGGCAGACCGGCTTACCCTGGCGGTTGAGGCCGAGGCGCACCGCCTGGTAGCGTTCCCACGAGGCCTTGAAGGGCGCCAGCAAAGGCGAATCCGCGAACTCGACCGACTTCAGTTCGGCGAGGAAGGTCGTGTGGCGGCAGTGGTCGGACCAATACGTGTCGAGCAGCTTGATCTCCGTGATCGTCGGCTCGCGGCGGGCCTGGTCGCGGAAGTGGGCCTGGCAGAACTGCAGGTCGGCGTCGGACATCGCGAGGCCGAGCTCCTTGCGGAGGGCGGCGAGCGCGGAGACGTCCTTCGTGAGGAAGCCCGTGAGCGAGGCGACGGCGGCCGGCGTGGGCGCGGCGCGGCGGAGCGAGGCGGGCTTGGCGAGGTCGGCCTCGCGGGAGTCGACCGGATTGATCAGGTAGGCCTTGATGCGCTTCAGCTCTTCGGGCGAGGCGCCGCTGACGACGAACGTGCGGGCCGCGGCCACGACCGGGCGGTCGCCGCCGGAGACGATCTGGAGGCACTGCGCGGCGGAGTCGGCGCGCTGGTCGAACTGGCCCGGGAGGAACTCGACCGCGAAGGCCGTCTCATGGGCGGCGAGCGGGAAGCACTCTTCCGTCACGTCGTCGACGGGCGGCTCGGCGAAGACCGTCGGGATCGCCTGGCGGAGGGCGACTTCGGAGGCGCCCTCGACGTCGTAACGCTGGAGGATGCGGAGGCTCTTCAGGCCCGGGAGGCGGAGCGAATCCCGCAGGTCATGCAGGAGATGGTCGGCTTCGGACCGGAAATCGGGTTTCTTCTCGACGAAAAGGCGCTTCATGAAGTCAGCCCAACCTTGTTGCGGGTGGGGGCGGGAGGGCAAGAGCCGACCATTAGTTGACCGGTTGATCAGTTGGCCAGTTGGCCAGAGGCCGACCATTAGTTGACCGGTTGGCAAGTTGACAAGTTGGCAAGGGAGGCAGAGGGCGAGGGCCGGAGAGGGTATTTTCGGGTCCCGGGTCTCAGCCGTCGGGTCTCTGGTTCGGGTTTTCAGGTTCAGGTACAGGTCCCGGGACTGAAACCCGAACCCGTACCCGAACCCGCACCTGCAGCCGAGACCTGAGACCCGAAATGGGCCCCAACCGCTAACCGCCGCGGCGGGGGTCCGTCCGACATTGACACCCCACCCGCCATTCCCCTTCTTTTGCCGTTCACGTTTGCACCCAACCCTCCCTTCTCACCACCCCTTTACCCATGGCTAAAAAATCCAAGAATACCTCCAAATCCGCCAAGTCGACCAAGGTCGTTTACACCTGGGGCGACGGCAAAGCTGACGGCAACGGCTCGATGAAGGCCCTGCTCGGCGGCAAAGGCGCTAACCTCGCCGAAATGACCCGCATCGGTCTCCCGGTGCCTCCCGGCTTCACGGTCACGACCGAAGTCTGCACCTACTACTACGCCAACAAGCGTACCTACCCTGCTTCCCTCCAGGCTCAGATGGAAGCCGGCGTGAAGAACATGGAGAAGATCATGGGCACCCAGTTCGGCGCCACCTCCGGCATGCCTCTCCTCGTCGCAGTCCGCTCGGGCGCTCGCGATTCGATGCCGGGCATGATGGACACGATCCTCAACCTCGGCCTCAACGATGAGTCCGTCAACGCCCTCGCCAAGGCCACCGGCAACGCCCGTTTCGCTTGGGATTGCTACCGCCGCTTCATCCAGATGTACGGCGACGTCGTCCTCGGCGTGCAGAAGCGCGAAGGCGAAGACCATGAGCCGTTCGAGACCATCATCGAAGAATTTAAGCACAAGAAATACAAGGGCGACGTCGAAGACTCCGCCCTCACCGCCGAAGACCAGCAGGAGCTCGTCAAGCAGTTCAAGGCCCTCGTCAAGGCCCGCACCGGTAAGGTTTTCCCGCACAGCCCGTGGGAGCAGCTCAACGGCGCCGCCGGTGCCGTGTTCTCTTCCTGGATGAACGACCGCGCGATTGTCTATCGCCGCAAATACAACATCCCCGCCGAGTGGGGCACCGCCGTCAACGTGCAGGCCATGGTGTTCGGTAACACCGGCGAAAAGTCCGGCTCCGGCGTCGCCTTCACCCGTAACCCCGCCAACGGCGTGGACGAGTTCTACGGCGAATTCCTAATCAACGCCCAGGGCGAAGACGTCGTCGCCGGCGTCCGCACCCCTGAGCCGGTCAGCAAGCTCAAGGCTGTGATGCCCCAGAGCTACGCCCAGCTCATGAAGGTCCGCCAGACCCTCGAGAAGCACTTCAAGGACGTCCAGGACATCGAGTTCACCGTCCAGGAAGGTAAGCTCTACATGCTCCAGACGCGTAACGGCAAGCGCACCGCCGCCGCCGCGCTGAAGTTCGCCGCCGACATGGTGAAGGAAAAACTCATCGACTGGGAAACCGCCATCATGCGCAACCCGGCCGACCAGCTCGAACAGCTGCTCGCCCCGATCTTCGACCTCGCTGAAGTCAAGAAGGCTAAGGCCATCGCCACCGGTCTCCCGGCTGGCCCTGGTGCCGCCACTGGTAAGATCTACTTCAACGCCGACCGCGCCGTCATCGCCGCCGAGAAGGGCGAGAAGGTCCTCCTCGTCCGCGTCGAGACCTCCCCGGAAGATCTCCGTGGCATGATCGCCGCCGAAGGCATCCTCACCGCTCGCGGTGGTGTGTCCTCGCACGCTGCGCTCGTCGCCCGCCAGATGGGCAAGGTCTGCGTCTGTGGTGCCGCTGCCGTCTCGATCGACTACGATAAGAAGACGACGACCATCGCCGGTCACACCTTCAAGGAAGGCGACTTCCTCTCCATCGACGGCACCGCTGGCACGGTTTACGCCGGTCAGATCAAGACCGCTCCTTCGGAAATCGTTTCCGGCCTGCTCAACAACGACAAGGCCGCGCAGAAGACCGAGAAGTACAAGAACTACGTCCAGCTGATGAAGTGGTGCTCGCAGGCTACTCGCCTGCAGGTCCGCACCAACGCCGACAATCCTGAGCAGACTGCTCAGGCTCTCGCGTTCGGCGCCCAGGGCATCGGCCTCACCCGCACCGAGCACATGTTCTTCGAAGGCGACCGCATCGACGCCGTCCGTGAAATGATTCTCGCTGACACCGTCGAAGGCCGCAAGAAGGCCCTCGCGAAGATCCTGCCTTACCAGCGCGCGGACTTCACCGGCATCTTCAAGGCCCTCAACGGCCTGCCCGCCACGATCCGTCTCCTCGACCCGCCCCTCCACGAGTTCGTGCCGCACGACGAAAAGTCCCAGGCCGCCCTCGCGAAGAAGCTCGGCATCCCGACCGAGAAAGTCATCGCCCGCGTCGCCGCCCTGCATGAGTTCAACCCGATGCTCGGTCACCGCGGTTGCCGCCTCGGTATCGCCTACCCGGAAATCACCGAGACCCAGGCTCGCGCCATCTTCGAAGCCGCTGCTGCGGTCCAGAAGAAGGGTATCAAGGTGAAGCCCGAAGTCATGGTGCCCCTCGTCGGCTTCAAGCGTGAGCTCGACCTCCAGGTCGAAGTCATCCACCGCGTCGCCGCCGAAGTGCAGAAGGAACAGAAGGTCAAGATTGCCTACTCCGTGGGCACGATGATCGAAGTCCCTCGTGGCGCTCTCACCGCTGACGAAATCGCGCACACCGCCGAGTTCTTCAGCTTCGGTACGAACGACCTCACCCAGACCGCGCTCGGCGTTTCCCGTGACGACATGGGTAACTTCCTCGGCGCCTACACCGAGAACGAGATCTTCAAGAAGAACCCGTTCGCCACACTCGACCAGACCGGCGTCGGTCAGCTCGTCCAGATCGCCATCGAGAAGGGCCGCAAGACCCGTCCCGACATCAAGCTCGGCATCTGCGGCGAACACGGCGGCGAACCCGAGTCCGTCAAGTTCTGCCACCGCGTGGGACTGAACTACGTCTCCTGCTCGCCTTACCGCGTGCCGGTCGCTCGCCTCGCCGCTGCTCAGGCCGCGATCGAAGAGAAGCGCGCTGCCAAGAAGTAAGCCGGCCGACACGGCCAAGCAAAGGGGCGCACCGCAAGGGGCGCCCCTTTTTTGCGCCTAGTTAAAATCGCGACAGGCTCAGCTGCCTGACGCGCTGAACATTAGGAACAGGCAACCGAACAGCGCCGCGGCGAGCGCGACGAAGACCCAGAGAACCCAGAGAATCGTGATGCCCTTGTTGCCCTTCTTAGCGCTACGTCCGGAACGGGAGGAGCGGAGGAGCCGGCGGCCGCGCGAGCTGACGCGCTGCACCGAGACGTTCGGGAAATCCTGGCCGGCGACTTCCTCGACCTTGCCGTAGGCGTAGCCGAGGCGAATCAGTTCAGCGAAGGCGAGCGCCTTGCGGGACGGCGGGAGGCGATCGAAACCATTGCACTCACGACC
>JBEEKW010000100.1:0-7711 GCA_041168485.1 Verrucomicrobiota bacterium
ACCGCAAGGACTACGCCGCCTACTACGCCGCCTGCAAGCGCCCGAACTCCCCGGCGATGCGCGACCCGAACCCGACCGTCGTCCTCATCCCCGGCCTCGGCATGATCGCCTGGGGCAAGGATAAGTCCGAATCCCGGGTCACCGCCGAGTTCTACAACTGCGCCGTCGAGGTCATGCGCGGCGCCGAGGCCATCGACCAGTACATCGCCCTCCCCCAGCAGGAAGCCTTCGACATCGAGTATTGGCTCCTTGAGGAAGCTAAGCTGAAGCGCATGCCGGCCGAGAAGGAACTCGCCCGCCAAGTCATCATCGTTGTCGGCGCCGGCTCCGGCATCGGCAAGGAGACCGCCCATCGCCTCGTCAAGGAAGGCGCCCACATCGTCTGCGTCGACAAGAACGTCGAGGCTGCCCAGGCCACCGCCAAGGAAATCACCGACAAGCTCGGCACGGGCATCGGCGTCGCCGGCACCGGCCTCTCCAACTGCGGCCCTGCCATCGGTCTCGCCGGTGACATCATGGATCGCTCCTCAATCCGCAAGATGCTCGACCAAGTCGCACTTGCCTACGGTGGCTTCGACTCCATTTGCGTGACCGCCGGCATCTTCGTCTCGCCAGACACCACTGGCCACATCCCCGACGACAAGTGGGCGCTCACCTTCGCCCTCAACGTTACCGGCAGCTACCTCGTCGCCGACGAAGCCTTCAAGACCTGGACGGAACAGGGTCTCCGCGGCAACCTCGTCCTGACCACCAGCGCCAACGCTGCCGTGGCCAAGAAGGGTTCCGTCGCCTACGACACCTCGAAGGCCGCCGCCAACCACCTCGTCCGCGAGATGGCCATGGAGCTTTCGCCCCTTATCCGCGTCAACGGTGTGGCCCCGGCCACCGTCGTGCAGGGTTCGGCGATGTTCCCGCGCGACCGAGTGATCGCGTCGCTTGCGAAGTACAATATTCCCTACACCGATGATGAGGCGACCGATTCGCTGACGACGAAGCTCTCCCGCTTCTACGCCGATCGCACCCTGACTAAGAACCCCATCACCCCCGCCGACCAGGCCGAAGCCTACTTCCTTCTCGTGACCAATCGACTCAGCAAGACGACCGGACAGGTCATCACCGTCGACGGCGGCCTCCACGAAGCGTTCCTGCGCTGATCCTGTGCGCCTCGCTCCCTCGTTCGCCCTGTTCGTCGCCTCATTCGCGGCACTTGGCGCCGAGGTGAAGCCGTTCAAGTGGTCGGGTGACCTCAACGTGCCGGACCCCACTTCGGTCACGGTGGATGAAGCCGGCAACGTCTACGTGGCTTCCACGACGAGGCGCAAGGCCGCCGACCTAGATATCCGCGAGCACTCCATCTGGGTGCCGGACGATGTCGGCCTGACTTCCCCGGTGGAGAAATTGGCTTTCTTTCAACGCGAGCTCGCACCCGGAAAACTGAAAGCCCCGCGCGGCGGACTCAAGGATCACAACAAGGATGGCTCAATCGACTGGAAGGACCTGACTTTCCACAAGGAAGCCATCTACAAGCTTACCGACACAGATCGTGACGGCGTGGCGGATAAACTGACGCTCTTCGCCGAAGGATTTAATTCGCCAGTCTCCGGTATCGCCGCAGGCGTCCTTTATCACGACGGCTGGGTCTACGTCACCGCCATTCCCGACGTCTGGCGCCTCAAGGACACCGACGGCGATGGCGTCGCCGACTTGAAAGAACTTATCGCCACGGGTTTCGGCGGACACATCGCCTACGCCGGACATGACATGCACGGACTCCGGCTCGGACCCGACGGTAGGATTTACTGGAGCATCGGAGATAAAGGATTAAACGTGACGAGTAAGGAAGGGAAACCATTCACCTACCCTCACCAAGGTGCCGTCGTTCGCTGCGAACCTGATGGCAAGAACTTCGAGGTCTTCGCCCATGGCGTTCGCAATATCCAGGAGATCGCGTTCGACGATTTAGGTAACATCATCGGCGTCGATAACGACGGCGACCAGCCCAAGGAACGGGAGCGCCTTGTCTATTTACTGGAAGGCTCAGACTCCGGCTGGCGCAACCAGCACCAGTACCAGAAGACCGAAAGCCGCTGGGTGAAGGAGAATATGTGGATGCCCAAAGGCGCCGCCGACCAGCCGCTCTTCATCACGCCGCCCATCGCCAATTACTCCGACGGCCCGGCGGGCTTCCTGTACGAACCTGGCCATGCGCTCGACGGCGATCTCCGTGGCCGCTTCCTCCTCGATCAATTCCCGAAGGGCAAGATGGACGCCTTCACCCTGGAGGCCGATCAGGACTCCTTCCGCCAGGCCAAACTTCAGGTCATCAGCAGCGGCATCATGGGCATCGGGATCGGCGGATACCCGCTCGATGGCAAAGGTGCGATTTGGCGCTTCGACGTGGCGCCGAATGTTGACAAGTCGTCCGAGCAGATTCTGTCCAAGCCCTTTTCGGTCGCCGTCCCCACGGACGAACTGCTGGGGCTGCTAGGTCATCGCGATCAACGCGTGCGTGTGAATGCTTCGATTCGTCTTGATCGCCTCGGTGCCTGGGATGACATGCTCGCCTTGGCCAAGAAACCAGAGGCTAACCGTTTTGCACGCATCCACGCCATCTGGGGTTATGGCATGGGCCTTCGCCATGGAAAGATCGCCGATATAGAGGCTTCGCTTTCCTTATTGGAAGACGCCGACAGCGAAATACGCGTGCAGGCGCTGAAGGTACTTAGCGAGACCAAGCCGACCGAAGAGCTTATTGCCAAGGCCACCGCGCAACTCGGCCATAAAGATTTCCGTGTGCGCATCCAAGCTGGCCTTACCTTGGGTAAACTGGGCGGGAAAGTCCCGTTCGTCGCTTTCCTTCAGGACGCAGATGCTGACCTCCAGCTGCCTTGGCTTCGTCATGGCCTGGTCAGCGGACTCGCCGGAACGCAATCCGCCGAAACCCTGCTCGCCACCGCTCAAGCTGAATCCGGCGCCAAGGCCACTTTCGCGACACTGGCGCTCGTTCGGCAGAAGTCGCCCTTGCTCGGAAAACTTCTTGAGCACCCCAATCCAGATGTCGTCAACGAAGCCGCTCGGGCCATTCACGACGATGAAGGTATCCCGGCGTCCGCTGGAGCCTTAGCCGCGACCTTCGGGCGTGCTGCGCTCCCCTTCCAAGCGGCCCGCCGAGCCATGAACGCCAATCTCCGCCAAGGCGACGAAGCCGCTCTCTCCCGACTGCTAGAATGGACGTTGAAGCAGCCGGAGGGGGCTCCCCTGCGCAGCGAAGCATTAAAGGCATTGCTGGCCTTTGATCAGCCGCCCGTCCTTGACCTCGTCGATGGCACTGCGAGGCAGTATGCCGCTCGCGACAAGGCCACGATCGCTCGCGTCCTCCAGACCCGCCAAGCCGACCTGCTCTTGCTCCAGAAACCTACGGAACGCGCCGCCGTGCTCGAGCTGATGGTGAAATATGAGTTAGACCTGCCCTTCCCGATCCTCCTCGCGCTGGCGGAAGACCTCAAAGCGGCTCCCGGGGTCCGCCTGCAGACGTTGCGCCTGCTTGGCCGTAAGTCCATTGAACCCGTAGCGATCGTCCGTACGCTCCGCTCCGCCGCCGGTGAAGGTAATCCCTCCGAGGTCCGGATCGAAGCCGTCGGCCAGCTCTTCGTACGTGATACGACCGCGGCCATGGAAGTCGCGCGTCTGATCATCGACTCCAAGTCGGCCAAGATCCCCGAGAAACAGGCCGTCGTCGCCGCACTCCGTGGCCGCGATGATACTGAATCGGTCAAACTCCTGCAGGAACTCGTGGACCGCCTGGCCGCACGTAAGCTCGATGCCGGGCTAAAGCTGGATGTCTACAAACTTGCCCGCGAATCGGGATCGGTCGATGTCGCCGCTGCGCTCAAGAAGTACTTCGCTCTCACCCCCAAAGGTGGCCTGAAGATGGCCTCGCCCGACATCCCCTATGAACTCCTGGCTGACGGCGGTGACGCGATCCGTGGCAAGGCCATCATCAATGGCCATCTAGGAGCCAATTGCATCGCCTGCCACCGCGTCGACTCCGATGAAGGCAGCGAAGTCGGACCCAGTCTCAGTAAAGTTGGAGCGGAGCGGACAAAACTCGAGATTGTCGAGTCGATGGTCGAGCCTTCCGCCAAGATTGTCGCAGGCTTCGGCATCGAAACCATCATGTTAAAGGATGGCACGACCCTCGCGGGCAGCGTCACGAAGGAGAGTCCCAAGTCCATTGATTTGAAATTGGGAGACGGCAAGATCCAGAAAGTCTCCGTCGCCACGATCGCCTCGCGCACCCCCCCCATCTCCTTGATGCCACCCATGCTAGGTATCCTCACACCGGAGGAAATCCGCGACGTTGTGGCCTACCTATCCGGATTGAAGCCGAAGGCGGCAAAGTCCATTAAAACCAAGAAATAGGCTCTGTGGGGTTGAGTCGTTCGTGGATTGATGTGGTATAGAGACATGCTGCTTCGCCTCATGCTGCTTACCCCGCTGCTGGCTTTCGCCCAATCTTCCCTCGTCGTTGATTGGCAGAAGCAATACGATACCTGGTATTGGCCTGCCCAGATGTCCCGGCCAGAGAACGTACGCTGGTCTGATTCGGGTCGCCTGATGGCCTACTCCTCGCGCGAGAGCTCAGGACAAGTCTGGAAACTGGTCGATTGCTCGACGGGGCAGGTCCGACCGGCTTTCGATCACGAGAAAGTGGCGGCAGTCCTGTCCGAACTCACCAAGAATAAAGTCACGGCCAAGAAATGGCCGTTCACCCGCGTCATCGCCTTGGACGACGGACGAGTCCGCCTTGAATCAGATAGCGCTGCCTGGATTGTCGAAGCTGATCAACGCCTCACCCCATCGCCGCAGGGTAAGAAGTCTGATGCCGCAACGCCTGAAAAAACCAACAAAGGTCCGGGCGAGTCGCGCCGGATTTCCTTCTCTCGTCAGCGCGCCGAATCGCCGACGGGTGACCACAAGGTGGAACTTCGCGGCGGCAACGTTGTCCTTATCGACCTCAAGAAAGCCAACACCGAAACCCAACTCACCCAAGATGGCATCGAAGGTAAGGACGGATGGGTCGGTCCAATCAACTGGTCTCCTGATGGACGACATTTCGCCTTATGGCGCGAGCGTACTGTGCCGGTTCGCCAATACCTCGTGACGGATTCGGTGAAGCAGACCAAGAAGTCGATTTCCTATGATAAGCCCGGGGACGATCGCACAGAACGCACCCCTTGGGTCTTCTCGGTCGACGGCAAGTCCTCCGGCCGCCCCTCCGCAGACGTCCTCCCCCTCTCGCATTCCACTGAGCGCCTAGATTGGTCTGCCGACTCTAAGCGCCTACTTTCCGAATTCATCAAGCGTGGTTTCACCGGACATGGCATTATCGAATACGACGTTGAACGACGCAAATGGCGCCGACTCCTCACCGAAGAAGATCCTAAGTTCGTCCACTCGTACGCGACGCGCTATCGTTACGACTTGAATGAAGACCGCACGCTCTGGCTCTCGGAACGCAGCGGCTGGCTCCAACTATACTCGGTTGGTTTGAAATCTGGCAAGACGCTGAACGCGATCACTTCAGGCCCTTGGGTGTTGAAAGAAGTCATCAAGGTCGACGATAAGGCCGATACCATCACCTTCATCGCCCTTGGCCGCATTCCTGGGGAGAATCCCTACCACCAACATTTCTGCAAGGTCGGCCTGGATGGAAAAGACTTCGTCGATTTAACCCCTTCTGACGGCCACCATGAAGTAATCTTCTCACCCGATCGACGCACCCTCATCGACATATCTTCCCGCGTCGACCAAGCGCCCACCTATACCCTTCGCAGCGGCATCGACGGGCGTGCCATTGCCACCCTCGGTGCCGGCGACCTTACGCCCCTGAAGAAAGCTGGCTGGCCGCCCGCCATGCCCTTCGTCGCCAAGGATCGCGACGGCAAGACGGACATTTGGGGCGTCGTCACGCGCCCACACCCCTTCGACCCAAAGAAGAAATATCCGGTCATCGAGAACATCTACGCCGGGCCGCACAGCTCCTTCGCGCCGCGATCCTTCAATTGGTGGAATCGCAATCACCGGGAGCTGTCCATGCTGGGATTCTACGTCGTCCAGATGGATGGACGCGGCACCAGCAACCGCGGTAAGGAGTTCCATCAGGTCAGCTGGCGCAACCTCAAGGACGGCGGTTTTCCGGATCGTGTCGCCTGGATCAAGGCCCTCGCTAAGGTCGAACCCAACATGGACCTCTCCCGCGTCGGTATCTACGGCGGGTCCGCCGGCGGCCAAAACACCGCACACGCCTTGCTGCTGCACGGCGACTTCTACAAGGCCGGCGCGGCCGATTGCGGCTGTTACGACAACCGGATCGATAAGCTCTGGTGGAACGAGCAATGGCTGGGCTACCCGGTCGGGCCTTGGTACGAGGAGAACTCCTGCGCCAAGTATGCCGCAAATCTCCGCGGGCGCTTGTTCCTCTCGGTCGGAGAGTCCGATACGAACGTCGACGTGAAGTGCAGCTATGATTTCCGCGACGCCTTGCTGGCCGCCGGCAAAAAGGACCTGTTTGAGTTCCACGTCGTCCCCGGCGCCAACCACGGGGCTGGCGAATCCAACGAGATGCGTGAGAAGCGGGCACGTTTCTTCGAAGCCGCCCTCGGTAAGCCCCTCCCCTTGTGAACATGACCACCCCTGCACCCGGCCTGATCGAGCTCAGGCTCAACAACGTTGGTCAGCTCTTCAATACGATGGACCCGTCGCCCTTCCATGAACGCGACCTGGACCACGACGCGGAAGAGTTCATCCTCAGCTGGGCACGCGAACATGAAAGCGATTCGGACCTCCGTATCCGCATTGTGCTGCGCCAACCCGAAGACGCTGAATCCGCGCGATTGGTCGAAGAGTCGATTAAGCATTATTTCGAATATCGGGCCCGCATCGCTCGCCGCGACCTCGGTGATCTTTTCCGCGAAGGCCGCACGGCGCTGCTTATCGGCCTACTCTTCCTCGCGGCCACCCTCGTCCTGCGGGATTTGATCACCGCAGGGCAACGACTGGGCGATTTCCTCCGCGAAGGCCTGACCATCTGCGGCTGGGTCGGCCTTTGGAAGCCCATCGATATCCACCTCTACCGCTGGTGGCCCCTGCGGGCCCATGGGAGGCTTTTAACGAGGCTTTCCGACTGTCCCGTCGAAGTCGTCTTTGAGGCCTGAGGACGGGGACGGCCTGCACTTATGAGGTCGGTTAGCCGAGACGAAATAACAAATTTTTAACGATGAGGCATTGACTGGGGGGGAGTAGAGCCCCAATCCCAACCTTTCGCATGCAGAATTTCGCGAGTCAGTGCCTGGACCAGACCAAGGCCCTCCTCAAACTCAATTTCAACTCCCTTTCAGCCGATGGCACTGTCGTGCCGGTCGAAGGGGAAGTTTCTCGGGCCGATGAGCCCGGGCACGCCGCCCTTGCCTTTGGGGAATATTTTCGGGCCACTGGTGAACTCAACCTAGACCGTCAAAATATCGCCGAGATTGTCGCCCGGACGATCACCGCCCAGGTCCGCATCAGCAAAGGCTCTGACAATGGCATGGCCTTTGCCTGTCTCGGCCTGCTCGCGTTCGGCCCCACCCGCGAGCGCAACCCAGTCTGGGAAATCCTCGACGAAGCCACGCGTGCCCTCATCGACGAACGCCTCGCCATCGAGAACGAC
>JBEEKW010000101.1:0-5378 GCA_041168485.1 Verrucomicrobiota bacterium
TTCGTGGCGGAGTGCGTGATGACGATTGATGAGCTCAAGGCCTTTGTAGATGAGCGACGGAAAGCCGCCCCAACCGGGACCACGAAGGGTCCGGCGATCGACGACCGTTTCCCTACCAAGAAAATCCTGGCTTCCCGGCTCTTTCGGGCTGGCCGACTCGAAGAGGCCTTGGATTACGTCGCACCGGAGATTCGAGCCCAAGCCCACAACTATGTCTTCATGATGCGCCTAGCTGAACGGACCGACATCGCGGACCGGACCAAGGCCGACGCCTATTGGCGGGCCGCTCTGATTATTAACCAGATTGGCGAAGAGATCCTGCATGCAAGTTTCGGCCTAGATTGGACGGGCGCCGCTGATGAAGAAAAATGGTACATCGGCTATAACCTCCTTCCGCTCAAGCGTCTCCAACCAGACTCGGCGACGCGAATCACCCTGATCACCTCCCCCACCAAGGAAGAAGCCCTCCGGGTACAGACTTGGCTGGCCGAGCACATCGAGAAGCCTGTGCGATCCGAACGCGATGCGAGCTACGCCGTCTTCGACCTTGCGGTGAAAGCCGCCCGTTCGCTCCCGAACAACGATCCCGCCGGAGGGCAAATCCTGCAGTTCGCCGGCAACTTGCTCAAGTTCGTCGAGCCCAAGGCCGCCAACCCGGCCTACGTGCTCCTCGCGACCCGCTTCAAGCAGACCCCTTATGGCGAACATGCCCTGAATCGTCACTGGTTCTCCAAGGAACGTCCCAACCCGCCCGCCGATATCATCAGCAAGTAACCCCCCCCGCCTCTAGGGTGGGATGCGATGACATCGCATCAGCTGTCTCCAGGTAGGGACGCGTCGGCGCACGCGTCCGTTGCCTCTTGGTAGGGGCAGCACCGCGTCACGACATAGCCTGCATCGAGGTAGGGACAGCACCACGTGCTGTCCTAGTTGCATCGTGGTAGGGAAGCGTCGGCGACGCGTCCGCTGTCTTTTGCCCTCCCAACCGCTAACCGCCAACCGCTTCCACCTAATATGGGTAGGGTCGAGCATCCCTGCTCGACCGCGGCCGACCAAGGATGGTCAGCCCTACCTCACACCGCCCGCCACCTGCCACCCGGGGCTGCCACCAGCCACCCGGAACGAATCAATCGCTCAAAGGGAAACCGGAAACCGGGATTAATGCTTCGGTCACATGACCCCAACCAATCATCCGGTTCCCCTATGGTGCCCCCTTTGAGTTCTGTATCCCTTGTCCACTGGTCAACTTGTCAACCGGCCAGCTAGTTGCCTTCCTTGCCAACTGGCCCACTGGTCAACCGATCAACTAATTAGCTGCCCGCGCCTACTGCGCGTCGCAGCTCCTCCATCGCCGCGCTCCCTGCATCAATCGCCATCCCGCTGGCGTCTTTGACGGCGCTGTGCTGGGCGTAATCTTCAAAGACCTGCTTCTTCCGTTCGATCAGCAACACCAAAGCCTCGTCAATCGTGCCCTTGGCGATGAGTCGATGGGCATTGACCTTGCGGGTCTGACCCATGCGCCGGACGCGCGCAATGGCCTGTCGTTCGGTCGAAGGTTTGAATTGGGGCTCCATCAGAATCACGACCTGGGCGCACTGGAGATTAATCCCGACGCCACCGGCTTCAATCTGCAGGGCCAAAACGCCAAAGCCTTCCTTGGCGGCAAACCGATCGAGCACGAGCTGACGTTCCTCTGCGCTGATTGAGCCATGGATCTGCGGACATCCCCCAACCACGGTGCTGACGTCATCCAATACCTGACGGAAGAATGAGAACACGGCGATCTTACGTCCGTCCTCCTTGTACCCCTCGAGCAGCTCACGGAGACGGTCGAACTTTGCCGACTGCTGACCACCCGCGCCAATCGTCGCCGCCAGGCGCTTGTGCATGAGATTGTCCTGACTCATCCGGTAGGCCTCCACATCGGCCGGTTCCAAGGGAATAATTTCGTCGGTCTCGGTGAGGTCAGGGAGTTCCGTCAAGACATCGGCCTGGATACGGCGCAGATAAACCGGGGCGAGCTGCGTTCGTACTTCCGCCGGCACAGGCCGCACCTGCTTGAGGAGCGAAGCCACCTCAGCGCTGACCTTCGGCTGGACGGTCGTCACAAGGAACTGCAGCTCGCTTAGGCGATTCTCCAGCGCGGTGCCCGACATGAAGACGACATGCTCAGTCTGACCGCACAGCCGCACGACGGATTGGGTACGCTGAGTCTCGGGATTCTTGACCGAGTGGGCTTCGTCGACGGCCAAGAGGTCGATGGCGGTGATCTTGTCCACCAATCGCCCGAGGGTCGTGTAGGTCGTGATGGCCACCCCGCCCTCGCGCTGCCACTGCTCCAGTTCGTCGTCGCGATCAAAGCCATGGACCACGATTGGGTTCAGCTTCGTGTGCTTCTTCACCTCGCGCTCCCAGTTGATGAGCACGCTGTTCGGAGCGACCACGAAGAAATGCTTCTTACCTTGAGTTGCCAGGTGGCACATCGCCGCCAGCACCTGGATCGTCTTGCCCAAGCCCATGTCGTCGCCCAGCAATACGCGCTTCTGGCAGACGATGTATTGGGTACCGAACTGCTGATAGCGACGGAGGTTAGCGGTCAGCAGACGGAGGTCGACCTGCGTGGCCTCCACCGCGTCGGCGATCTCGGCCGGCAATCCACCGCGCATGTCCGGGCCAGCCAACGCGCCCTTCGCGACCACCCGAGCAGGCAGCACGCTTTCAAGTAAAGCGATGAACGTCGCGGCATTCCCCGCATAACGTTTCCAGGTGTCAGCGAAATCGATGGTGAGGCGCTCCGCATAATCGGACAAATTACGGGCCTCGGCATTCACCCAGCGGAATTCAGCAGCCAGCTGACTCGTCGAGCGGGCCAAGTCTGCCTGGGAGCCCAAGGAGAACAGATGATCCCGCACCCGGGTCTTGGCGCGGAGGGCCTGAAGTTTTTCGCCGGTCTCGACGTAACGGATCTGTGCTTCCTCGGTGCGGGTCGAGACCTCGCGGACCAGCGTCTCATATTTAGCCAAGGCCACCAGTAAGCGGCCATCGGACGGACGGCGGTTATCCGGATCAGGCAGCAAGCGAACGTGCGCCCGCGCCGACTCGTAAAATTTCTCATAAGCCGCGATGGCCGCCGAAGCCGTCACGTCACCGATGCCGCGGTAGTTCTGGAGCGTCCGGACCGAATGCGGCGAAAGATCGGCCACCATCCTAAAGCCCACCGACTGCAGCGGACCCACGGAGGCCCCGTAGTCCTTCAGCTCGGCGATTGGCGTCGCCTTCATCTCGGCCATCGCGGCCTCCTGGATGATCGCCTCCGTCGCCGCGATGATCTCCGCCCGAGCCTTCGGCAGTACCTGCGTCAGCCGCTTCAACTGCTCAGAAGCCAGACCTGCCTCCGCATGCACCCCACCCCTTCCGGACCGGACCTGCATAGCCCGCCCGACCCCGGCGAAGTATTGTGAAATCCTTTTGAACATACCCTCAGCCCACTTTGCCCGTCAGCCCCCATCCCGCCAGCGCTAACGTGTGCCTCGAGGTAGGGGCAGCACCGCGTGCTGCCCTATTTGCTTTGGCAGGAATGACTGCCCCGGTCATCCTCACGCGCCTAGGTCTCGCAGTAACTTCGCCTCGATGATGGCATCATGCCGCAGATGCTTGATGGTCCGGATGACTTCTTGGACATCGTAGTCGGTCCTCCGCAGAGTCACCTCACCCTTCGCGGGATCATACGTCGCCCAGGTGGCGCGCTTGTCGCCGCCGCGAGGCAACCCAACGCTGCCGACGTTGATCACGGTCTTTCGTCCAGGCTCGAGGGTATAGATACCCGACTTCGGCCAAGGGACGGGTTCTTCGCGGCCTTCGGTCCAGATTTCGGGAATATGGGTATGGCCGACGAAGCAAAGCGGCGCCGTCTGGGCGGCGAAGTGGGCCCTCAGCGCCCGAGGAGTCAGCAGATAATCGAAGACCGCGTCAGGGTTCAGGGATCCGTGCGCCAGCTGGAACCCCTCATGCTGGCCGGTCGGCCGCCACTTAGCGATCTGCTCGCGGTCGGCGTGGGTGAGTTTCTTGCGGGTCCATTCAAGCGCACCCCAGGCCGCGTCATTGAACCAAGATTCCTTCAGTTCACCAATCACACCCGCCTCGTGATTACCCTGCAGGCAGACCTCGGCCTTAGCGACCATCCGCAGACAGTCGTTCGGGAACGGCCCGTAGCCGATCACATCACCCAGCACCAGGAACCGCTTCACGCCTAGCGACTCCATCTCCGAAAACACCGCCTCCAAAGCCGGCCGGTTGCCATGGATATCTGAGAGGATGGCGAACATCGGATTCGGGGGTGAGCGGGGGGCAGACTACTTACAGCAGGCACAATTAGCAATCAATCCTCTTGCAATGCTAACAGTGACTGTTATCGTAGTCAAATCCCTTTAAAAACATGTCAAAACCAAGCCGAGAAGAGCAGCTGACTGAATTCAAAGACCGCCTCGCCACCGCCAAGGAACACCGATTCGCAGACCGGATGGAGCCCGCCCGGGCAGAGTACCTGCAGGCCCTCACGTTCGCTGAAAAGCACTTCGGTCCCGACAGCACCCAGGTCGACACGGTCTGCCTCGAGCTGGCTCTCTTCTACTCCACGGTGAAAGAGCCAGCGGACGAGCTCGCCGTGCTCGAACGCCGGGTCCGTATCCGGAAGGCGCAGGCCGGCATCCCCCAGATTGTCGACGCACTCCAGGACCTCGCGGAATGCCACAAACTACAGGACCGACCCGACGAGGCGGAATCGACCTATCGCGAAGCCATGGACCTCTGCGACGAGACCGTGGAGGCGCATCACGAGCCCCTGCGCATGACCTTGCTCTACTTCGGCATGTTCCTCAACGAACGCGAACGCCATGCGGATGCGGTCCAGTTCCTCGAAAGCGCGTTCGCCTGCTGCAAACTTCCCGCCGAAGTCCCGACCCTCACCGCCGCGCGCATCTCGATGCATCTCGGCGAAGCCCTCCTGCAGCTCAAGCGCCACGAAGAAGCCCGGACGCTCATCGACGCCGCCGCGCCGGTTGTGACCCATCGCGGTCAGCCAGGCAGTACCGTCTTCGGCAAGATCTTCTACTACGTCGGCAACTATCATCAGCGCGAGGATCGCTTCCTGGAAGCCGCCCGCGCCTACGATCTGGCGCTACTGCAGTCGCGCAATGCCCGATATATCAACTTCCGTAACATGGCTTACATTCAGCAGGCCGCCGCCTCCAACGACCTGAAGCGGGGCCGCCCGTGCCAAGCCGAACAGCGCCTGAAAGTGGCGGTCAACTTCCTCTGCCGGACCCAGGACGAACACCACCCAGACGTGCTTTCGGTCAAGCAGGACCTCGTGAATATCT
>JBEEKW010000102.1:0-5210 GCA_041168485.1 Verrucomicrobiota bacterium
GAAGCCGGCCAAGAAAGCCACCGTCGCCGCACCGGTCGCAGAAGCCTCGGGTCAGTGGATCCTTGGCACGGTCGGCGTCGGCAAGCAAAAGGATGGCTCGATTGATTCGACCGGACTTAAGGGTCTGGCGATCCGGATTGGTGACGACGGCAAGAAGGGCATCGCTTTCGACTTGGATCTTTGCCGGCCGATTGGCGCCTGGTCTGGAAAGTTCACCACCGAGATGAATCTAATGTCCCGCGGGGATTATCCGACGGCGATGGGTGAAACGATCTTCGTTACCGGAGACTTTGCCGGATACATGTCGGGGGCCGCGGCGACGGCGCTCACGCCGCGCAAGGGCTTCGGACCGCTGCCTACAGATCAGGTCCGTTTCAAGGGTTTCCATAATGCTGGGCGTCAGGTCGTCGTTCGCTGGGAACTCGCTGGCGTAGCTATCGATGAGACCGTGGAAGTCGTGACCGCCAACGAGGTCCAGTTTGTCGTGCGCACCCTCGAAGTCGCGCCTTCCGCCAAGGGTGTCACTGTCATGCTCGGTAAGTCGGCCGATGCCGCCCGCATTGTTACGCTGGGCGCATCCAAGGTCGACCAGATGGACGGCCATGCCGTCGCCCGTATCGATGGCTCCAAGGATATCACCACGGTACGCATCGCGTACCTGCCATCCGGCGTGCCGCTCCCGCAATCTTTTGACACCGATACGCCCTCTAAACTGCTGAAAATTACCAAGACCCTCTGGCCGGAGACTGTTGAGACTGCGGGGAAGCTGTCCGAAAAAGTCGGCGAGCCTTACGTCGTCGACGATGTGAAACTGCCTGTCACCAACCCTTGGAAGGCTTCGATGTTCACCTCGGCCTTCGACTTCCTTCCGGATGGTCGCGCGGTCATCAGCACCTTCCATGGCGACGTCTTCATCGCGTCGGGTATTGATGAGAAGCTGGAGAAGGTCACTTGGCGTCGTTTCGCCTCGGGACTTTATCACGCGTTGGGTCTCAAGGTCGTCAATGGTGAGATCTACGTCACCTGTCGCGACGGCCTCTGGAAACTGCGCGACACGAACGGCGATGGTGAGTGCGACACTTATGAGGCCTTCAACTTTGATTTGATGGTCACCAAGAACTTCCACGAGTTCACATTCGACCTGCAGACCGACCCCGCTGGCAATTTCTACGTCATCAAGGCCGGTCCCGTGCGCAAAGGCGGCCGAGGTTTCGACGAGATTTGCGACCATCATGGTGCGCTCCTCAAGATTTCCCCTGATGGCAAGAAGAGCGAACTCTTCGCTTCCGGCTTCCGTGCGCCCAATGGTATCGGCATCAGCCCGACCGGCCAGCTGACGTCGGGTGATAATGAAGGCACCTGGACGCCGATGTGCCGTCTCAATTGGATCAAGCAGGGTGGTTTCTACGGCGTCTCACCGCTAGCTCACCGTGCGACCGAGCCGACCGATTATGACCGCCCGCTCTGCTGGTTCCCGAAGGAAGTGGACAACTCCAGCGGTGGCCAGGTCTGGGTCACCTCGGATAAGTTTGGCCCGTGGAAGGATCGCCTGCTCCACCTAAGCTACGGCACCTGTTCGATGTACGGCGTGTTGCCGCAAGAGGTCTCGTTTAATGGCCAGCCGCAGATGCAGGGCGGGGTGGCACGCTTCAATGTCGACTTTGCCAGTGGCGCCATGCGCGCCCGCTTCAATCCCCAAGACGGCCAGCTGTACGTCACGGGCTTGCGGGGCTGGCAGACCACTGCGACGCAGAACGGTTGCTTCCAGCGCGTCCGCTACACCGGCGCTGCGACCCGCATGCCCCTCGCACTTGCTGCCACCAAGAAGGGCATCAAGCTCGACTTCACCTGCGAGATTGACGCCAAGGCCGCCGCCGATACCGGCAGCTGGAATATCGAGGTCTGGAACTACATCTGGTCGTCGGCCTACGGCTCACCCGACATCTCTACGCTCGAGACCAAGGTCGCCGCCACCGAGCTCGGCAACGACGGCAAACTCCAGTTCAGCAAGGCCCAGATGTCCGAGCGCAAACATGACCCCTTGACCGTCAAGTCGGCCACCGTCTCCGCTGACCGTCGTTCCGTTTTCCTCGAGATTCCTGACCTTCGTCCCGCCATGCAGATGCAGCTTAAGTATGATATCAAGGCCGCCGATGGCGTCGAACTACGCGGACAGGTGATCAACACCATCCACGCGTTGGCGGAGTAATCCTTCGGCTTAGCTGCGGAAGCGCATGATTCGGCGGTATTCCGCCGGGGTCATGTTTTCGGTGCGACGGAAGGCCGCGAAGAACGAGTTGAGGTTCGGGTAGCCGCACCGATGGGAGATCGACTCGATCTTTTCGGTCGAGCCCGCCAGCAGGCGTTTGGCGGAATCGATGCGCACCGTGCGCAGGCGGTCTCCGGGCGTGCAGCCGACGTGCTTCACGAACGCTTGGCGCAGGCCTCGCTCAGACATGTGGGCGATGGCGGCGAGTTCCTTGACTCCGAGCGATCCAGCAAAGTGGTCGGTGATATGGTGCAGGGCCCTGATGACGCCTTCATGGCCGGTCGCCAGGATGTCGCTGCTCATACGGGTGATCACCCCGGCCGGCTGGATGCGGATCGGTTCGACCGGCGCTTTTTCGCCGCGCATCAGGCGGTCGAGCAGTTCGGCGCCGCGATACCCTTGTTCCTCGAGATTCGTGTCGACACCGGAGACGTATTTCTTGATCGCCCCGACCGAGAGCAGGTAGTCGTCGATACCGACGATCGCCACCTGGGTGGGAACATGCAGGCCGGCTTCTTCGCAGAGTTCGCGAAGCTCGACCGCCAAGGTTCCGTTGGCGGCGAAGATCGCCAGTGGCTTCGGTGAATCTTTGAGTCGGGTCATCAACCAGTCTCGACGGCGCTGCCATTCATCTTGGGCGGCGCCCCTTTTGCCCGTAGGCTGCCAGCGAAGATGGTCGCAGGGGATTCCCCGGCGACGGAGGGCTTCCGTGAAGGCTTCGCCTCGTTCGACCTGCGACCAGTTCTCGGTGTCGCTGAAGAAGCAGAAGCGGTTCATCCCGCGCTCGATGAAATGTTCGGCGACGAGCTCCCCAGTCTTCGCGTGATCCTGCACCACGTGGGCGAAGGGCGTATCCCGACGGCGCAGCGAGAAGTCGACGGTCGGCTTATCGGCCTTGCGGACGAAGTCGGCGAGGTCGTCGCCCGCACCGAGCCAAGCCAGGATGCCGTCGCCATCCCAGCCCCACGGGATCACCTTCTCATGGATGATGCTGTGGGAAGCCAGGTGCCAGCGGTGCTCGGAGGCATACGTGGCGATGCCTTGCAGCAGGCGGTGGTCATACCAACCCAGTGCGAGCAGGACGTTACGAGGGCTTTTCATGCTGGTCGGCATGGGTTCAGCGGCCCGAGCCGGGCAGGCTATCAAAAATCGGCACAGTGAGATCCCGGAACAGGGGGGTCGGAGCGTTGGGTGCCATAGCGAGAATTAACCCTATTTTAAGGTTAATATTGAGGATATTGGTCAGAAGACGCGAAAGGGCAATCGCCGTTAACTGCGTATATCATCTGAATATCGGCACAAAACACCGTCGGGACGGCAAAGAGCCATCCCTAGCAGGAACCGACTTCCCGGCTTAGGCGTCCTTACGGGCGTCCAAGTCCATCCAGCGAGACAGGGCTTCGGAGTGCTCCGCTTCGGCGACGTGGAGGCGCTTCTGCAGGGCCGCTGCCTTGGTGCCGCCATCCTTATAAATCTCGGGGTCGCCCAATTGCACGGTGATCTGCGCCTGTTCGGCTTCGAGCTGCTCGATCTTGCCGGGGAGCGTCTCGAGTTCCTTACGCTCCTTATTGTTGAGCTTGGCGCCAGGCTGCGCGGAGACAGTCGACTTCGCCGCGACGGTCTTCGTGGCGATACCGACGGCAGTGGTACGCTTGGCCACGGCGATGCGGGCGAGTTCGTTGCGCCAGTCGGTATAGCCGCCGGCATGTTCGGTGACGACGCCGTCGCCCTCGAAGACGAGCCTGCTCGTGACCACGTTATCGAGGAAGGCACGATCGTGGGAGACCATGATCAGCGTGCCGGCGTAATCCACGAGGATGTCCTCTAGGACGTCGAGGGTTTCGGCGTCGAGGTCGTTGGTCGGTTCGTCGAGCACCAGCACGTTGGCCGGCTTGGTGAAGAGTCGAGCGAGGAGGAGACGGTTACGTTCGCCGCCCGAGAGCACCTTGGCCTTGGAGCGAGCGCGGGAAGGGTCGAAGAGGAAGTCCTGCAGGTAGCTGATCACGTGGCGCGAGCGGCCTTGGACCGTGACTGTATCGCTGTCTCCAGCGAGGTTCTCAGCGACGGTCTTATCGTCGTCGATCTGCTCGCGCATCTGGTCGAAGTAGATGACTTCCATCTTCGTACCGAACTTCAGGATGCCAGAGGTGGGCGCCAGCTGGCCGAGGAGCATCTTGACCAGGGTGGTCTTGCCGGCGCCGTTCGGACCGATGAGGCCGACCTTGTCGCCACGGTTGAGGACGAGGCTGAAGTCGCGGATAAGCGGCGTTCCGCCCGGGTAGGCGAAGGCGATTTCTTCAGCTTCGACCACACGGACCCCGGAGCGTTCGGCTTCGCTGATTTCCATCTTGGCCGAGCCGGCGACGGAGCGCAACGCACCGCGCTGAGCGCGCATCTTCACGAGCGCTTCCATGCGGGCGTTAGACTTCGTTCGTCGGGCGCCAGGGCTGCGGCGAGACCAAGCTTCTTCCTGGCCGAGTTTCTTATCGAAGGCAGCGCGCTGGCGTTCTTCGGCGACGAAGAGTTCTTCTTTGCGGATGAGGTAGGTGTCGTAGTCGCAGGACCAGCTCGCGAGCTTGCCGCGATCGAGTTCGATAATGCGGTTAGCCATGCGGCGCAGGAAGGCGCGGTCGTGCGTGACGAAGAGCAGGGGAATCTTCTGTTCGAGCAGGAACTCTTCCATCCACAGGATCGAATCGAGGTCCATGTGATTGGTCGGCTCGTCGAGCAGCAGCAGGCCCGGCTTGGCGGCCAAGGCCTTGGCGAGGAGGCAGCGGCGCTTGAGACCGCCAGAGAGGTCATTGAACTCACGGTCTTCGGGGAGGCCGAGGCGGGCGATCAGGTCGTCGACCCGGAGGTCTTTTTCCCAGTCTTCGGAATGGTCGTCAGCCCGAATGCCGGAAGTCACAATATCGCGCACATTGCCCGGGAGGCTCTCCGG
>JBEEKW010000103.1:0-5142 GCA_041168485.1 Verrucomicrobiota bacterium
ATGTAATCCTAACTCATCTTATCAAGTATTAAATCATGGACCCTATCTCCGGCAAGCCCCTAGCTAAGAACGAACTCATGAAGGCGGATAAACCCGACCTTTCGGGCAATATTCGCGAAACCCTCGCCAACCCCGAAGCCGACCGCTTCACGGGCGATGACGAGCAGTTCATCAAGTTCCACGGCATCTACCAGCAGGATGACCGCGATAAGCGCAAGACGGGCAAAGAGTACTCCGTCATGGTGCGCACGCGCCAGACCGGTGGCATCGTCCCAGCCGCCCAGTACATCGTCTACGACGAGCTCTCGGGTCGCTTCGCCAACGGCACCCTCCGCATCACTTCCCGCCAGACCTTCCAGTTCCACGGCGTACTGCAGCAAGGCATCGGCCCGCTGATCAAATCGATCAACGACGCGCTCTCCTCCACCCTCGCCACGTGCGGCGACGTGAACCGTAACGTGACCGCCCCTTCCAATCCGCCCGTCGACCATGTCGCCGTACAGGTCGACGAAGATGCTTTCGCGATCACCCGCGCCCTCCTCCCGACTACCACGGCCTATCACTCCATCTGGGTGGACGGCGTGCAAGTCGACCTCGGTCTCGGCGACAAAGTCTCCAAGGCGGCCGCTTCCGCCGACCAGGCTAATCCGTACATGCCTCCGCCCGCCGACACGGACGAGTCCGGCGCTCCTGCCGATCCCCTCTACGGCAAGACCTACCTGCCGCGAAAGTTTAAGACCGGCTTTGCCATCCCTCCGAACAACGACACGGACATCTTCACCAACGACATGGGCTACGTGGCTATCGTCGAGAACGGCAAGCTCGTCGGCTACAACCTGCTCGTTGGCGGCGGTCTCGGCACCTCCCATGGCAACAAAGCCACCTACCCTCGCCTCGCCGACGTGATCGGCTTCATCACCCGCGAACAGGTGGTCGAAGTCGGCTCTGCCGTTGTCGCCATCCACCGCGATTGGGGTGATCGCACCGACCGCAAGCACGCCCGCATCAAGTACGTCCTGCAGGAAAAAGGCGTCGAATGGTTCCGCGCTGAACTCGGTAAGCGCCTCGGCGCCCCGCTCCCGGCCGCCAAGCCCTTCCTCTTCCGTGGCCAGGGCGACGCCTTCGGCTGGTTCAAGCAGCTCGACGGTAACTGGTTCCTGGGCCTCTTCGTGGAGACCGGCCGCGTGAAAGACGCCGACAGCTACAAGCTGAAGACTGCGCTCCGCACGATTGCCGAGCAGTTCGGCCCGACCTTCCGCCTCACCGCCACGCAGAACCTTATCCTCTCCGACATCAAGGATGCCGATAAGGCCGCCATCGAAAAGGTGCTGCATGACCACGGTTGCGCCATCGTCTTCAACCCGGGCCTGATCAAGGGACGCGGCATGGCCTGCCCGGCTCTTCCGACCTGCGGACTCGCCCTCGCCGAATCTGAACGCGTCTTCCCGAAGTTCCTCGCAAAGATCGAGGAAGGCCAGGCCGCCGCGGGTATCGCCAACGAAGAACTCGTCGTACGTATGACCGGCTGCCCCAACGGTTGCGCCCGTCCGTACAACGCCGAGATCGGTCTCGTGGGCAAAGCCCCGGGCAAGTACAACATCATGCTCGGCGGCAACCGCGAAGGTACCCGCCTCGCACGCCTCTGGAAGGAAGCCGCCCTCGCCGACGAAATTCCGGTGCTCATCGGCGAACTGTTCAAGCAGTACGCCAAGGAACGCACCACCGGCCAGGCCTTTGGTGATTGGGTCGACCAGGCTCCCGTCTGGCCCGCCGCTCCCGCCGCCTAATCCCGTCGATGGCCGACCTCAACCCAGACCGCATCCCGGATCTCGACGCCCGTCTCTCGACGCTGGCGCCGGTGGACCGTCTGCGCTGGGCCTACGAGACCTTCGGCGCCCGCGCCGGTATCGGCACGAGCTTCCAGCCCGCTGGCATCGTTATCCTGCATCTCGCCAAGACCGCTGGTATCCCGCTTCAGGCCTTCACGCTCAACACTGGCCTACTCTTCCCCGAGACGCTTGAGTTCAAGGCGAAGCTCGAAGCCCATCTAGGCATCAAGGTTGAAGAAGTGCACCCTGCGCAGACGGTCGAACAGCAGGCTGCCCAATACGGCGCTGAACTTTGGAAACGCGACCCCGAGAAGTGCTGCGAACTCCGTAAGGTCGATTCGCTCGGCAAGAAACTCTACGACCTCGATCTCTGGATTACTGGCATGCGCCGCGACCAGAGTGCTGAGCGTTCCGCGACCCCGCTCCTCTCGCTCGCCGCCCGTCCTGACAACTCCGACGTCTGGAAGCTCAATCCGCTCGTCGACTGGAGTCGCGACCAGGTCTGGGCCTACCTCAAGGAGCACGGCCTGCCGCACAATGTCCTGCACGACCGCGGCTTCCGCTCGATCGGTTGCTACCCTTGCACCTTGCCTACTTCTGGCGGAGACGAACGCGGCGGCCGCTGGCCTGGCTTCGATAAGAAGGAATGCGGCCTGCACACGCGCACTAAGAAAGGGTTGGGCGGTTAGCGGTTGGCGGTTGGCGGATAGGAATACCCATCCACCCCCTCACACCCGTTTTCAAAGTTTTGTCTCCGCTCCCAACCGCCATCCGCTAACCGCCATCCGCCTCCACCTTCCCTTTTCCCAACCGCCAACCGCTAACCGCTACCACCTTTCCTTCAGCATGTCCCGCAACGCTCAAAACGACCACCTCACGCGCCTCGAACAGACGTCAATCCACGTCTTCCGCGAAGCGTTCGCCAACTTCCGCTCCGTCTGCATGCCCTGGTCCATGGGCAAGGATTCCAATGTCCTCATCTGGCTCGCCCGTAAGGCCTTCTGCGGCAAAATCCCTTTCCCGCTCCTGCACATCGACACGACCTACGAATTCCCGGAGATGTATGAGTTCCGCGAAAAGGCTAAGGTCATCCACGGAATCGATCTGATCGTCCGCGTCAACGAAGACGCCATCCGTCGCGGCATCGGCTACGCCACGCACGACCCGGTGACTGTCACGCACGAGCTCAAGACCGTTCCGTTTAAAGCTGCGATCGATGAATTCAAGTGGGACGCGCTTGTCACCGGTATCCGTCGCGACGAAGACCCGACCCGCGCCAAGGAGCGCTGGTTCTCCCCTCGCTCCGCCGAAGGCAACTGGGACTACAAGGACCAGCCGCCGGAATTCTGGGGCCAGTTCGCCAGCTCCGCCCCCGAAGGCGGCCACGTCCGCGTGCAGCCTCTGCTTGAATGGACCGAGCTCGATATCTGGGAATACATCCGCCGGGAGAACATCCCTAACCCGACCCTCTACTTCGCCCGCGACGGCAAGCGCTTCCGCTCCCTCGGTTGCCATCCGATCACGCACCCGGTCGACAGCCCGGCCAGCAACATCGACGAGGTCATCGAGGAACTGAAGCTGACCAAGACCAGCGAACGCGCTGGTCGCGCCCAGGACCACGTCGGTCGCAACTCGATGCAGGAACTCCGCGCTAAGGGCTTCATGTGAGCCGCCCGACAAGATGAACACCCAATCCCTTTCCCAACCTGTGAGCACCTCCCTTCCCTCCGTCGAAGACCATCGCAAGATGCACGTCGTCGTCGTCGGCCACGTCGACCACGGCAAGTCCACCTTCGTCGGCCGCCTCCTCAACGACACCGACTCCCTACCTAACGGCAAAATCGAGCAGGTTCGTAAGAACTGTGCCATCGAAGGCATGGAGTTCGAATACGCCTTCCTCCTCGACGCCTTGATCGAAGAGCAGGAACAGAACATCACCATCGACACCACGCGCATCTTCTTCCGCACGAAGCAGCGCGCCTACGCGATCATCGACGCACCGGGTCACAAAGAGTTCCTCAAGAACATGGTGACCGGCGCCGCCAGCGCCTCCGCCGCCCTGCTGCTCATCGACGCCAAGGAAGGCGTCATGGACCAGTCCCGCCGCCACGCTTTCCTGCTCTCCCTCCTGGGCGTGAAGCAGCTCGTCGTACTGGTGAACAAGATGGACCTCGTCGACCACTCCGAGGCCACCTACCAGAAGATCGTCGTCGAATACTCGGCCTTCCTGAAGACGCTCGGTCTGAACGCCGTCCACTTCATCCCGATCGCTGCCAAGCACGGCGAGAACGTCGTCGACCGCTCCGCCAAGATGGCTTGGTGGAAAGGCCCGACGGTCACCGAAGCCCTTGATAACTTCGCCCACGAAGACGACCTCACCGGCCTGCCCCTGCGCCTACCGGTCTCCGACATCTATCGTTTCGATCACCGTCGCATCATTGCCGGACGCGTCGAAGCCGGCGCCATCCGTCCCGGCGACGAGCTCATCTTCCAGCCGGGCGGACGTCGCAGCACGGTCCGCACCTTCGAAGACTGGCCGGGCCCTGATTCCCGCTCCGTCGTCGGCACCGGTGGCTCCGCCAGCGTGACGCTCTCCGAGCAGATCTTTGTGGAACGTGGCCAGGTTGCGTCCCACCCGGCCAACCAGCCCCGCGTCGGCCGCGAGTTCCGCGCCCGCATCTTCTGGCTGGGCAAGGAACCACTCGTTCAGAACAAGACCTACCGCCTGCGCCTGCTTACCCAGAACGTCGACGCAGTCATCGCTAAGATCATCAAGGTGACCGATGCCTCCACGCTCGAATCCAAGGAAGCCGCCAGCGTCCCCCGCGACTCGATCTGCGAAGTGATCGTCCGCGCCACGCGCAACATCGCTTACGACCTGCACAGCGAGTGCCCCATTACGGGTCGCTTCGCCCTCGAAGAAGGCGGCCGCATCCATGGCGGCGGCATCATCCTCGACACGGTCTCTAAGTCCGAAGCTCCTTCCGGCAAGGTCACCGCCTCCGAGCGTGGCGCCCGCGCCGGCCATCCGCCGGCGGTCATCTGGTTCACGGGTCTCTCCGGCTCAGGTAAGTCGACCATCGCTGAAGCTGTCGAACGCCGTCTCTTCGACGCCGGCCGCAACGTCATCCGCGTGGATGGCGACGACCTCCGTGTCTCGCTGAACCGCGACCTCGGCTTCTCCGCCGCCGACCGCGCCGAAAGCGTGCGTCGCGCTTCCGCTGTCGCCGGCCTCTTCGCCGGCACGGGACACATCACGCTCGTCACCCTCATCGCTCCTCTGGCCGCCGACCGCGCCAAGGCCCGCGCCGCC
>JBEEKW010000104.1:0-13396 GCA_041168485.1 Verrucomicrobiota bacterium
GGCCGCGAAGTTACGGCCCGTGAGGCCGAGGACGACGACGCGTCCACCGGTCATGTATTCGCAGCCGTGGTCACCCACGCCTTCGACGACGGTGGTCGCGCCGGAATTGCGGACGCAGAAACGTTCACCCGCCATACCGCGGAAGAAAGCCTCGCCGGAGGTCGCGCCGTAAAGGGCGACGTTGCCGAGGATGATGTTATCTTCAGCGGGGAAGGTGGCCTTGGCGTCGGGGTAGACGATGACGCGTCCGCCGCTCAGGCCCTTGCCGACGTAGTCGTTGGCATCGCCTTCGAGCTCGATCGTCACCCCCGCGGGGACGAAGGCGCCGAGGGACTGGCCCGCGCTGCCCTTGAACTTCAGGTGGATGGTGCCGTCCGGCAGGCCGTCGATGTGCTTCTTGGTGATCTCGTTGCCGAGGATCGTGCCGACGACGCGGTGGGTGTTCTTGATCTCGCCTTCGTAGCGTACCTTCTGGCCCTTATCGATGGCGGGCTGACAGGCGGCGAGGAGGACGGAGAGGTCGAGACCCTTCTCGAGACCGTGGTCCTGCTTCTCGGTGCAGAAGCGACCCACCTCGGGGCCGGCCTTCGGCGAGTAGAGGAGCTTGGAGAGGTCGATACCCTTGGCCTTCCAGTGCTCGACGGCGTGACGCGCTTCGAGGGCGTCGGTGCGGCCGACCATCTCGTTGAGCGTGCGGAAACCGAGCTGCGCCATGATCTCGCGGACTTCCTGGGCGATGAAGCGCATGAAGTTCACGGTGTCCTCCGGACGGCCGGTGAAGTTCTTGCGGAGCTCAGGGTCCTGGGTAGCGACGCCGACCGGGCAGGTGTTGAGGTGACAGACGCGCATCATGATGCAACCGAGGGTCACCAGCGGAGCCGTGGCGAAGCCGAACTCTTCGGCGCCGAGGAGGGCGGCGATGACGACGTCACGGCCGGTCTTCAGCTGGCCGTCGGTCTCGACGACGATGCGGGAGCGGAGGTTATTGAGGACGAGGGTCTGGTGGGTTTCGGCGAGGCCGAGTTCCCACGGCAGGCCAGCGTGCTTGATGGAGGTCTGGGGCGAAGCGCCCGTGCCGCCGTCGAAGCCGGAGATGAGGACGACGTCCGCGTGCGCCTTGGCGACGCCAGTGGCGATTGTGCCGACGCCGACTTCCGAGACGAGCTTCACGCACACCCGCGCGGCGCGGTTGGCGTTCTTCAAGTCATGGATGAGTTCCGAAAGGTCCTCGATCGAGTAGATGTCGTGGTGCGGGGGCGGGGAGATGAGGCCGACGCCTGGGGTCGAGTGACGCACCTTGGCGATGGGCGGGTAGACCTTGCCGCCGGGGAGCTGGCCGCCTTCGCCGGGCTTGGCACCCTGGGCCATCTTGATCTGGATTTCCTTGGCGTTGGTCAGGTAGCGGCTCGTGACACCAAAGCGGCCGGAAGCGACCTGCTTGATGGCCGAGTTCTTCGAGTCGCCCTGCTCGTTGGTCCAAGTGAAGCGCGCGGGGTCTTCGCCGCCTTCGCCGGTGTTGGACTTGCCGCCAATGCGGTTCATCGCGACGGCGAGGGTTTCGTGGGCCTCGGTCGAGATGGAGCCGTAGCTCATCGCGCCCGTCTTGAAGCGTTTGAAGATATTCTCGACGGACTCGACTTCGCTGATGTCGACCGGGGTGCGGGCCTTGAACTGGAGCAGGCCGCGCAGCGTGAAGATCTGCTGCATCTGGTCGTTCACCAGGCCGGAGTAGACCTTGAAGGTGTCGTAGTTGTTCGTGCGGACAGCCTTCTGGAGCGAGTGGATGACCTGCGGGCTGAAGAGGTGGCCTTCGCCTTCGTTACGCCACTGGTAGTCTCCGCCGACCTCGAGGGTGGCAGGGGTGTCGACGCGCTCAGGGAACGCGCGGTTGTGACGCTCCAGCGTTTCTTCGGCGACGGCGGCGACGTCCGCACCTTCGATGCGCGTGGCCGTGCCGGTGAAGTACTTGTCGACGACCTTCTGCTGAAGGCCGACGCATTCGAAGATCTGGGCGCCGAGGTAGCTCTGGATGGTCGAGATGCCGATCTTGGAGGCGACCTTCACGATGCCCTTCGTGGCGGCCTTCACGTAGTTCTTGCAGGCCGTGTAGTGGTCGACGCCGACGAGCAGACCCTGCTTGATCATGTCGTCGAGGGTCTCGAACGCCAGGTAGGGATTGATGCCCGCGCAACCGTAGCCGATGAGCGTACAGAAGTGGTGCACTTCGCGCGGCTCGCCGGACTCGAGGATGAGGCCGACCTTGGTGCGCTTTCCTTCGCGGATGAGGTAGTGGTGCAGTCCGGCGACAGCGAGCAGGGGAGGGATGGCAGCGTTGTGACGGTCGACGCCGCGGTCGCTCAGGATGATGAGGTTGATGCCCGCATCGATGTGGAGGCCGGCCTGGCGGCAGACTTCGTCCATGGCTTTCTCGAGGCCCTTGGCGCCGGACTTGGCGTCGAAGAGGGTCGGGATGGTGACGGACTTGAACTGGCCGTGGGCGACGTGACGGAGCTTGGCGAGTTCCTCGTTGGTCAGGATCGGCGATTGGAGCTCGATCAGGTGGCAGCTGGACGGCTTCGGGTCGAGCAGGTTGCGCTCAGGGCCGATCGTGGTGACAGAGGAGGTGACGATCTCTTCGCGGATACAGTCGATCGGCGGGTTGGTGACCTGCGCGAAGAGCTGCTTGAAGTAGTCGTAGAGGAGCTTCGACTTGTTCGACAGTACGGCGAGCGGGATGTCGGTGCCCATCGAGCCCATGGCTTCGACGCCATCCTTGGCCATCGGGACGAGCAGCTTGCGCTGGTCTTCGAAGGTGTAGCCGAAGGCGAGCTGACGCTGGACGGTGTTGCTGTGCGACGACGGGGTGTCGGCTGGGGCGTCGGCGATGTCAGCGAGCTTGATGAGGTTCTTGTCGAGCCATTCGCGGTAGGGCTTCTGGGAGGCGATCTTCTGCTTGATCTCCTCGTCGGCGACGATGCGTCCTTCTTCCATGTTCACGAGGAACATGCGACCTGGCTGCAGGCGGCCCTTGGAGGCGATGTTGGCGGGGTCGATGGGGAGGACGCCGGCTTCGGAGCCCATGATGACGAAGTCATCCTTGGTCACGTAGTAACGGGACGGGCGGAGACCGTTACGGTCGAGGGTGGCGCCGATCATCGTGCCGTCGGTGAAGACGACGGAGGCGGGGCCGTCCCACGGCTCCATGAGGCAAGAGTTGTATTCGTAGAACGCCTTCTTCTCGGCGCTCATGGATTCGTGGCCGTTCCACGGCTCGGGAATCATCATCATCATCGCCTCAGGCAGCGAGCGGCCGCCCATGACGACCAGTTCAAGGACGTTGTCGAACTTGGCGGAGTCGGAACCGTTGGGGTTCACGATCGGGAGGATCTTCGGGAGTTCCTTGCCGAAGAGCGGGCTAGCCAGGAGCGGCTCGCGGGCCTTCATCCAGTTGACGTTGCCGTTGAGCGTGTTGATTTCGCCGTTGTGGGCGATGTAGTGATACGGGTGCGCACGTTCCCAGCTCGGGAAGGTGTTGGTCGAGAAACGCGAGTGGACGAGCGCGAGGGCGGTGTCCATCGACTTGTCGGCGAGGTCGGTGAAGTACTTACCGACCTGTTCGGGCATGAGCATACCCTTATAGATGATGGTACGGCAGGAAAGGGAGCTGGCGTAGTAGAACTCGTCCTTGCCCGTGGCGCGGATCTGGTGGTGAGCCTGCTTGCTCAGGATGAAGAGCTTGCGTTCGAAGTCCTGGTCGGTGGCGCAATCGTCCGGGCGACCGAGGAAAGCTTGGAGGACGACCGGTTCGCTGGCGATGGCGGTCTGGCCGAGCGACGCGTTATCGACGGGGACGGTGCGCCAGCCGAGGATCGAAAGACCCTGGGCCTTGGCGAGGTCGGTGAAGGTGGCTTCGGTGGCCGCGCGGATCTTGGCGTCCGGGGAGACGTAGAGCATGCCCACGCCGTAGTGACCGGGTTTGGGGAGGTTGGCGGGTCCGTTCTTCGCGAAGAACCCGTGGGGGAGCTGGAGCAGGATGCCCGCGCCGTCACCGGTGTTGACCTCGCAACCGCAGGCGCCTCGGTGGTCGAGGTTCACCAGGATGGTCAGAGCCTGCTGGATGATATCATGCGAACGCTTGCCTTTCATCTGGCAAACGAAGCCGACGCCGCAGGCGTCATGCTCAAACTGGGGGTCGTAAAGACCCTGTTTTTCGGGAAGTCCGGGATTCTTCATTTCTGGTGTGGGCAAAAGTAAGGCAACTTGTCGATTGTCCGGACGGGGGCGGAGACGGGTTTTCGTGCCAACTTCGCGGGCCGACAATCGCGCGTCCGCTTTTGGTTAATTTTGTTAGGAAAAAGCCCAAAGTGCGACACGCGGATGCTGGCACAGCCCGCGGTCAGGCTTGGGCCGTCCGCCTGCGTCTCCCTTGACTTTGCCGCCCGCCCGCCCGACTACCCAAGCCATGAAAGCCGACAACGACCTTTACCGACAGTTGCGCGAGTTGCCGGCGGCCCAGCTCTGGAACGTCGAGGTCCCCAAATTCAACCAGCTCGGCCCCAAGGAGCGTAACCAGCAGGTAGCCCTCGTCCGCGCGGTGGGCGTGGTCTTCACGACCTCCCGTAACCCGGAGATGAAGGCCGCGGTGAAGGCTTGGATGATCAGCCTCCTGCAGGACCCTTCCGAGAAGATCCGTCGCTACGCCACTGCCGCCATCCCGAAGCTCGGCGGCGACGAAGAGTCAGAGCGTAAGCTGATTGATATTCTTAAGACCACCGACGTCGACCGCGAGAAGAAGAAGGTCGCCTCGGCCCTCGAGAAGATCGGCGGCGCGGCGACGCTCAAGGCGGTCGCGGCTTCTGGCGAGAAGCTCATCGATGAACAGAAGGTCCGCGCGAGCGTGGCCCGGCAGGAAGGCCCGAGCAACGTGCGCCTCGACGCCGTCGTCCCGAAGCAGCCGGGCCTGCGCCTGCACTTGCGCTGTCGCAAAGGACTCGAGTCTATCGTCGCCGACGAGGTACGCGAAGACGAAGGCCGCGGCGGTAAGTTTCGCGTGGTCGAAGTCCGTGGTTGCTTCGTGGTCGTCGAACCGAAGGACGCCTTCACGCTCGCCGAACTCTATCAACTGCGCTGCTTCGATACCGCCGCGTTCTCCCTAGCCTTTATCCGTGAGCCTGGTTCGGCCGAAGCGCTTGAGGTGCTGGCTAAGGCCATCGCTTCGCCGCTCACCGAGAAGCTCATGCTGGCGCTCACGCAGGGCGCGGCCCGCTATCGACTCAGCATGGTGTCCGAGGGCAATCACGACGACGCCGTCGCCAAGGTTGCTAAGAAGGCCTTCGAGCTGAATCCGCGCGTCCTCAACGATGCCCGCGAATCTCCGTGGTCC
This sequence comes from Verrucomicrobiota bacterium, assembly GCA_041168485.1. Lineage (GTDB taxonomy): Bacteria > Verrucomicrobiota > Verrucomicrobiia > Opitutales > UBA953 > UBA953. The sequence continues at coordinate 5,384 of JBEEKW010000104.1, forward strand.
GTCGATGTACATTTCGACGAACTCCGCGCCTTGGTCGAGCTGCGTCCGCGCATTTCGCCGAACCCTCGTCTTTATTACCGTACCGACGCCGTCAACGCTGCCTCGCACCCGCCGCTGGCGGCCTGCCTGGTTCGCGTCGCCGGCCGACAGGACAATGAAATCGTCTGGGATCCGTTCTGCGGTTCTGGTCTGGAGCTCATCGAGTCGGCCTTGGCCGGCGGGGTGGGGCAGATTGTCGGTACCGATATCGACCCAGCTGCGATTGCCATCGCCGAAGCCAACTTCAAGGCCGCCAAGCTAACCGGCACCAAGGCCGCGTTTCACACGGCTGACTTCCGCGACATCATCCGCATCCCGGAACTCGACCGCGGCAAGGTCTCGCTGGTCATCTCGAATCCTCCGCTGGGACGTCGCGTGCGCGTGCCGAACATGCACGGGCTGTTCACCGACCTCTTCAAGATCGCTTCCGAAGTCCTGCGTCCGAATGGACGACTCGTCTTTATCAACCCGCTGCGTCTCTCGTCTGTCGACCCGACCTTGCGTCTGGAATCCAGCCGCACCGTCGACCTCGGCGGTTACGACTGCCGCCTCGAGGTATACCGGAAGCGCTAAGCCAACGCAGAAAGCCTGCGACCGGGTGGTCGCAGGCTAGTCCTTCTCAAATGGTGGAGGTGGTGGGAGTCGAACCCACGTCTTCCTACCCTTACGTCGTAACTTCTACATGCGTAGCTTCATCATTGATCTCGATCGCGTTTGGGGATGAGCACCCGTGCGACCTATCTGTATTCTCACTTACCCCGGAGATAACAACTAGAGGAGGGGATCGCCCACGTTAACCGAGCTGATCCAGGACTGCAGGCGCGCCCTGGGGCTCGTCGCTGTACTTAGGCAGCGAGCGCGAGAACGTTGTCGTTCTCGAACGTGATGGTGTTTTTAGCAGTTATAGTGCTGCTCGTTGGATTTAAGAGGTTACGAACTACCCTCTGCATGCCGTCGCGATATCTTGGCGGGAATCGAATCCGGAACACCCCCGAAATGAGACGTCGGTCATTTGCGGGATCCGACTGAGAAGGAACGGCATACATTATCCACGCATCCCCCGGGAAGTCAAGGGGGTGGCGGCGGCTAGCCACGATGGAGGATGGAGGATGTAAGATGGATGATAAAGATGGGGAAAAGAGATACTTCTTGCCCCCGTGTCACCGTGCCCACTTGCCCCCTCGTCCGAAATTTCTCTTTCCCCGTGCGTCGCGCTCGGGATAGTCGGCTTTGTCCATGAATGTCTTCTCCGCCGATGTCGCGCTGGCCATCACCCGTCTCGGGCTGCTGATCCTGCTCGGCTGGTTCATGGCCCGGCAGGGCTGGGTGGGCCCGCACGCTCGCCAGCCGCTGATGCGGATGATCATCTGGGTCTTCTTCCCGGCGATGATCTTCTCCCGGGTGAGCGGCAATCCTCTCATCGCTTCGGGCTCGCAGGCGTTGCTCTACCTCGGTGCTGGTTTTCTGATGATCGTGACCGGCTATGCCGTCGCGATGGCCATCGGCGGGCTCTTCAAGGTGCCCGCTGGTAAGGAGCTCCGGACGTTCGCCTTCTCGGCCGGCGTCAATAATTTCGGCTACCTTGGCATACCTGTCACCGCAGCGTTGTTCAACGATGACGTCGTCGGTGTGCTACTGGTGCATAATGTCGGCGTCGAAGCGGCGGTCTGGACGGTCGGGGTGGCCATGCTTTCCGGCGACTCCCTGCGCCGCGGGCTCAAGAATCTTCTGCAGCCGATGACCGTCGCCTTGTTCGTGGCGCTGGCGATTAACTTCGCCGGCTTCGGTAAGAGTGCCTCGATTGTCTTCGTCAGTGACCTCTGCCACACCATCGGCGACTGCGCTATCCCCATCGGCACGTTGCTGACCGGCATCTACCTTCACGAGATCATCAAGGACTTTCGCCTGGTCTCGGATGCGCCGATCTCTTTCGGCGTGATGGCCGTTCGCTGGCTGGTCATGCCCGTCTTGGTGCTGGTGACGGTCGGTTACTACGTCACCGACGAATCCTTACGTAAGGTGATGCTTGTGCAGGCGGCGATGCCCTGCGGCATCTTCACCTTCCTGATCGTGGAGATGTTTAAGGGGGAGGTCCTGATCTCCTTACGCTGTTCGGTCATCACGATGCTCTGTTGCCCGTTGGTCACGCCCCTGTGGCTTTACCTAGGCGCCCGCTGGCTCCAGCTGGCCTGACCGTCCTTTACTTGTGTGCGGTGCGGGGTAGTCTGCAGGGGCTTCTCTGTGCGTCCGTTCCTCTCCATCCTGATGCTTTGCTTGGTCGGCTGCGCGACCTATGTCGACCGTGGTCCGCGCGTCCGGGTCGCCGTCGAGGAAGGGGATTATGAGACCGCCGCGACCGTCGCCCGGAACTTCGCGGCCGATGAACCGAAGGACGCGCTGGTGTGGAATCTCGACGCCGCCGCCGCATTGCGGGCGCAGGGCAAACTCAAGGAAAGCGCCAAGATACTAGAGCAGGTCGAAGCATCGTTCCGGGCCGAAGAAGAACGACCGGGCTTTTCGGTCGGGGGTGCGACCCTTGCGGCTTTCTCGAACGGCTACGCCGAGGCCTATCGTCCTCGTCCCGCGGATCGCATCTACGCTTCTACTTATCAGGCCCTGAATCGGATGGAGCTGGGCGACGTCAACGGCGCCCGCGTCGCCATGGCCCGCCTGCGCTTCGTGCAGCAGGCCTTCGGCTCGGGTCAGCTCTACGTGCAACCCAAAGGGACTTCAGGAAAGTACGACGTCGCCAAGGCTTCGCAGGACGAGCGGACGAAGGAGGGCCTCGGGATGATCGAAGAGAATCTCGCCAGCCTCACGTCCGAAGGCGCCTATGACGATGCGTTCAGCCACTGGCTCCAAGGGATGTTCTTCCTCCGCCTCGGCCAGGATCCGTCCGACCGTGAAAAGGCGCGCAAGGAACTGCTGGCTGCCACCCAGCTCAACGGAAGTAACGAAGCCTTCCGTCGCGACCTGAAGGAAGCGGAAGCCCCGGCGAGCGAAGGGCAGGGGACAATCGTCTATGTCATCGCCGAAACGGGCATGTGTCCGGAGTGGTATCAGCAACGCATCGACATCCCGCTCTTTATCGTCTCCTCGCGCGTGCCTTATGTGAGCGTCGCTTTGCCAGCCATCCGACCCTCCGGTCTGAATTATAATCTTAGGCTTAAATTGGACGCCAAAGACGTCGCCATCCCCTTGGCGAGCCGTCCGGACGCCCTCATTGCGAAGCACTTCGAGGCGGCCTTGCCGGGCATCAAGGCCCAAGCTTTCACGTCCGCCGCCGTTAAGGCCACCGCCAGCTACCTGATCAATAAGTCCTCCGAAGAGGCGGCTAATCGCCAGAATGCGGGCTCTGGCGCCGTGCTCTGGTCCATTGCGACCAAGGTGGGCACGGCGATCTATACCGTCGGGACGACCAAGGCCGACCTCCGGAACTGGTCCAGTCTGCCGGCCCGTTTTTCGGTGGCTCGTCTGGATGCCAAGCCCGGCCAAAAACTGACCGTCGTCGGGCACCCCGAGGCGAGCCTGACGCTACCGGCGGGCAAGGTTCTGCTTGTAAGCCTCAAGTCCACGCAGGAAAATCAACCTGTCGTCCTGCGCTGCGCGGCCTCACGCCCCCCGACGCCGTCAACTACGCGACCACCAAGCCTGAAGGCGGTTTCTCGACGCAGCTGAGCGACAATCGTATTGGAAACAAGATCGAGTTGCTCGCGGCTCGTAAGTCCAAGACCGACGGCGGTTACACGCGCGTTCAGTTCGACCTCCGTAATGGCGCCTACCTCCGCCAGACGATCAATGTCAGCTTCGAATGGATCGCCGCCGACGGCACTGTGACCGAAAGCCAGCCCAACTGGATCGTCACTCCGCTTGAACCTGGCGCCCTTACCACCGTCACCGCGACCGCCCTCAAGGCGCAGTCCGCTGAGTGCCGCCTCCGCCTCATCTCCCGCTAACCCCTACCATGAACAAACTCTCTCTCCTCGCCTGCGCCGTTCTCATCGTTGGTTGCGGTACGCCCGCCACCTACAAGGATCCGAGCGGCCGCGAACTCGTGGTCAGCCTCGACAAGGTCAATATCCAGGACTTCGCCACCGCGGGATCCCAGATGCTCCAGTCGATGATCTCGTCCCCGTCTTTCTCTAAAGGCGCCCCAGTGTTGCAGCTTGGCTCCATCACCAATGACACCGCTGACAACTTCGACACCGCCTTGCTGCTCTCGAAGCTCACCGTGCCCCTGGTCAACGCCAACCGCGTTACGCTGCTCGACAATGACGCCACCGCCAACGCCGCCCGCGCCACCTCCGGCTCCAACGCCAATGTCCCTCGTGCCGAATACGTGCTCAAGGGTAAGATTCTGGAAGACCGCTCCAATGCCGGCAGTACCCGCCAAAGCTCGTTCGTTTTCCAGCTCACCCTCGTCGAGATCAAGCGTGGCGTCGCCGTCTGGACCGAAGAGAAGATCGTGACTAAGCAGGGCACCAAGAACGCCGTCGGTTTCTGATAAACCGTCGTCAGCATTTGACCTTCTTTCGACCTGCATCTCCCTCCGGTGATGCAGGTTGATTTTTTGATTGTTGGCCAAGGCCTGGCGGGCTCATTGCTCGTCAAGGAGCTCCTACGTCGCGGTCGCTCCGTCCACGTCGTGGACGATTGTTGGAAGTCTTCGGCTTCGCAGGTCGCGGCCGGCCTGATGACGCCGCTGACCGGCCGGCGTTTCACGCTGACCAAGGATTACCCCGAGCTCTTTGCCGTAGCTAAAGCCAAGTTGACCGAACTCGGTGCCTTTCGCCCCATCCAAGTCTATCGCATGTTCGTCGACGACGAGCAGCGCGCCAAGGGACTCAAGCGGACCGAGTGCCGGAGCTGCCAGCCTTTCATCGAGCGCGTGACCTCCACGCAGGGTGAACTTGATCCGGCTCTCACCGATAGCTTCGGTGGTGCGTTGATGAGCGGTGCCTGGGTCGATCTGCCGAAGCTCCTGTCGGATATCCGAGCCGAACTGGTGGCCGATGGGTGCCTGACCGAAGCCTCTTTTGATCCGGCTGACGCCGTGGTCTCCGCTGACGGCGTCACCTGGCACCAGATCCAGGCTGGGGCCATTGTCTACTGCGACGGCTATAAGTCCGCCCTGCGCGGCCCGTTCAAATATCTCCCGTGGCAGCCGTCGAAAGGCGAGGCCCTGACTCTCCGGACGTCCGTCGCCGACAAGCCTTTCATCCTGAATCGCGAAGGCTGGGCCTTACCGCTGGGGAAGGGCGTCTGGCGCACCGGTGCTAACTGGCAGTGGGATCAGTTGGACGAGACTCCGACCGAGCCGCAGAAGGAGAAGTTTATACGTCGCTTCCGAGGCTATTTCGGTGAGGAGGTGCAGGTCGACGTCACCGCTCACGTCGCCGGCGTCCGCCCGTGCACCTCGGATAATCATCCGTTAATGGGAACGCATCCACAGCAGCCGCGGACGCACCTCTTTGGAGGACTCGGTCCACGTGGTACCGTCTGGGCGCCGCTCATGGCTGACGAGATGGCAGCCTACCTCTGCGAGGGTAGGGCGTTGCGTAAAGAGTGCGACCTCACGCGGTTCCCTGCGGCGTAGGCTTACTTCTTCTTCGCTTTGGCTACCTTGGCGGGTTTCGCCTTGGCCTTGGCGACCAGGAAGTCGACCGCGAGCAGGTAGCCTTCGAAGCCGAGGCCGGTGATTACGCCTTCGCAGGCGGAGGCCGTGACGGACTTATGGCGGAATTCTTCGCGCTTGTAGATATTCGAGATGTGCACCTCGACGGTGCGCATGCCGCTGCCGGCGATGGAATCGCGGAGGGCGACCGAGACATGGGTGTGGCCTCCCGGATTAATGACCAAGAACTTTACGCCCTTGTCGGCCCACTTGGCGATCGTGTCGATGATCTCGCCTTCGTGATTGGACTGGAAGAAACGGGTCTTCGCGCCGGCGGCCTTGGCGTGCTTCTCGATGAGCTTCTCGAGGTCGCTGAGCGTCTGGGTGCCATAGACCTCCGGCTCGCGCTTGCCGAGTCGGTCGAGGTTGGGTCCGTTGATGACGCCGATTTCCATGGAGGACGACTAAGGGCCGACGCGGTTCTGGGCAAGATATGAAAAAGGGCGGCTCCTTGCGGGGCCGCCCTTGGTTTCGCCTGGTCAGAATCTTACTTCAGGATCTGGCGGAGGACGTAGGGCAGGATACCGCCGTGGCGGTAGTACTCGCCTTCGATGGCGGTATCGATGCGGGCGACGAGCGCGGCCTTGTCGACCGTGCCGTTGGCGCGGCGGATGACGAGCGTCACCGGCGTCTTCGGCTTGATCGGGCTGGAGAGGCCTTCGAGGTCGAAGGTCTCGGTGCCATCGAGGTTATAGGAAGCCGCGTTCTTACCGTCGGCGAATTCGAGGGGTAGCACGCCCATGCCGAGGAGGTTGGAGCGGTGGATGCGTTCGAAGGACTGCGCGACCACGGCACGGATGCCGAGGAGGGCGGTGCCTTTCGCAGCCCAGTCGCGGGACGAGCCCATGCCGTAGTCGACGCCGCCGAAGACGATCATGCCTTCGCCGCGCTGCGCGTAGGTCTGGCAGGCGTCATAGATGGCCTCGATCTTGCCCTCGGGCTGGACCTTCGTGAAGCCGCCTTCCTTGCCGTCGGCCATCGCATTCTTCACCTGAGTGTTGGCGAAGGTACCGCGGGTCATGATGCGATCGTTGCCGCGGCGTGAACCGTAGGAGTTGAAGTCCTTCTTTGACACGCCCGCCGCGAGGAGGAACTTGCCGGCTGGGGTCTCTTCCTTGAAGGCGCCGGCGGGGGAGATGTGGTCGGTCGTGACGGAGTCGCCGAGGAGGGCCAGCGGGCGGAGCTTCGTGAGGGAAGGCGCCGCGGGAGGCGTCATCGAGAAGCCCTTGAAGAACGGAGGCTCCTGGATGTACGTGGACGATTCCTTCCAGCTGAAACGAGCGCCTGTGCCGCCCTGGACGCCCTTCCACTCCGCGGTGGCGTTGGCGAGGGATTCGGCGGCGTACTTCGATTTGAACATCTCGGGCTTGAGGCCGCGGGCGACGTGGTCGGCGACTTCGGCCTGGGTCGGCCAGACGTCTTTGAGGAAGACCGGCTTGCCGTCCTTGCCCGTACCGAGCGGTTCGCTATCGAGGTCGATATCGACGCGGCCGGCGAGGGCGAAGGCGACGACGAGGGGCGGCGACATCAGGTAGTTCGCGCGGACCGCGCCGTGGACGCGGGCTTCGAAGTTGCGGTTGCCCGAGAGCACGGAAGCCGTGACGAGGTCGCCCTGCTTGATTGCGCCTTCGATGTCGGCGTCGAGCGGGCCGGAGTTGCCGATGCAGGTCGTGCAACCGTAGCCGACGAGGTTGAAGCCGAGCTGGTCGAGGTAGCCCGAGAGCTGAATCTCGTTGAGGTAGTCGGTGACCACGCGGGAGCCGGGGGCCAGCGAGCACTTCACGTTCGGGTTCACTGTCAGGCCTTTCTCGACGGCCTTCTTCGCGACGAGGCCGGCGGCCACCATCACGGAAGGATTTGAAGTGTTGGTGCAAGAGGTGATCGCGGCGATCACGACCGAGGCGTGCTTGAGCGAGCGGCCCGTGGCGCCGACGGCGGTGGAGGCGGAGCGGTCAGCAGCTGCCTTGCCGAAACCATTCTTGTCCTTCGCGGCGGTGAAGAGCGTGTTGAATGACTCCTTGATCTTCGGGAGGTCGATGCGGTCCTGCGGACGCTTCGGGCCGGAGACGCAGGGAACGACCGTGCTGATGTCGAGGTCGATGGTCTGGGTGTAGTCGATGCTGCCGGCCTTCGGAATGCCGTAGAGGCCCTGGGCCTTGTAGTATTCCTTGACCAGTTCGATATGGGACTCGTCGCGGCCCGTCTGGCGGAGGTAGTCGAGGGACTTATCGTCGACCGGGAAGAAGCCCATCGTGGCGCCGTATTCCGGGGCCATGTTGGCGATCGTGGCGCGGTCGGCG
>JBEEKW010000105.1:0-4893 GCA_041168485.1 Verrucomicrobiota bacterium
CTCCTCCCGTATAGCGTCTCGAAGGGCGCCCTCACGACCCTCACCCGCAATCTCGGTGACACGCTCCACCGCCTCAACGGCGTGCGCGTGAACCAGATCAACCCGGGTTGGGTGCTCACGGAGAACGAATCCAAGCGCAAGAAGGAGCATGGCCTCAAGGACGACTGGTATGCCGACCTGCCCCGCGTCTACGCGCCCTCGGGACGCCTGATCACGCCCGATGAGATCGCCGCGGCGTCCATCTACTGGCTCGCCGACGAAGCCGGTCCGATCAGCGGCTCGGTCGTCGAACTGGAACAGCACCCTTTCATCGGCCGCAACCCGCCGAAGGATCCCGAAACCCTGCCGGGACAGAAAGCCTGACCATGCCGAAGATCGCCGCTTTCCCAAAGGCCTACATGCATGCCCTCTGCAAAGACGGCACGATGAAGCTCTCCGAGTGGTTCAAGCTCGCCGCCACCCTCGACGTCCAGGGCCTGGAATTCTACGCCGGCTTCCTCGAGATGGACGATGAGTCCAACTGGCCGGTCTTCCGCCGTCAGGTCGCCGACCTCGGGATGTCCATCCCGATGATGTGCTGCTCGCCCGACTTCACGCATCCGGACAAGGCCTTCCGCGACGCCGAGATCGCCAAGCAGAATCGCTGGGTCGACATGACCCACGCGCTCGGCGGCTCCTACTGCCGCGTGCTCAGCGGACAGCGCCGCCCTGAGCTCTCCGACGCCGAAGGCGTGCGCCTCGCGGCCGACAGCATCATCACCTGCATCCCTTACGCCAAGGAGCGCGGCGTGACACTCATCCTTGAGAACCACTACAAGGATGACTTTTGGCTCTACCCGGAGTTCGCCCAGAAGATGGACGTCTTCTGCGCCCTGGTGGACGCCCTGCCCTCCGAAGGCTTCGGCGTGAACTACGATCCCAGCAACGCCTACATCGCCGGCGACGACCCCATCGCACTGCTCAAGCGAGTCTCGAAGCGCGTCGTGACCATGCACGCCTCGGACCGTTACCTCATCGAAGGCACCCTTGAGGACCTCCGGAAGGAAGAAGGCGGCGCCGCCGGCTACGCCAAGCGCCTCCGCCACGGCGAGATCGGCAAGGGCCTCAACGACTACGACGCCATCTTCACCGAACTTAAGCGCGTCGGCTTCGACGGCTGGATCAGCATCGAAGACGGCGTCGACGGCATCGAGCAGCTCCGCCGCAGCGCCGAATTCCTCAAACGCAAGACCACCCAATACTGGGGCTGACATACATGCGCACGCTCTTCACGACCTTCCTGCTGCTCCTGACCCTTGGTACGACGGCCGCTGAAAAGGCCGACGTCGTTGTCGTGGGCGCCACCCCGGGTGGCGTCGCCGCCGCGGTCGCCGCCGCCCGCTCGGGAGCCAAGGTCGTCCTCCTCGAGGAATCCCGCCATGTCGGCGGTATCGTCTCGGGCGGGCTCACCAATACCGACATCCGTAAGCACGGCGCCGTCGGCGGACTCTACGTCGAATTCAAGCGCCTCGTCGTCGAACACTACGCGAAGACCTACGGCGCGAATTCGCCGGAAGTAAAGCTCTGCAAGGACGGCAACATGTTCCAGCCCAAGGTCGCTGAACTCGTCTTCCGCCAACTGCTGACCAACGAGAAGAATATCAGCCTGATCGAAGGCGCGCGCGTCGTCGAAGCGCTCACGCCTAACGGTCCGGCCACCCCGGGACGACGCCTCGAGGGCGCTCCGCCCAAGGAATTCAGCCCGAAGCAGAAACTGGCCGCGGTGACCTATGAGACCGCATCGGGACGCACGACGCTCACCGCGCCTGCCTTTATCGACGCCACCTACGAAGGCGACCTGGCGGCCCTCGCAGGCTCCGACTACCGAGTAGGCCGTGAGAGCCGGTCGGACTTCAAGGAGAAGCATGCCGGCAAGATCTACATCCGCTTCGGCGACGCCAATCCCCTGCCCGGCTCGACCGGCGAAGCCGATGCCGGCATCCAGGCCTTCTGCTTCCGTTTCCACCTGACCAAGGACCCGGCGAACCTGCTGCCCGTCGAGAAGCCCGGCGATTTCAACCGCGAGGACTACAAACACCTGTTGGCGGATATCCGCTCCGGCAAACTCACCGAGCTCAAGCAAGCCATCCAATTCTACCCGATGCCTGGCGGGAATTTCGAGATCAACAGCGACCATCCTCATCCGGACACCGGCGTGCCGAGCGAATCCCTCGACCTCGCCGAAGAGAACTACGGCTGGCCGGAAGGCGGTCCCGCCGAACGCGCCCGGCTCTTCCGACGCTACTGGAATTATCAGGAAGGCCTGATCTGGCTCCTGCAGCACGACGCAGAAGTCCCGGAAGCCATCCGCAAGGACGCCCTGCGATGGGGCTTCCCTAAGGACGAGTTCACCGACAACCGCGGACGCCCCCACCATATCTACGTCCGCCAAGGTCGCCGTATCTGGGGCGAGCACACCGTGACGGAGAACGACGCCAAGTTCGTTCCTGCGACCGGACTCCCCGCCCGGCAGGCTGACGGCATCGCGATTGCCGAGTTCGAGTTCGATTCGCATGGGGTCTCCAAGTTCGACCCGAAATATCCGGGTATCCGCGAAGGCTACTTCTTCATCGCGCACGACCCTTTCCAGATTCCGTATCGCAGCTTGTTGCCCAAGTCCGTGGACGGACTCCTCGTGCCTGTCGCCTGCTCGGCTTCCCACGTCGGCTATCAGACCATCCGCATGGAGCCGGTCTTCATGGCCCTCGGCGAAGCTTCGGGCATCGCCGCCGCTCAGGCGGCCTCCGTCCAGACCGAACTCCGCAAGATCGACGTCCGCGCCCTCCAACGGGAGATCCTGAAACGCGGCGGCGTCATCCTCTACGAGAGCACGGCCAAGCGCCCCGAAGGACTTTAACCCCAAATGAAAACCATCAAGACTGACGTACTGGTCTGCGGAGGCGGCTGCGCCGGCTCCGCGGCCGCCCTGGCTTCCGCTCGCTCCGGAGCGAAGACGCTGCTCATCGAACGTGCGGGCTTCGCCGGCGGCATCATCACCGCGGTCGGCCTGCCCTACTTCGACGGCCTGATCGACAAGCCGACCGGCCGCTTCGTCGTCCGCGGCATCGCCCTCGAGTTCCTCCGCGAACTCGGCCTCGCCAAGCCCGACGCCAACCGGATCGACGACCTACCGGCGCACCTAATCACCAAGTACTGGGGCTCGGTCTACATCCCGAACACCGACGAGTTCAAGCTGCTCATGGACGGCCTCATCCGCCGCCACTCGGAACACCTGAGCGTGCTTTACCATTCGCTCGTCTGCGACGTCGAGACCAAGGGCGGCCTCATCACCGCCGTCATCGTGGCGAACAAGGATGGGCTCGTCCGCATCGAAGCCCGCCAGGTCATTGACTCCACCGGCGATGCCGATGTCGCCAACTGGGCCGGAGCGCCTTCGGAAAAGAATCCCGAGATGATGCCCCTGACGATGCACTTCCGCATCGGCAACGTCACCCCGAGCAAGGAAATGGGCCCCGCCGCCAAGCAGGCGCTCATCGACGCCCATAAGGCCGGCAAGCTGCCCGAATTCTACGGCCCAGGACTCATCTTCGCCTTCGCCAAGGACGAAGCCTACATCCACGCCACCCGTATCGCCGGCGATGCCACCGATGCGGCCGACCTCACGCGTTGCGAGATGCAAGGTCGCCAGGACGCGTGGACGATCTTCCGCGAGTGGAAGGCCAAGGTACCCGCCTTCAAGGACAGCTACCTAATCTCGACCGGACCCTACGTCGGCATCCGCGACACCCGCCGCATCCTCGGCGTCGAACGCCTCACGGTCGAAGACCTGCAGACCAATCGACGCCACGACGACGCGATCGCCACGGGTTGCTGGTTCCTGGACCTTCACCCGCGCAAGACCACCACGGACAAGCCTTTCACCGGCTCGGCCTTCCAGCCCCTGCCCTACGACATCTCCTACCGCACCCTCATCCCGCAGAAGGTGGGTAACCTGCTGGTGGCCGGACGCTGCCATAGCGCCACGCACCTAGCCTCGTCATCCTCCCGCGTGACCGTCACGGCGATGGCGCTCGGCGAAGCCGCTGGCGTCGCCGCCGCCCTCGCCTGCGAAACCAAGGCCGACGTCGCGACCATCGACGGCCGCAAGGTCCGCGAAATCCTCTCCCGCCGCGACGCCGGCCCCTTCACCGATGCCCGATAATCCCGACCGCAGCCACCCCGCCGGCATCAGCCGTCGCGATGCCCTTCGCGGAGTCTTCCTGGGCGCCCTCGGCCTCGCCGCCATCTCCCAGGACACCGAAGCCAAGGAAATCATCAGCCAGCCCAAGGCTCCCGACGAATTCGTCCCGGAGAACAACTACCCTACCTTCAGCGACGAAGCGGAGAACAATCAGTCCGCCGACCTGACGTGAATAAAGCCCGCCTCCTCGCCTGTCTCGCCTTGCTTGGCACGCTGCTCATCGGCTGCGTCGGCCCGGCCGGCGATGAGACCTCGCTCCGTCGTGCCTTCGAGGCTGCCAAGCCAGGCGATACGCTGGTCATAACTCCGGGCGACTACGCCCTGGACGGCAAAGTGCCGATCCCGCTTAAGTCCGACCTGACGATCATCGCCGAGGGGGCGACTTTCCGACTGCCTGAACGCATGGGCGACAAAGGCCGAGCCGTCGTCTTCCAAGGCGAGGACATCCGCAACTTGACCTGGCGGGGCGGCCGCTTCGTGGGCCGCGTCTTCGATCAGTCGCGCGCTGACAACACCTGGGAGCCCAACGTGAATACCCGTGGCATCCTCATCACGACCTCTGTCGGTGGTCGTACGGAGAACCTCCGCTTCGAGAAGATCCAGTCCGACGGACTAGCCGGCGCCGCCATCACGGTGCTAGGCGCCGAGAAGAA
>JBEEKW010000106.1:0-4756 GCA_041168485.1 Verrucomicrobiota bacterium
CACACCTTCAACTCGCCCCAGCCCTAGCCCTGGCCCTAGCCCTATCAGATGTTCCGTTCGCTCTCCTTACTTCTGTTTTCGCTCTCGGTTCTTTCCGCCGAAGACCTCCGCTTCAATCGCGATATCCGTCCAATCCTCTCGGAGAATTGTTTCTTCTGTCACGGTCAGGACCCCAAGCACCGCGAGGCGGACCTGCGACTAGACCAGCGCAGTGAAGCGATTAAAGATAACGATGGGGTCTTCGCAATTGTGCCGGGACATCCAGAGAAGAGTGAAATCCTCAAGCGCCTCCTATCGCACGACGCGGATGACCAGATGCCACCGCCGGAATCCAACCGCAAGGTCTCCCCGGCGCAGATCGACCTCATCCGCCGCTGGATTGCCCAGGGCGCGCCCTACGAGAAGCATTGGTCGTTCGTGCCGCCCGAGAAAGCCCCGGCGCCGAAGCTCAGCGATACCACCTGGGCCCGTCAGCCTTTTGACCGTTATGTCCTGGCAAAACTCGAGATTGAGAAACTCCAGCCTTCCGCCGAAGCCAAGCCGGCGACCTGGCTTCGCCGCGCCGCCTTCGACCTGACTGGCCTACCGCCCACGCCTACCGAGATTGCGGCCTTTGAAGCCGACGCAGCCAAGCGCGGCGAAGCCGCCTATGCTGCCGCCGCTGACCGCCTACTGTCCTCGACCCGCTTCGGGGAACGCCTCGCTCAGGACTGGCTCGACGTCGCCCGCTACGCCGATACCCATGGCTTCAATAACGACTCCTCGCGCTCCATGTGGCGCTGGCGCGATTATGTCATCGAGTCCTTCAACGCCAACCTGCCCTTCGATCGCTTCGTCACCGAGCAGCTCGCCGGAGACCTCTTACCGAACCCAACGCCCGACCAGCGCCTCGCCACGGCCTTCAACCGTAACCACGTCATCAACAGCGAAGGCGGCATCATCGACGAAGAATACCGCGTGGAATACGTCGCCGACCGCGTCCGCACCACGAGCACGGCCCTGCTGGGCCTGACGATGGAATGCGCCCGTTGCCACGACCACAAGTTCGACCCGATCGGCGAGAAGGACTACTACCGGATGTTCGCGTTCTTCAACAACGTGCTCGAATACGGCGAAGACGGGCGCATCGCCAACGCGGTGCCTCTGCTCGCGACCCCGACCCGCGAACAGCAGGCCGAACTCAAGCGGATGGACGCAGCCATCGCCGCGCTCGACCGCCAAATCTCCGCACTCAAGCCGGATCCGCTCGCGCCGGCCGGACTGCGCGAACGACTCGCCGCCGAAGACACCAAGCTTCTGCCCAAGACCCTGAAGCCCGCCAAGAAGACCGAAGCCCGCATCCTCGCCAAGGAAGCCGGCGTCGACGCGAAACGCGGCACGACCCTCTCCGTCTGGTTCAAGGCCGGTGCATCCTCCGCCGATAGCCCCATCCTCAGCGCCCTGGATAGGTCCGGCAATCCCGCCGGTGTCGGCTATGGCAACGGTCGCGAACTCCGGCTCGTCGCCGGCGAACTCGAATGGACCGCCAGCCAACGTCACCCTGCCTATGCGACCATCGTCCGCACAATCGGCGCTAAGATCAGTCCAGGCACATGGCACCAGGTAGCCGTTCATATCCAGGGCAAGGAGAACGCCGCGACCATCGCCCTGTTCGTCGACGGCGAGGAAGTGCCCACACAGATCCGCCACGATGGGGTCTCCGGCGCTCCGGCTAACCGCGACTGGCTCCTCGGGTCGGACGGCAAAGCGAAGCCCTTCGACGGCGAGGTCACCGACTTCCGCACCTACCCTTCGATTCTGAAGCCCGAACAAGTCCGCCACGCCTTCTGGCTGCAGTCCGCAGGCAAGATCTCTGAGCCGCACCGCAAGGCGGCCGAGCTTCGTACGCTGCGCCGCCACGTCGGCTCAAGCCAAGCTTTGCAGATCGAACGCGACACCCTCTGGACCCAACGGCTCGCCACTGTGCGCAACCTGCCCACGACGATGGTCATGGAAGAGATGCCCGTCGCCCGCCAGGCCTTCGTCCTCAATCGCGGCCAATATGACGCCCATGGTGACAAGGTTGAAGCCGGCGTCCCCGAGAAACTGATCTCCCCCTGGCCGAAGGACGCCCCGAAGAACCGCCTCGGCCTCGCCCGCTGGTTCCTGCAGCCGCAGCACCCGCTCACCGCCCGCGTGGTCGTGAATCGCTTCTGGGCCCAGCTCTTCGGTGTGGGGTTGGTCAAGAGTGTCGAAGATTTTGGCACCCAAGGCGAATGGCCCAGCCACCCCGAGGTGCTCGACACCTTGGCCCGCGACTTCGTCGACGGAGGCTGGAACGTGAAAGGCTTCTTCAAGTCCGTGGTACTTTCCTCGACCTATCGTCAGACCAGCGACGCTTCGCCGGAACTCTACGCCCGTGATCCGGAGAACCGCCTACTCGCCCGCGGCCCACGCGTGCGCCTGACCTCCGAACAGATCCGTGACCAAGCCCTCGCTGTCTCCGGCCTGCTCGCCGAAAAGATCGGCGGCCCAAGCGTCCGTCCTTACCAGCCCGAAAGCCTTTACAAAGGAATCGTCGTCGACGCCCCTTACCCCAGCACGACTTGGGAGCTCGGCAAAGGTGACGAAATCTACCGCCGCAGCCTCTACACCTTCTGGAAACGCACCGTCCCCCATCCGGCGATGCTGACCTTCGATTCGCCCGACCGCGAATTCTGTAGCGCCCGCCGCTCCCGCACCAACACGCCGCTGCAGGCCTTGGTGCTCTGGAATGAGACCGGCTATCTCGAGTCCTCTCGCAAACTCGGCGAACGCATGCTCAAGGAAGGCGGAGCCGATGACACCTCCCGCGCGACCTTCGCGTTCCGCCTCGCTACTGGCCGCATGCCACGAGCGGAGGAGTCAGCGGTCTTGATCCGGACCTACGGCAAGCTACGCACTGACTTCGCCGCGCGCCCCGATGACGCCGCGAAGCTCATCAAAGTCGGAGTCTCCGTTCCCGACTCCGCACTTTCCGCCGTCGAACTCGCCGCCGCCGCTGGCGTCGCGAACCTGATCCTGACGTTGGACGAGACCATCACCAAGAACTGACCGCCATGTCCTGCCATCAATACGAGAACATGCATTCGCGGCGCGAGTTCCTGGAGAAGGCCGGTCTCGGCCTCGGCGCCGGTGCCCTCGCCCACCTACTCGGCGGCTGCGCTTCGACCAGCACTTCTGGCGACCCGCACATCAACGGACTGCCTGGCCTGCCCCACTTCGCCCCCAAGGCCAAGCGCGTCATCTGCCTCTTTCAGTCCGGAGGTCCTTCGCACCTCGATTTACTGGATCCTAAGCCCGAGCTTGAACGCCAGTTCGACAAGGACCTACCAGACTCCATCCGCCGCGGCCAGCGCATCACCGGGATGGTGGCTTCGCAGGCCCGCCTCGCCTGCCAGCCGAGCCGCTTCAAGTTCACCCGTCACGGCAAAGCTGGCACGGAGGTCAGCGAACTCCTCCCGCACATCGGTGGTATCGCTGACGACATCTGCGTGATTCGGTCAATGCACACCGACGCGATCAATCACGACCCCGCGATCACGTTCTTCCAGACTGGTAGCCAGCTGCCTGGTCGACCGAGTATGGGCGCCTGGACGGACTACGGCCTCGGCCGCATGAACGATAATCTCCCCTCGTTCGTCGTGCTCATCTCGGTGAATAAGGAAAAATCCGGCCAAGGCCTGCTCGCCCGACTCTGGGGTAGCGGCTTCCTGCCCAGCGCTCACCAAGGCGTCCAGTTCCGCGGTGCTGGCGAACCGGTGCTTTATCTGCGCGATCCCGAAGGCCTCACGCGCGACCAACGCAAGACCCTGCTCGAAGGCGCCAACGAACTCAACCGACTCAACCTCGCCGCCGCGGGCGACCCCGAAATTTCCGCCCGTATCAGCCAGGCCGAGATGGCTTACCGCATGCAGGCTAGCGTGCCGGAACTCATGGACCTCACGGGCGAGAGCAAGACGGTCATGGAAAGCTACGGGCCCGACGTGAATACCCCCGGCTCATTCGCGCGTAATGCCCTGCTCGCCCGCCGGCTCGCCGAGAAAGGCGTCCGCTTCATTCAACTCTACCACCGCGACTGGGATCACCACGGCAGTTTGCAAGACCTACTCCCGAAGATGGCCCGTGACGTCGACCAACCCGCGGCCGCGCTGGTCAAAGACCTCAAGCAACGCGGCATGCTCGACGACACCCTCGTCATCTGGGGCGGCGAGTTCGGACGTACCCCTTACGCCCAAGGCGGCGCCAACCGCGAAAAATACGGCCGCGATCACCACGGCAAGGCCTTCTCAATTTGGATGGCCGGCGGCGGCATCAAGCCCGGTATGACTTTCGGCAGTACCGACGACTTCGGTTTCAATACCCTGGAGAATCCCGTCCATATCCATGACCTTCAGGCCACCATCCTGCACTGCCTCGGCATCAATCACGAACGCCTCACCTATCGTTTCCAAGGCCGCCAATTCCGCCTGACGGATGTGCATGGCCGCGTCGTACGCGATATACTCGCGTAGACGCGGAAGGTATTGGCGGTTAGCGGTTGGCGGTTGGGTGAATCTCAGGCCGCCGCAGGGCGGCCGAAGGTAGGGGCTCGGCTATGCCGCGCCCTCCTGCAGCGGAGTGCACGATGAATCGTGCCCCTACCATGGTTCGCCCTGCGGCGAACAATTGAGCGTTACCTCCCTGCCACCCGCCACCCGCCACCAGAGAGTGTATCTCGCGCAGCTTCTGAGCTATC
>JBEEKW010000107.1:0-4655 GCA_041168485.1 Verrucomicrobiota bacterium
GTCGCCGGATCCAGAAACCAGGTGCGCAGCACCTTGGCCGCATGCTCGGCATATTTTTCGTCGCGGGTGAAATAGTAAGCCAGCGCCAAGGTCTCGACGGTCGAGCCGACCAGACGCGCGCGCAGGGTGTCGTTGACGGCTTCGGCGCGGGACTCGGGGTTCACCTTGCCGTCCTTGCGCACATACGGGAGCCCGTCGTTCGTGGCCGGATTAGGCCAGTAGTAGGGCGCGATGCTCATGTAGTCATGCTTGTCGCCGCTCGGTGGCACCTTGGTCTTCTGCATCACCGAAGGGGGCGTCACCGCCAAGGCCTTGTCGGCGTCGGCAATGAGTTTCTTCAGCGCCTTGCCCGCGGCTTCGTCGGTGGTGGCCGCGATCTTCGCCTTTTCCAAAGCGCCTGGCCGGGCTCCGAAGTAGGGACGGATCGGCTCGGCCGCGAAGAGCGCGGTCGTGACGAAAAGAAGGGAAAGACGCCAGATCATGGAGTCGACACGCTGAGGCCGGAGATGGAGCCCTGCAAGACGATGAGCTTACCGTAGACGCCCACGGGCTTGGCGGTGTCATGCCCGACGCAGAAATCCTCGGCGGGCTGGCGCGGCAGCGCGCCCTTAGCCTTGCCCGTGGCGGCATCCTGGCCGACGACGCTGAGCTTCATCGCACCGTCGGCGGCGAGGCTCGCGGTGACGGTAAAGCTTCCTTTGACCTCAGCGGGTGAAAGGACTTCGACAACTTCATCCACGCCATGGCGGACCGCGAACGCGACGCGTCCTCCTTTGAGATAGAGCGCATGACCGACGAGGCCGCCCTGCGCGACGATCACGGCGTCACGTTGCGCGGTGTCGACGGTGACGGCGACGGTGAAGGCGCGCTGACCGACCTGTGGAGCGGAAGCAGAAGCGATCGTTTCGCCGGATTTCGCCTGCGCGAGTACGACGGGCTTGGCGTTCGCGGACGGCTTCGCGGCGGACTTCTTCGCCGCCGGCTTCGCGTCGTCCTTCTTCACATCGTTGGGCACGTAATCAATCGTGGGATAAAGCGTCTTAGCGCCCTTCACTTCGCCGGCGGGGCGACGCGCAGTCGGCTCCTTACCGCCGATTTCAGCCGAAATCTTGTCGGCGAGCGCCTTCAGCTTCGCGACGACCTCAGGATGCTGCGCGGCGACATCGGTCTGCTCGCCGATCTCGGCATCGAGGTCATAAAGGCGCAGCCCGTCGGCCATTTTAGAGCTCTTCTTAAGGTTATTACCTTCTGGCTGCGGGGCGATCGCCAGCTTCCAGCGGCCTTGGCGGACGGCCTGCAGATTGTATCCGGCGAAATAGTAATGGGCTTCGCGCGCCGACTCCTTGGACTGACCGAGCAGGATCGGCGTGATGTCGCGTCCGTCGATGACCGGCGTCGCGGGCACGGTGCCGCCGGCGAGGGAGACGAACGTCGGGAGCAGATCGATCGTCGCGGCGACGGCGTCGTTGACGGAACCGGCCGGCACGCGACCCGGCCACCAGGCGAGGGTCGGCACGCGCACGCCGCCTTCCCAGGTCGAGCCCTTGCCGCCGCGAAGCGGACCGGCGCTGCCGCCATCGGCGCCCTTGGTCAGCCACGGACCGTTATCGGAAGTGAAGACCACGAGCGTATCCTTATCGAGACCCTGCGAACGGAGGGCCTCGAGCACCTGACCGACGCTCCAATCGACCTCTTCGACCCAATCGCCGAAGCGGCCGTTCTGGGATTTGCCGGCGAAGGCGGCGCCCGGATAGATCGGGGTGTGGATGGCGTTGTGGGCGAAGTAGAGGTAGAAGGGCTTGTCCTTATTGCGACCGATGAAGTCGACCGCTTCTTTGGTATAGAGCTCGACCATGCGGCGCTGACCCTCTCCGTCCATCAGCTCGACGATCTTCTCATCCCGGAGGAGGGGGACCACCGGGACCTTAGTCTCGGCGCTCTTCTTGAGCATGTCATTGGAGTAGGGGATGCCCAGGTAGTGGTCGAAACCCTGCCGAGTGGGCAGGAATTCCGGCTGATCCCCCAGGTGCCATTTGCCGACCATCTGGGTGGCATAGCCTTTTTCTTTAAGTCTTTCTGCTACAGTTACTTCAGCAGGATTTAGCCCTACAGACTGCCCCGGGAAATAGACCCCTGGGACCGAGACGCGGGCGCCGTAGCAGCCGGTCATCATCTGGGCGCGGGAAACCGAGCAAACCGGGGTGGCGTAGAAGCTGGTCAATTTCATGCCCTCCTTCGCCATCCGGTCCAGGTGGGGGGTCCGCTGTTTGGTCGCCCCGAAAGGCCCGATATCCCCGTAACCCATATCATCGATAAAGATCACCACGACGTTGGGCGGGCGGGCGGAGACGGCGGCCGAAAGCACGGCAGCCAGCAGGAGCAAAATCGTCTTCATGGGGTACCCCAATAGAACAAACCCATCGGGGTTTAGTTGCAAGGTTCCCTCTAGACCCCTGCTGATGCACCCAACCCCGATTAGAAGCGATAAAAACGGCCTATTTGCCCCTTCCCGCTTGCTCCCATGGGGGGCTGTCCTAACTTGCGGCCAACGACCATGGTCAAATCCGATTTCGGTTATAACAGCAAGGTGGAGGGCGAGGTCATCGTGACCCGCGCCGATGCCGTCGTGAACTGGGTGCGCAGCAACTCAGTCTGGCCGATGCCGATGGGTCTCGCCTGTTGCGCCATCGAGCTCATGGCCGCCGGCGGCTCCCGCTTCGACATCTCCCGCTTCGGCATGGAGGTCATGCGCTTCTCTCCCCGCCAGGCCGACTGCATGATCGTCGCCGGCACGGTCACCTACAAAATGGCAGAAGTCGTCCGCCGTATCTACGACCAGATGGCCGAACCGAAGTGGGTCGTCGCCATGGGCGCCTGCGCTTCTACCGGCGGCATGTATCGCTCCTACGCCACGCTGCAGGGTGTCGATAATATCGTCCCGGTTGATATCTATATTTCTGGCTGCCCGCCCCGCCCCGAGGCCCTCCTCGACGGTATGATGCTACTCCAGGAAAAAATCCGTAACGAAGGCGGCTCGCTGCGTCGCACCTTCCGCGGCCGCACGGTCGAAACGAAGATCGTCAGCTAAGCACGGACATGGACGCCGCCGCGCTCACCTCCCGTTTCCCTGCCACGCAGGACCTCGCCGGCAAGGACATGCCGACCTACCGCGTCGCCGGCAGCGACCTCCTCGCCGTCGTCAGCGCATTGCGCGACGAACAGGGCTTCGACCTGCTCGCCGACCTCTGCGGCCTCGAGTTGCAAGGCCGCCCGGTCCGCTTCGGCGTCGTCATCCATCTCCTCAGCACGACGCACAAGGAATACGTCCGCCTGCACGTCGACGCCGTCAATGACCGCGTCCCGAGCGTCTCCTCGCTGCACCCCGGCGCCAACTGGCACGAACGCGAAGCGTTCGACATGTTCGGCATCGTCTTCGAAGGCCACCCGGACCCGCGCCGCATCCTGATGTGGGATTCGTATCCTTATCACCCGCTCCGCAAAGATTTCCCTCTCGCCGGTATCGAAGTCCCTTTCCCCGCCGCCGACGTCGCGGAAGTCACCGGCCAGAAGGTCGAGCCCGCGCCGATGATGGGCGGCCCATTCGTCTCGCACGGCGGCAAGCTCTCCGAAGGCGAACCCTCCGCGCTCGACCAGTCCTGGACCGAGGAAAAACCCAAAGCCTGATTTAACGTGAAGATCACCAAGGAAATCTCCATCGGCGACGTCGCCGCCCGTTCGGAAGAACTGCGCGGAGAGAACATGACCCTCAACATGGGTCCGTCCCACCCGGCCACGCACGGCGTGCTCCGCCTGAGCCTCGAGCTCGACGGCGATAAGGTCGTGAAGTGCGATCCGGTCATCGGCTACCTGCACCGCGGCGACGAGAAGATCGCCGAGAACATGACGTATAACCAGTTCGTCCCATACACGGACCGCCTGGACTACCTCGCCCCGCTCGCCAACAACGTCGCCTACGCGATCGCCGTCGAGAAACTCGCCAACCTCAAGCTCCCCGCGCGCTGCGAAGCGATTCGCGTGCTCACCTGCGAGATGGCCCGCATCTCGTCCCACCTCCTCGGCATCGGCGTCTACGCGATGGATACCGGCGCGTGGACGGTGTTCATGTACACCTTCAACGAGCGCGAGAAGCTCTACACGCTCTTCGAAGAACTTACCGGCGCCCGCTTCACCACGAGCTACACTCGTATCGGCGGCGTGACGCGCGACATCCCGGATGGCTGGCTCCCCAAGGTCTCCGCGTTCTGCGACGGCGTCGAGCGCACGATCGACGAGGTCGACAAGCTCCTCACCCGCAATGGCATCTTCCTCGAGCGCACCGAAGGCATCGCCACCATCACGAAAGAGATGGCCCTCGCCTACGGCCTCACCGGTCCGAACCTCCGCGCTTCCGGCGTGCCGTTCGACCTCCGTAAGGACAAGCCCTACTCCGGCTACGAGCAGTATGACTTCGACGTCCCCGTCGGCGTGAAGGGCGACTGCTTCGACCGCTACCTCGTCCGCATGGAAGAACTCCGCCAGTCCGTACGCATCATCCGCCAGGTCGTGAAGACCATGCCCGGCGGCGCGTGGTATGCCGAAGACGCGAAGAAGATCTTCCTCCCGCCCAAGGCGAAGGTGATGACGAAGATGGAAGA
>JBEEKW010000108.1:0-8424 GCA_041168485.1 Verrucomicrobiota bacterium
GACGACGATGACGCCGTCCTTGTAGTGACAGAAACCGGTGATGAGTTCGAGGCCCTCGTGGAAGAGCTGCTTCTTGTCGGCGACGCCATCTCCGTCGGTGTCGACCAGCACGCTGATTTTATCCTGAGCCGGGCGGTCATAGCTACCCGGAACCAGCACGCCACCCTCGCGCCAGACTTCAGCGGTCAGCGGCCGACGGCCGTTAGGGTATTCCGGAGTCTCGGCAATCCAGAGGCGGCCACGTTCATCCCACTGCACCGCGATGGGCTTGTTGATTAGGGGTTCGGTAGCCACGGCGGCGGCCTTAAAACCGGGCTGCATCTGGAAGGCCGCGATAGCCTTGTCGGCCCGGCTGGGACCTCCGACCGGATAACGCATGTCCGCGAGATCTTGCGCCGTACACAGTTCGTCGACGTTCGTCCGGCGGGCCGCCCAAGCAATGCCACGCTTGATGAAGCTACGGTAGCTGGCATGGGCCAGCGTGGCGGCGTCGCCCTGCAAAAAGACAGCCGAACGGAAGCGGGCATTCTCGAAGACCCAGGCCTGGGGCTGGATGTCATACACGGAAGCCTTGTCGGAGACTTCGGTGATATTCTTGCGGTTGGCGCCGACCTTGGAGGTGAAGGAGGACGCCAGCACGTGAATCTTCTCGCTGAGCTCGAGGTTGAAGACCGTGTCGTCAGTGACGTCGAAAGTGGAGGCGTCCCTAGCCAGCGGGTGGGCGTCCGTGCGGACATTGAGCATCATCAGCGCACGGAAGCGTCGGCTCTCGGGAGTCCAACCGGCGCCGAACACTTCCTTGCCCCAGGAGGCCGAAGGTCCGGCGATGGCGCCGCGCAGGGCGACGAAGCTGACGCCGCGGTTCGAGAGGTCAGCGAGGGCCGCACGCTCCATGACATCGTAGGGCGTGTAGTCCTTGCGATATAGTACGATGACCTCGTCCTTGTCATGCTTAGTCGCCAGCAGATCCCGCGGCCGGTCGGCTTCCGTCACCGTGGCGCCTGCGTTCCGGAGGTCCGCGACCAAGGATTTCACCGCGGCGGAATCATCGGAGACGACCGTCACCTTGATCGGAGCGGCGACCAAGAAAGCGCCGATGAAGACCATGGCATAGCGGCAGACGAAGCTGAATCGGGTATTCATATCCCTATCGAACAATGATTCGAGAATCCCACAAGCCATTGTGCCTCTCTTATCTACAATCGGCCTACGCTCAAATGCACATTATTGACCGATTTTAGCCCTCCGCCCGGAAGGCCGAGGGGGCATGGCCAGTCGACTTCTTAAAGGCAGAAGAGAAGCTGTTACCGTTGGCAAAGCCTACCCTGCGTGCGATTATAGCAAGTTTGTCGTCCGACTCGCTGACGAGCCGGATAGCTTGCTGGATTCGCAGGTGGGTCAGGTGGTTCATCGGGGTGCGTCCGATCTCTTTCAGGCAGAGACGACGGAGGTGCTCGAAGCTCAGTCCGGACTCACGCGCGAGCGTCTGGGTGTCCCAAGGGAAATCGAGTCGACCATGGACCTCATCCCATAGGCGCTGGACGCGCGGATCACTCCGGAAGCTTCCGGCGAAGCTCCGGACATAATCATAGGCGAGCTCGATCCACTGGTGGTTACGCCGGGATACCCTAGCTCCTTTGAGTTCGGCGATGAGCCCGGTGATGGCGGCGCGTAAGGGTTCGCCGTCGAAATCGGCCAGCACGGGAGAACTTGCCCTGAAAATCGTGTTAGAACGCACGCCGCCCGAAAAACGAATCCAGCAGAAATCCCAGCGCTTGCTGCGGCCGATGCGAAGGGAGTTCCGGATGCCGGCCGGCTGGAGGCAGGCCTGCCCGGCCGTGATGGTGCGCCATCGCCCGTCGATCCAGATCTGCCCCTGCCCGGCGAGGCATGCCATGAAGAAAGCGCCGCTTTGGTTCGTCCGGACGACCTGATAGGGGGCTAACATCTCGGCGACGCCCAGATGGGCGATTTCGAAGAGGCCGAGTTCCTTGCAACGGACGCCAGATAGCACCCATGGACGCTCGTCCTTATAATCGGCCGCAGCGACAATCTGGCGGCGGGAACGCGGGTTCTCGATGTCCGTCTCGGAATGACGGAGTTGCGTCTCGCTGTAATGTTTTAAATCGCTCTTGCGGGCCACGTCCTTTGCATAAGACCTATCCCCGCAAGGAGCAACCCTCGACCACCCTTCCCCACTCATATCACCATGCCCAACCCCTGGACCGGAAAAGGAAACCCTTACACCCGCACCGAAGTCATCGCTCGCCTCCGCGACACGATGTCGAAGGGCAAGCCGATCATCGCCGCCGGTGCCGGCACGGGCATCAGCGCCAAGTTCATCGAACGCGGCGGTGCTGACCTGGTCATCGTCTACAACTCCGGTCGCTTCCGTATGGCTGGCCACGGCTCCACCGCCGGCATGATGGCCTATGGTGACGCCAACGCCGTCGCGATGGAGATCGGCGAATACGAAGTGCTACCCGTCGTCGAAGAGATCCCGGTCATCTGCGGCGTGCACGCCACCGACCCCCGCCGCCGCATGTGGCATTGGCTCGGCAAGGTGAAGGACATGGGCTTTTCCGGCATCAACAACTTCCCGACGCATACGATCATCGACGGAAAGTTCCGCCAGATCCTCGAAGAGACCGGCATGAGCGTGAAGAAGGAGTTCGAGACCGTCACCCTCGCCCGCAAGATGGACATGTTCACCATTGTCTACGTTGGCTCGCCCGAAGAATCTAAGGCTATGGCCGAAGCCGGCGCCGACGTCATCATCGCCCACGTGGGCACCACGGTCGGTGGATCGATCGGCGTGACCAACGCCACGATGAGCCTGCCGGAAGCGGCCAAAATCACCCAGGGCATCATCGACGCCGCAAAATCCGTCCGCAAGGACCTCATCTTCCTCAGCCACGGCGGTCCGATCAACACACCCGAGGATGCTGCCTTCATCAACGAGCACACCGACACCGATGGCTTCGTCGGCGCCTCGAGCCTCGAACGCATGGCGGTCGAGCAGTCCCTCACCGAGCTCACCCAGCGCTTCAAGCAGATCCCGGTGAAGCGTAAGTTCTTCTGAGCCCATGGCCACGATCGCAGTTCTCGGCACGCTTGATTCCAAGGGCGAAGAACATGCCTTCGTGGCCGCGCTCATCGCCCAGCACGGTCATAAGCCGCTGTTAATCGATGTCGGTACGGGCGGACCAGCCACGGTCCAGCCCGACATCACCCGCGAACAGGTGGCCGCGGCTGCCGGCACCGACCTCGCCGCCCTGATGGCCAAGAAGGATCGCGGCGAATGTGTCGTAGCCATGACCAAGGCCGCACCGGCCTGCGTCGCGAAGCTGGCCTCTGAAGGTCGCATTCACGGCATCATCTCCCTCGGCGGCGGTGGCGGTACGGCCATCGGTACGGCCGCCATGCGCGCCCTGCCCCTCGGCTTCCCGAAGCTGATGGTCTCCACCTTGGCGGCGGGCAACGTTGCCCCTTACCTCGGCACCAAGGACATCACGATGATGCCGAGCATCGCCGACGTGGCCGGGCTAAACCGTCTTTCCCGCGTCATCTTCACCCGTGCCGCCGGCGCGATCTGCGGCATGGTCAGCGTCACCCCTGAAGCCGGCGCCTCCAAGCCCCTCATCGTCGCCAGCCAGTTCGGTAACACGACTACCTGCGTGACCGAAGCCAAGAAGGTTCTCGAGGCCGCCGGCTACGAGGTCCTGGTCTTCGCCGCTACCGGCACCGGTGGTCGCATCATGGAATCCGTCATCGAGAGCGGAATCGTCTCGGGCGTACTCGACGTCACCACGACTGAATGGGCCGACGAACTTGTCGGAGGTAACCTCAATGCCGGCCCTGACCGCATGGACGCCGCCGCCAAGGCGAATATCCCCGTGGTCGTCGCCCCGGGCTGCCTCGATATGGTGAACTTCGGCGAGATGGCTTCGATTCCCGAGAAATTCAAAGGTCGTAACTTCTACATCCATAATCCGCAGATCACGCTGATGCGCACGACGGCCCCAACTGGGCGCCATCGTAGCCAAGAAGGCCAACGCCTATGCGGCTGGCACGGCCATCATGATCCCACGCAAGGCGATCTCGGTCATCAGCGCGGTCGGCCAGCCTTTCCATGACGCGGCCGCCGATGAGGCTCTCTTCTCGGCGCTGAAAGCGAACGCCAAGGTGCCGGTGCAGGAATTCGATCTCGCCATCAACGATAAGGAGTTCGCCCAGGCCTGTGCTTATAAGCTCATCGAGCTGATCGGTTGCCGTTCGTGAGCGAAGTGCGGATGCAACGTCTGGCGTATGCGGCGATGCTGTTCAACATCATCGCCTGGGGCATGTCGTGGGTAAGCGTACGGACCGTCCTGACTGAATTAGACGCCGGTCAGGTTGGTGCCTTGCGCTACCTGATTGCCTCTGCCGTGATGCTCCCCGTCTGGCTCTACCGCGGTCGCCCGCTGCCAGACAAGTCAGACCTAGGACTAGTCTCCCTGCTGGGATTGTTCGGTTTCTGCCTCTATAACCTGGGGATCAACTTCGGCGAAAAGACTGTCGATGCGGGCACGGGGTCGCTGCTCATCTCGTTCCAGCCGATCTTGGTGATTGTGATTGGTGTGCTCCTCCGGAGGGAAGTCGTCAGCCTCGTCGCTTGGATTGGTATCCTCATCTCAATGGCGGGTGTGATCATGACCGCCATCGGTGGCTCCGCCGGGTTCACCCTCAATTTCGGCACGATCCTCATCCTCGGAGCGGCGCTGTCCTCCGCGATCCAGACCTTGATAAATAAAGCGCTCACCAAACGCTACCATGCGTTAGACGTGACGACCTGGGCCATCTGGATCGGCACGCTTGGCCTGCTTCCGTTCTCCCATGACTTGCCCGAAGCTGTCCGCAATCTTTCCACCAACGGACTCATCCACCTTGTTTTCCTAGGCGTCGTACCGGCTGCGCTCTGCTACACCCTCTTCGCATGGGTACTCACGCGAGTACCCATCGCCACGGCAATGAGCTCTGTCTACGCCATCCCGGTGTTCTCCCTTATCTTTGGCTGGTCGATGCTCGGTGAACAACCGACCGCCCTGACGCTCATCGGCGGAGCAGTGACGATCGTTGGCGTGGCCTGGGTGCAGCTCCTGACGCGCAAGGAAAAGGGTTGAGGAAGGGACAGCACCACGTGCTGTCCTAGTTTGCCTCTAGAACGAACCTTAGGACGGCACATGGTGCCGTCCCTACCTTGGGTCACTTCCCCAACTCGACCGCCGTCCAAGGCGCAGTGCGGCCCTTGGTTGCTTCGCGCACGGCTTTGACGTCCTCGACCTTCACGGCCGGTGCTTTATTGCCGAAAGCGTTCCGGACGTAGGTGAGGACGTCAGCGAGCTGCTGATCGTCCAACCCCATGGGAGGCATCGGTACGAGACCGTAATCCTTGCCCTGGACTTTGGTGGGGCCGGCTAAGCCATGCATGGTGATCTTAATCAAGGTCTGCACATCGCCCGCGACCCAGTCGCTCTTGGCCAACGGGGGATAGACGCCAGTCAGCCCCTGCCCTGCGGCTTGGTGGCAATTGAGACAGAGAGCCTCGTAAATGGCCTGGCCAGGCGAGATGACGGCGGGGCCGCTGCTGACAACCTTCTTGAGGTAGGCGGCCTGCGGTTCCGATAATTCCGCCGCGACTTTACCTGCGGTCGGCGCCAAGTGCCGAACAGTCTGCTTCAGCGCATAATCGAGGAACTTATCTGAGGGCTGCTCGACCGCTCCTAAGGCGTTTCGCAGAGAAGTCTGGCCACCAACATGGCTCAGGGCCACGACGGCCTCCAGACGCACGCGAGGATGCTTATCGGCAATGGCCTTGGCTAGGCGGGCTTGCACATCGGGTAGCTGGTTCGACCATTCGCCGGCGACGCGAGCCGCATAGGCGCGAATACGGAAATCGGAGGAGGACTGAAGGGCATCCAGCAAGGCAGGTCGAATGGCGGCATGGGCCTGCAAGACGCCCACGGCCTCGAGCAACTGGGCTTCAGGGCGGTCCTTGGCGATGAACGCATCGGCAGCCGCCACAATCTTCTCAGTCGAGCGATGGAAGAGCAAGCGGCGCGCCTGATAACGCGTCCAGCGCTCAGGCGAGCCGAGCTGGGCGAACAGATCGCGCTCTGACATAGACACGAGATTAGGCTGCTTCACGGATGGCAGCCCCTTGGCGGTAAGGCGCCAGATACGTCCATGCGAGCGATCACGACGCGGATCGGCATAGCTGGCCTGATAATGACCGATGACAGCATTGAACCAATCGCAGGCATAGAGAGCGCCATCCGGTCCGACGGAGACGTCGACAGGACGGAAGGCTTTGCTGCTTGAGATGATCGGACTGACGATGCGCTCAGACTTGAAACCCGAGCCGTCGTCGATGAAGCGATGTAGGTCGAGGGTGTTACCGTAATACCCGCCAATGAAAGCAGCGCCTTGCAGCGAAGCCGGCATGGCCTTGGTGCCGACGATATCCACAGAGTTGGATTTCAGCGGCGAATCGAAGAGTGAATGCGTGCCGGCATATTCATCCGGGGTCTCGATAGCGCCGAGCCCAGGCAGGCTATAATATCCGGCGATGCGGTCGCCGCTCTTGTGGAACGGTTGGAAATAGTCATCGAAAGCCACGCCCCAGCAATTATGCCCGGCCTTACCGTACTGGAAGAACGGCTGGAGGCGCTGGTTCTTCAGGTCATAGCGCATCAGGCCGGACTTAGGTAGGCTGACGATACCACGAGGGGTCTCCACCCGCGTGATGGCATGCAGGCCTTGGCTCATCCAGAGCGTCCCGTCTGGGCCGTGGCTGATCGAGTTCACGAGCTGGTGGGTATCACCCACGCCGAAGCCCGACATCAGGACCTCGGTCTGGTCCGCTTTGCCATCGCCATCGGTATCCGTGAGCTTGATCAGTCGATCAAAGTCGCAGACGAGAATCGAGGTGTTACCGATTTCATCGGTGAGCGGCTCGACGCCTTGGACCATCGTGAGCCCTTCAGCGAAACGGACAGACTTGTCGGCCTTGCCATCGCCATCGGTGTCCTCGAGGCGGAGGATATAATCGCGCGGCTTCACGCCGGGGACGGCCTGCGGGTAGGTCGGAGAACAGCAAACGTACAGACGCCCCTTGGCGTCCCACGACATCTGGGTCGGTTTGGCGACGCCTAGGTTTTCGTCGGCGAAGAGGTTGACCTCGAAACCCTCGGCGACCTTGAAGGTGGCCTGCTCTTCGGCGGCGGACATGACCTTCTCGGTGCTGACGACCGGGCCAGCCTGCGGCGCCGGTGCGGCCGATGGCTCGCCACGGGCGAGCGCTTGGATATGCTTATCCCACGAAGTGACCAGCGGCTTATAAGCTTCGAAGTTCTCCTTGAGCGACGGCACCGGACCGAAGCCCTTACCGTAGTTCTGCGAGATGCGATCACCGTAGACAAACGACCAGTTGGCCGGGCGCCAGCAATCTGCCCAAAGGCGGTTCTTCTCGATGATTGCGGCAAGGAGTTTCGCGGAGAGCTCAGACTTATCAGGAAGGCCCAAGGCGGATGCCACCTCGCGGCCGACGACCGCAAGGCCCTGAGCGGAAAGATGCAATCCGTCGGTCGACGCTTCCTTCTGGGTGACCTCGGTAAGGTCGACGTAAGGCAGGCCGCGTTGTTTCGCGATGTCGGCCACTGCGGACGCGTATTCGGCCAGAACTTTCCGGTGCTCCGGATTCGTCAAATCAGGAAGACGCTGCGAAGACATGAAGCCAGCTGGCGATAGGAGTACGATGCGGGGCGTGTGACGCCCGAGCTCATCGAGTAAGCGGTGATAGTCGGACTTGAACTTGGCGAGTCCTGCGGAGCCCTGTAGGGCCTCGGCTTGGCCGAACTGGAGGAACAGCGTCGTGGCCCCGGCAGTCTCGAGCTGGCCTTTCCATGGACCAAAATTGAGGTCACGCCACTGTTCATGCACCGTGTCGGCTTCCCACGCCATGGAGCGGAAGACCGGATTCTTGGCGGCGAAGGCCGCGGCGAGGCGTGACTCGATCTCGCCCGACTTGGCTTCACGGACAAAGTTCTCCTGGCCGATGAAGACCACGACCTCGTTGTCATTGAGGTCGAACTTCCGTTCCTTGAAAGGCGCCGGAGTTACCCAGGCAGACTTTGCCTCACCAAAGCGGTTCAGCACGGCTTCCTTGGTCGTGACAGGTAGGTCGTTTAGCGGGTCGAGCACGACATTGCGGAAGCGGATCTCCGCCTTGCAGTTGCCATGAATCTGCAGGCCAATGAGTCCGTAGGCATCGTCGATGGACGGATCGGTCTCGGTGTAGTCCAAGGTCGCCTTGCCGTTCAGAAAAATTGTGATGCGCGGACCTTCGGCCCGAATCTCATACTTGTTCCATTCGCCCTTCTTCTC
>JBEEKW010000109.1:0-4426 GCA_041168485.1 Verrucomicrobiota bacterium
ACCGCGCTCAGCAAGAACCCCGGCGACCTCGGCGCCCAAGGCGAACTCCCGCCCAACCAGCCGCTGCTCGATTGGCTGGCCGTCGAATTCGTGGAAGCCAAATGGGACATGAAGCACATGGTCCGCCTTATCGTGAACAGCGACGCGTATCGTCGCAGCTCCGTGGCCACGCCGGCGCAGACCGCCGCCGACCCTTACAACCGCGAAGTCGGCCGCCAGAGCCCCTATCGCCTCGATGCCGAACTCGTGCGCGACAACGCCCTAGCCATTGCCGGCCTACTCGCCCCCAAGATCGGCGGCCCGAGCGTGAAGCCCTACCAGCCAGACCGCTACTGGGAGAACCTTAACTTCCCCGTGCGCGAATACATGGCCGACAAAGACGAGTCGCAGTATCGCCGCGGCCTCTATGTCTGGTGGCAGCGCAGCTTCCTACATCCGAGCATGCTCGCCTTCGACGCTCCCAGTCGTGAGGAATCTTGCACCGACCGCACCCGTTCGAACATACCGCAGCAGGCGCTCGTGATGCTCAACGACCCGACCTACGTCGAAGCCTCCCGCACCTTCGCTGCCCGCGTGCTCGCCGAGAACGGCGCGGATGACGCCCGCCTCACTTGGGCTTGGCGCCGGGCGCTGCAGCGCAATCCTGACGCCAAGGAACTCGGCACGCTCCGCAAGGTACTTACCGAACGCCGGGCCGCCTACAAAGCCGACCCTGCCGCCGCCAAGGAACTGTTGAAAGTCGGCCTCACGCCGCCGCCCGCGCAGGCCGACCCTGCCGAGCTCGCTGCCTGGACGCACGTCACCCGTGTGATCTTGAACCTGCACGAAACCCTGACCCGCGACTGATGATCCCGCACGAACTGAGAGCTGCGCTCACGCGCCGCGCCTTCCTGGGCAAGACCGCCCAAGGCGTCGGCGGCGTCGCGCTCGCTTCCTTGCTCGGCCCGGCCGCTTCCGGCGCTCCCGGCGTGCTCTCGAGATTACCACTCCCCCAGAAGGCCAAGCGGGTCATCTGGCTGAGCATGGCCGGCGGCCCTTCGCACCTCGAGACCTTCGACCCCAAGCCCAAACTCGCCGAGATGCATGGCCAGCCCATGCCGGAAAGCTTCACCAAGGGCCAACAGCTCGCCCAGCTCCAGGGCCAGAAGCTCACGTGCTTCGGACCGCAGCATAAGTTCGCCAAGTTTGGCCGCAACCAGACCGAGATTTGCGAACTCTTCCCGCAGATCGGCTCGGTCATCGACGAAGTCTGCCTCATCCGCTCCATGACCACGGATGCGATCAATCACGACCCCGCGCATATGTTCATGAACACCGGCTCGCAGATCGCGGGCCGACCCAGCATGGGCTCATGGGTGACCTACGGCCTCGGCGTCGAATCCGAAGACCTACCGGGCTTCGTCGTCCTGACCTCGCTCGGCAAGGGCGGCCAGAACCAGCCCATCGCCGCACGCCAGTGGAGCAGTGGCTTCCTTCCTTCCAAGCACCAAGGCGTGCAGCTCCGCTCCAAGGGTGACCCCGTGATGTACCTGACCAATCCTCCCGGCGTCTCGCGCGATGCCCAAGGCGGCGACGTCGACGCCATCGCAGCGCTCAATCTCCATCGCGACAAGGTCGTCGCCGATCCCGAGGTCGCCACGCGCATCGCCCAATATGAGATGGCGTTCAAGATGCAGGCCAGCGTGCCTAAGCTCATGGACGTCTCTGCCGAGGACCCCAAGACCCTCGCGCTCTACGGCTGCGTGCCTGGCGACGGTTCTTTCGCGGCCAACTGCCTGCTCGCGCGTCGCCTTGCCGAACGCGGCGTCCGCTTCATCCAACTCTACCACAAGGACTGGGACCACCACGGTGGCGTCAAGGACGGCATCGCACTCAAGGCTGCCGAGATTGACCGCGCCTGCATGGCGCTCATCACCGATCTCAAGCAGCGCGGTATGCTCGACGATACCCTCATCGTATGGGCCGGCGAATTTGGCCGCACCCCGATGTCGCAGGGTGGCAGCGGCCGCGACCACCATAACAAAGCCATGACCGTCTGGATGGCCGGCGGTGGCATCAAGGGTGGCATCGTCCACGGCCAGACCGACGAACTCGGTTACGCCGCGGTTGATAAGGTGACCACCGTGCACGACCTGCACGCCACCATGTTGCATCAGCTCGGCATCCAGCATGACGCCTTTACGATCAAGTTCCAAGGACTCGACGCCAAGCTCACCGGTGTCGAACCCAGCAAACCCATCAAAGAAATTATTTCTTAATGTTTCCCGACCTCCGTCAAATCCATCGCCGTTCCTTCATCGGCAACACCAGCCGCGGACTCGGCGCCGTCGCGCTGGCGTCGCTCCTTGGCCGCACCGGACTCGAAGCCGCGCCGGGCGTCTTCTCGAAACTTCCCCTCCCTCAGAAAGCGAAGCGCGTCATCTGGCTGACCATGGCCGGTGGCCCGTCGCAACTCGAACTCTTCGACCATAAGCCTAAGCTCGCCGAGATGGACGGTAAGGGCATGCCGGAAAGCTTCACCGCCGGCCAGCAGCTCGCGCAGCTTCAAGGCCAGAAACTCATCTGCCAGGGACCGCAGTTCAAATTCTCGAAACACGGCAAGAACGGCACCGAACTTTCCGAGCTCCTTCCGCATATCGGCTCCGTTGCGGACGACATCTGCGTCATTCGCTCAATGACCACGGATGCGATCAACCACGATCCGGCCCACATGTTCATGAACACCGGCTCGCAGATCGCGGGCCGTCCGAGCATGGGCTCCTGGGTCACTTACGGACTCGGTTCCGAAGCCGAAGATCTCCCGGGCTTCGTCGTGTTGGTCTCCACCGGCAAGGGCCGTTCGCCCCAGCCCATCGCCGCGCGCCAATGGAGTAGCGGCTTCCTCCCCTCCAAGCACCAAGGCGTCCAGCTCCGCTCCAAGGGAGACCCCGTCCTCTATCTCAACAATCCGCCTGGCATCTCGCGTGCCTCGCAACAGGGCGACGTCGAGGCGATCAACAGCCTCAACCAGGTCCGCGCCGGCGAAGTCAGCGACACCGAGGTCGCCACGCGGATCGCGCAATATGAGATGGCATTCCGCATGCAGGCCAGCGTGCCTGGTCTCATGGACGTCACCGGCGAATCCGCCCAGACCCTCGAGCTCTATGGCTGCCAGCCCGGCGACGGCTCCTTCGCGTCCAACTGCATCCTGGCACGTCGTCTCGCCGAACGCGGCAGCCGTTTCATCCAGCTCTACCATCGCGACTGGGATCACCATAGCCTCCTGAAAGAAGAACTCCCTCTGCGCGCCAAGGAAGTCGACCGCGCCTGCATGGCGCTCATCACCGACCTCAAGCAGCGCGGGATGTTCGAAGACACTCTTATCGTGTGGAGTGGCGAATTCGGCCGCACGCCCATGAAGCAAGGCGACAAAGGACCGGTCGGACGCGATCACCACAACAAGGCGATGTCCATGTGGCTCGCGGGTGCTGGCGTGAAGGGGGGTCTGACCCATGGCGCCACCGACGAACTCGGCTACGCCGCGATGGACAAAGTCTGCACGGTTCACGACCTGCACGCCACCATGCTCCACCAGCTTGGGATCCAGCACGATGCCTTCTCGATCAAGTTCCAGGGCCTCGATGCCAAGCTCACCGGCGTCGAACCCAGTAAGGTGATTAAGGAGATTTTGAGCTAGGGCTTAGCCTAGCTGGGGGAACTGCTGGCATGGTGAACTGCTGCGAAGCAAAGGCACCATAACAGAGGGGGGCAAGTGGGCACGGTGACACGTGGACACGGAGATCAGCACTCACAGGGGGCACCATAGGGAAACCGGATGATTGGCTGGGGGCATAACTGGAGGACACGAGGACCTGAGGACTCGAGGGCCCGAGATAGCTGGCACCCGGCTTCCGGCGGCTGATGGCTGAACGGCTGACACCCGAGAGGCTGACCACCGTGGCCGTCACCCGTCACCTGAAATGAATAATGCCCGAAGGTAATATCCCGGTTTCCGGTTTCCCTTTGAATTGATGCATCGTTTCAGATGGCGGCTGGCGGCCTTATCCATTCTGTCCTCGATTCAGTCCTCTGTCATCGATTCAGCCATCGTCTCCTCTATTCAGCCCTCTTTGTCACTTCCCCTCCTTGCCTCCTGTCCTCGGGCCCTCTAAACCTCGGATACCCCCATGCGCCTCGTTCTCGCCCTGCTCTCCTTGTTCGTCGCGCTGACCGCGGGCGCCCAGGAAAAAACCGCCAAGAAGAAAACTGGCGGCCATCCACCCGTCATCGAAGGCACGAAGTCCGAGACCTATCGCAAGGTCGGCGACACCGAGCTCAAGGTCTGGATTTTCGAGCCCGCGCAGAAGGCTGCCAAGCCGCTCCCCGCGATTGTCTTCTTCTTCGGCGGCGGCTGGACCGGCGGATCTCCCACCCAGTTCGAACCGCA
>JBEEKW010000110.1:0-4359 GCA_041168485.1 Verrucomicrobiota bacterium
CACGACAGTGGCGAGGCCTTTCCG
Organism: Verrucomicrobiota bacterium; assembly: GCA_041168485.1. Lineage (GTDB taxonomy): Bacteria > Verrucomicrobiota > Verrucomicrobiia > Opitutales > UBA953 > UBA953. The sequence continues at coordinate 25 of JBEEKW010000110.1, forward strand.
GAACCCATCGTGAACCTCCACCGAGTGGTCAAGATCAGCGGGGGTACGGCTTTTGGGGGCTTTTGTGGTTGTTGGAGGTACCAGCCACGGGGTTTCCATCTGTTTGAGCAGAAAGAAGTCTTCGATTTGATGTCTCACATGTCCGAAGTGGATGTCTTCATAGCGCATAATTCGCCGAGGGGAATTCATGAACGAAACCAGCGTACCCACTTCGGTTTCGATGCATTCACAGAATACATCGGCGCGTTTCTGAACCAACGTCCTCATAGGGCGGTTGATTACGCTGCAAAGCGGGCGATCAGTGTTTAGATGTTCGTGGTTTGTTTTGCACGCCGGATTCTTGTTTTTGATTAGCCTCCCGACGCCGGCGGCGTTGGAGGGCCATTTTTGCCCGTCGTTTGGCGACAGTTTCCGGTCGCAAACCCTGGTGAGCTTGCTGCGGAGTCACATAGTCGATTCCAGAGTGGTAGTGCTCCGTGTCGTACCACGCGAAGTACCGGGTGAAATAGGTGGTGGCCTCCTGATCATCCAGGAAGCGTCCCGGATACTCCGGCGCTCGTTTGACCGTGCTGAAGGCCGACTCGATGAAGGGGTTGTCGTTCGGCGTCCGCGGACGGGCAAACAGTTGGGGCATGGCATGGTCTTCGCACAGCCTGCGGATGGGTTTGGCCTTCATCTGCCGGCCGCGGTCGTTGACGAGCTCTGGACGCTGACTCTCGGGCAGATCCAGGATGCTCTGCTCGACCAATCCCCCTTCCAGCAGCAAGCGCGATTCCTCGGCCGTCTGCATCCAGGCGATCCGCCATTGGATCGCCTTTCGCGACCATTCATCCAGGAGCAGGTAGAGGTAGAGATACTCCCCCTTCTCATGGGTCATGAGGTAGCTGATGTCCCAGCACCAGCGCTGGTTTGGCCCGGTAAGCTCCTTGCGAATCGGTGCCTTCGAATTGCCATTTCGAGGGCCTCCGGCTCCCCGGGCCGTCGTCAATCCCTCGGCCTGCAGAACCCGGTAAACCGTCGAGAACGAGGCCTGAAACAGGCCCTGATCGCAGGCCGTGACGGCCAGAAGGCGGTGGGACAGATCCACGTACTCCTCGCTCCTGGCCATCGCAATGATCCGGGCAACCTCTTCTGGCAGGATCCGGTGCAACGGCTCGATGGGGCCGGACGGCAGATCTTCCAGGCCGCGTCCCTGGCGGCGCCGCAGTTGCCAGCGCACGACCCGCCGGTGCTCGATCATGAGGATGATGCAGGAGCGACGGACCGACACGCCTTGCTGTAGGGAATGATCGATCAAATCGAGGATGTTCAATTTGGTCTCGGCGGTGATCCGCAGGCTGGCTATCGGTCCCACGAGACCCCATTCGTTTTTTTTCGCAGGATGGCGAGTTCAACCGCCAGGTCTGCCAAGGCGCGCTCCTTGTCCTGGAGTTCCCGTTTGAGGGCGTCGTAGGCGGTGGTGTCGGGCACTTCGCGCTTCCTTCCAGGTTTTGCGCTGAGGCGTTCCAGGGCACCTTCCTTTACCTGATGCCGGATGCGGGCCAGATCGGTCGAGAAGAGGCCTTCCCGGCGCAGCAATGCGCCAATGGGTTTGTCTGAGGACTGGGCCTCCAGATAGATCTGAAACTTCTTCTCGGCGGTGAGGAATCTTCGCTTGGTCTTCGAGGCCTTAGCTGGCGCCTCGGATGGGGAGGTATTGGTCATGTGATGGCTTCCGTCTGCGACCGCCCCGGGGGAGGGAATGGTTCCGGTCGCCCTACGGGCTCCCTACACCATTCCCTCCCCCGACACCTCGTAGCGTATTGGCCCTCTCCCCTGAGGTCACGGACTCAGAAACGGCGGGGACGTCTGGTTTCAGCAAGCGGTCCGCGCGCGTTCCTTGTCAAGGTTTTGGGATGCCTGTGGGGCTGAAAGCTCAGGGCCTTTTCTTTTCGGAGGCGGAAGCGGCGTGGTTTCGGGTGGATTTGCGATTGAGGTAGACGTGAGCCCCCTTTCAGGCTTCCCTGAAGTGGGATGAAGACTCTCAAGGACCCCTCCTTTGACTCCGGTTCCACGCCGATCGTGCGTGTCGTCAACTCTCCGCAGGAACGTGCCTGGTTTGATTCGCAACTTGAGGAGTCCCACGATCTGGGTGCCACCCGCTCCGTGGGCGACTTCCTGCGGCAGGTCGTCGAGATCGATTCCAAACCCGTAGCCCTCCTGGCCTGGGGCCCCGCCTGCTACGCCCTCAAGGACCGGGATCGATGGATCAGTTGGAGCGCGCCGCAAAGGATCGCCCGCCTCAAGCTCATCGTTCAGAACCGCCGCTTCCTGCTCATGGTCCCGAAGGCGACCTCACCCAACCTGGCCTCCATGGCCATGGGAGCGGCCTTGCGGGTCCTGCCATCCCAGTGGCTGGAAGCCTTCGGCTACCGTCCCCTGCTGGCGGAAAGCTTCACCGATCCGGAGTCCCACGCCGGGACCTCCTACAAGGCCACCAACTGGCGGGAGTTGGGCACCACCGCCGGCTACTCCCGCAGCCGGATCGACTTCTATGTCGCCAATGATCGCCCCAAACATCTCTGGTGTCTGGAGCTCAACCCCAAGGCCCGCTCCCTCCTCCGGGCGCGGGATCTGCCACAAGAGTATGCCCGCGCCTTGTCCTCGGTCCCGCAGGGGGTCCTTCCAATCTCCCTCTCCCAGTTTGATTCGCTTCGCAAGGCCTTCGCCCAGGTCCCCGATCCCAGGGGCGGCAAGAACAAGCGCTTCCGCATCGGGGTGATCCTCGGACTCGTCGCCATGGCCCTGATGTCCGGGCGGCGCGAGATTGCCGAGATCGCCCGCTTTGCCACGAGCCTCACCCAGGAACAGCGCAAACGGCTGATCCTGCCTCTGCGGAAGGGAACCAAGGCCTTCCGTGAAGTGCCCGGCTACCAAGTCTTCTACCGACTGTTGTGCCGCATTGATCCTGAGGCCCTCAACCGGGTCCTCAACGCGTGGCTGGCGGCCAACGCCAGCCAACTGCCCCAAGCCCTGGCGCTGGACGGCAAGATGGTCCGCGACCATTTCGGCATCCTGAGTCTCGCGCGCCATGGCAACGGAGCCCCCGAGGCCATGGCCGTCTATGACCAGAAGGAAGGCACCGCACGCTGCGAACAGAACGTGGCTGTCGAACTCATCGGCTCAATGCCCTCGCTCGACAACAAGGTGATCACTGCCGACGCGCTGCACTGCCAGCGCAGGCTGGCCCGTGACATCGTGGAGAAGGGCGGGGAGTACCTGCTGCAGATCAAGGGCAACCAACCCCATCTGGAAGAGCGGGCCAAGGCGAAGGATGCGACGCCGGGCACCCCCTTTTTGCCCTGAGCGAAAGCGGGCACGGACGGGTGGAGCTTCGGGCGCTGCATGCGTTCCCGACCGATGGGATGGAGATGGATTTCCCCTTTGCCCGGAGCGTGGTGGTGGTGCGCAGCGAACGAACGATCAAGAAGACTGGCGTCACCACGCAGGAGACCCGGTACTACGTCAGCAGCCTCGAACCCGGGGAATTGGCGCCGGAGCAGTGGCAGGACTTGGTTCGGGGCCACTGGGCGGGTGTGGAGAACCGCAATCACTGGAGACGGGACGCACTCCTTGGGGAGGATCGATCCCGGAGCCGGAACCCCCGGTTGCTCGCCAACCTCTCGCTCATCCGTGGCGGTCTGCTGCGATTGCTGCCGCGGTGCTTTCCCGGCGAATCGATCCCGGTGATCCGGGAACGACTCCAGTCAAACCCGAACCTCGCCATCAGCGCTCTCCACGCCCTATGACTTCAAAAGGAAAGACCCTGCAAAAGCTACACCCTTGCGGCAGTGCTCTCTCATCGTCAGGGTTGTCCCCGCTGTATGAGCAACCTGGATGCAGTCTATTCGAAGCTGACAATCAAGACCGGTGCCAAGCTGGCCCTCGTGGTGCTGGACGGACTCGGTGACATCGCAACGGCCGCACAGGGCAACCTGACGCCACTGGAGGCCGCGAAAACCCCAACTCTGGATGCCTTGGTCCGGAGCGGCTGCGCCCAAGGGCGCTTGACCCCCGTCGCCCCTGGCATCACCCCCGGCTCCGGCCCGGGCCATCTCGCCCTCTTCGGGTATGACCCGATCGAGTTCGAAGTCGGGCGCGGCGTCATCGAGACGCTCGGCCTCGGAATTGAGCTCAAGGCCGGCGACGTCGCCGCCCGCGCCAACTTCTGCACCCTGGATGCCGCTGGCCTGGTCACCGACCGCCGCGCCGGCCGGATTGCGACCGAGGTCTGCGAACGCCTCTGTGGAATCCTGTCGTCCAAGATCAAGAAGATCGGCACCACCCAGGTGATCA
>JBEEKW010000111.1:0-4203 GCA_041168485.1 Verrucomicrobiota bacterium
ATCGCAACACCATGACCCAGAATGAAGGAGGCACGAGCGATGAAGAATTCCGTAACGCCGCCGTCATCGACCGCGTCAACACCACCTACGCAGTCTTCATGGGCACCACCATGGCCTGCGCGCAGTGCCACACCCACAAATACGATCCGATCACGATCGACGAGTACTTCCGTTCCTACGCCTTCTTCAACCAGAGCGCCGACAGCGATAAGCGCGACGAGTCGCCGCTCCACAGCTTCATGACCACGGAGCAGAAGGCCAGCCGGGCCGAGCTCGATAGCCAGGTCGCCGCGCTGGAAACGAAATTCGCCGCGCCGATCCCCGCATGGCTCGAAGGACAGGAAAAGTGGGAGGCCTCCGTGCGACTTGACGCCGGATGGAAAGCCCCAATGCCCGCCCGGGCGACCTCCGGCCAGAAGCGCAAGACCGACATCGCCGCTGACGGCACCATCACCCTCGAAGGACGCACGGACACCGACACGCAGACCGTCGACCTACCTTTGGAGGCCGGGCAACTGACCGCCTTGCGACTGGAGACCCTGCCCGCCGGCGGCAACTTCGTCGTCACCGCAGTCCGCGCGCAGATTCTGCCGCCCGCAGGCTCCGCCCCCCTCCCCGCCAGATACGTCCGCGTCGAAGTCCCGGGCAAGAAGCGCTTCCTGCAGCTGGCCGAGGTCGAAGTCTTTAGCAAAGGCTCCAATGTCGCCAAGGGACGTCCGGCCAAGCTGAGCAGCCAGTACCAAAATGCCGCCGCGGGCCGCGCGGTCGACGGCAACACCGACGGGGTCTATGCGAAGAACTCCATCGCACACAGCGCGGAACAGGATTCACCCTGGTGGGAAGTGGAGCTGACCACAGAAACCCTCATCGAGAAGGTCAGCGTATGGAACCGAGCCGACGGCTCGGGCGCGCGCATGAACGGCTTCGTAGTGACGTTGCTCGACGCCGCACGAAAAGTCGTCTGGAGCAGCGGCGCGACGCCCGCGCCGGAGAAGAATCACAGCTTTGATATCAACAGCCCCACTACCATCACCTTCTCCGCGGCCTTCGCCGACCACGAACAAAGCGGCTTCCCCGCGGCTTCTCTGGTCGATCGTAACGCAGGCAAGGAAGCGGGCTGGGCCGTAGCCCCGCAGACTGACCGCACGCACCGACTCACCCTGGCTGCTTCGTCGCCGATCAGGACGCCCAAGGACGGAATCCTGAAGGTCACCCTCGTCCAAGGGTCGATCCACAAAGGTCACGTGCTCGGTAAATTCCGCCTTCTAACGTCCGGAGACCCCGCGGCCGTGAACGGCACGGAATTGCCAGCCGCCGTGCTCGCGGCCGCCGCCATCGACCGCTCGTCACGCAGCGAAGCGCAGAAGCGGACGCTGTCGGACCACTACGTCCGTCAGGTCTCCAAGGCATCGTCGGCCGAGCGAAAGCAGCTGGCGTCAGCCAAGGGCATGATCGAAGCACTCAAGCCCGTGACGGTGCCGATCATGCAGGACCTCGCCGGTGACAAGCGCCGGAAGACCTTTATCCAGCTCCGCGGCAACTGGCAGGCCTTAGGCGATCAGGTGGACGAAGGCGTACCGACGCATCTCGCCCGCTGGGACGACTCCGCCCCCAAGAACCGCCTCGGGCTGGCACGCTGGATCGCCAGTCGCGACAACCCGCTCACCGCCCGCGTGACCATGAACCGCCTCTGGGAGACCGTCTTCGGCGTCGGCATCGTGCGCTCGAGTGAAGAGTTCGGCAGCCAAGGCGACTTACCTGTCCATCCTGAGCTGCTCGACTGGCTCGCCGCTGAATTCGTCGAGAGTGGTTGGGACACCAAGAAGATGCTCACACTGCTGTTGAACAGCCGTGCCTATCGCCAAACTTCCGCCAGCAATGGCAAGCGCAACGAGCAGGACCCCGACAACCGCTTCGTGGCGCGTGGCCCACGCTTCCGTCCGTCCGGCGAAATGCTCCGCGACCAGGCTCTCGCCGTCAGCGGACTCCTCAGCGCGAAAATGTTCGGCGCCCCCGTCCGTCCGATTCGCCCCAACATGGGCCTGAGTATCGCCTTCGGCGGCTCCGGGGACTGGACGACGAGCACCGGCGAGGACCGTTACCGCCGCAGCCTCTACACCGACACCCGTCGCAGCACGCCTTACCCCAGCTTCGCCACGTTCGATGCTCCGAACCGCGAGACGTGCGTTGTCCGCCGCGATCGCTCCAACACGCCCCTGCAGGCCTTTGTGACGCTCAACGATCCGGTCTACGTCGAGACCAGCCAAGCCCTCGCCCGTCGCCTCCTGAAGGAAGGAGGCGCCACCGATGAATCCCGCCTGAAACTGGCCTACGCGCTCTGCCTCTCCCGCGAGCCCGATGCCAAGGAGCTCGCTACACTGAAGACGCTCCTCGCGAAGTCCGTTACGCAGTATAAGGCCGACGCTGCTCTCGCCCTCAAGATGGCGACCGACCCGCTTGGACCGGCTGATAAAGGCGCCGACGTGCCCACCCTCGCCGCCTGGACCGCCGTCAGCAGCGTCATCATGAACCTCGACGAGTTCCTCATGCGCCGCTGAGCCGAACACGCACCCTCCTTCCCCTTTCCGTCACATGAACCCACTCCGCGAAGCCCAGCTCAGCCTGCAGACCCGCCGCACCTTCCTCAGCAGCGTCGGTCAGTTCAGCCTGGGCGCCATCGCCCTCCACGCCCTGCAGACGGATGCCCTCGGCGCCCCTTCCGCGAACGATAACCCGCTCGCCCCGCGCAAGCCGCACTTCAAGGCCAAGGCCAAGCGTGTCATTTACCTACACATGTCGGGCGGCCCACCCAACCTCGACATCTTCGACTACAAGCCGGAGCTCGTGAAACGCAGCACCCAGGACTGCCCGGATTCATTCCTAAAGGGCCGCACCTTTGCGTTCACCACCGGCGTGCCGAAGCTCATGGGCACCCCGCGCACCTTCAAGCAATACGGTCAAGGCGGACTCTGGATGAGCGATGCCGTGCCGAACTTCCAGAAGATCGCCGACGAGGTCACGATCGTGAAGGCGATGCATACGGACCAGTTCAATCACGCCCCCGCTGAACTCCTGCTCTTCACCGGCCATAACCGCCAAGGTCGTCCGTCGTTGGGATCGTGGGCCACCTATGGACTCGGCACCGAGAACCAAGATCTCCCGGGCTTCGTCACCATGATCTCCAACGGCGTCCAGCCCAGCGGCGGCCAAGGCTGCTGGGGCTCGGGCTTCATCCCGTCGGTCTTCCAAGGCGTACAGTGCCGGAGCAAGGGCGACCCTGTCCTCTTCGCTAACGACCCGCCTGGCATGACCCGTGACCTCCGTCGCGCCACGCTCGATGCGCTCAAGGACCTTAACCAGCGCCAGCAGGACGAACTTGGCCACGCCGAGACCGTCACCCGCATCGCCCAATACGAACTCGCCTTCCGCATGCAGACCAGCGTGCCGGACGTCATGGACATCTCGAAGGAGAAGCCCGCGACGCTTGAAGCCTACGGCGCCAAGCCCGGCGAGTCGAGTTTCGCCAACAACTGCCTCCTCGCCCGCCGACTCGTCGAGAAAGGCGTGCGCTTTGTGCACCTGTTCGACTGGGGCTGGGATTTCCACGGCACCGGACCCAAGGAAGATATCCGCGATGGCCTCACCGCCAAGATGGCCGCGACCGACAAGCCCGTCGCCGCGCTCATCAACGACCTTAAGGAACGCGGCTTACTCGAAGACACCCTCATCGTCTGGGGTGGCGAATTCGGCCGCACGCCTTTCCGCGAAGGCCGTACCGCCAAGAGCCAAGTCCTCGGCCGCGACCACTACCCTGATTGCTTCTCGATCATGATGGCCGGCGGCGGCGTGAAGGGCGGCTTCCAGTTCGGCGAGACCGACGAGATGGGCTTCGGCGGCGTCAAGGACAAGGTCCACGTCCATGACCTGCAGGCCACGATCATGCATCTCCTCGGCTTCGACCACGAACGCCTTACTTATCGTTTCCAAGGCCGTGACTATCGCCTCACTGATGTTCATGGGCATGTCGTGAAGCAGATTCTGAGTTAGGGCTAGGGCCAGGGCTAGGGACAGACTTCACACCTTTACCTACCTAAACCCAATCATCACACCTTCAACTCGCCCCAGCCCTAGCCCTGGCCCTAGCCCTATCAGATGTTCCGTTCGCTCTCCTTACTTCTGTTTTCGCTCTCGGTTCTTTCCGCC
>JBEEKW010000112.1:0-3856 GCA_041168485.1 Verrucomicrobiota bacterium
ATCGCCGCCGGCCTCCAAGCCACGGGCTGATCGCGTAGAGTGTGCCAAGCAGAAGGCCGGCTCCCGTGAGGAGGCCGGCCTTCTTGTTAACCAGGGTTGTCAGGCGGTTCAGACGTGCTTCCAGAAATCCATCAGGAAGCGTGTCGCCAGCTGGGCGAGAAAGACGATATTCCAGAAGACCAGCTGGAGGCCGAGAGAGGGGCCGAAGCCCATGCTCAAGACTTGGGCGGAGGCGCTAGTGACCAGGAGGACGACCGTGGCCGTGCAGAGGGAAATCACCAGGATCTCGATGGATTTGGGGATAAAGCCCGAAAGGCTCGTGTCGGCCATGCAGATGGCCGCGAAGGTCAGGGCGACCGAGATGAGACCCGTCAGGCCGATGCCGAAGATAGTACCATCCTTGCTGAAGAAGTGCGTGGCAGCGAGGCGACCGAGGAGCGGGATGTAGACGACCACCATCGCGAGGGCGACCCAGAAACCCATCGAGCCGTACTCCTGACCGAGGACTTTCTCGGCGTAGTTCTCCACCGTATTCTTGATGATGGCTTCTTTAATCGGATTAGTGAAGGCGAGGAGCACCTCGGAAACCTAGCCTTATCAGGCCTCATGTCCACGCCTAAGGCGCGGCCTTACCGCGTCCACTCCTCGCGGCCCGAGGCCCAGAGGTCGTAGTTCAGCGGGCGCTTACCCGTCGGAACGAGGCGGAAATATCCGCCGGAGGCCTTGATGATGGCAAGTCCAGCGGCGACATCCCAGAGGTTCGTGCCCGACTCGTAATACGTATCGGCGACGCCTTCACCCACGTAGGCGAGGGCGAGAGCGGCGGAACCGATCATGCGTATCTTTTTGTAGCGGCCGACCTGCTGGACGAAGAGCTCCATAGCCGGGCCGGACTTATCAGCGGCGGCGGGGAAGCCCGTCATGATGCAGGCGTCCTTGATGTCGGTGACCCAGCCGGGTGTGATGCGGACGCCGTTCAGGAAGCTGCCTTCGCCAACCACGCCGAGGTAGGTCTTCTTACCCGTGAAGTCGTGGATGACGCCGAGGACGGGTTCCTTGCCGCGCATCAGGCCGAGCGACACGCAGGTCGAGGGCTGGCGGCGAAGGTAGTTGTAGGTGCCGTCGAGCGGGTCGACGACCCAGTAGAGACTGTCGCCATCGAAGAGGGAAGCGTCGCCGCCCAGTTCTTCGCCGATGACCGGGATGCCCGTGGCCTTGAGCATGTCGCGCACCAGATGCTCCGAATCGACGTCGGCCTGCATCTTCACGTCGTCGTCAGTGGATGCGTTGACCTTCATCTGGGCCCCCTTGGCGAGCAGGTCGCCGGCGGCGATGGCCGTGGCCAGTGCAACGGACCGGAGGGCTTCGAGGGAGGGCGTGCTCACGCTCGCAACCTAGGTGTGCCGCCCATCCTGGGCAATCTTAGACACCCCCGTCTTGTACCAGGGGGTTCGCCCTCAGGTCGACCTTAGGCCTTGGCCTTCTGTTTACGGCGGCGGATTGCCGCGGCCGCCAGCGCCAGTGCGCCTAGGCCGAGTCCGTAGGTGGAAGGCTCAGGCACCGCGGTGAGGGTGATGGCGTTGTCCGCGTAGCTGAGCGACCAGAGGCCGGCGTTTGAGGTGCTGCCGTCGGTATAATGGAAATCGCCGACGGTAATGGTGAAGGCGTCGTTGATGTTGGTGTTGGAACCGAGGTTCAGCGAGCCGACGGTGGCGAAGGTGAAGGTGCGGATGGAGCTGGGGCCGAAATTCAGCGGATTACCGAGGTCAGTGCCGTTGCCATTACCGGCTAGCGAGGAGATATTGAGGATGATTCGGTTGCCGGAATTCGCGCCAGAGAGATCGAGTGCATTCGTGACCGTGAGGGTGTCGTAGCCCGTGCCCGCGGCGGCGGTGGCGTCCTGGACCTGCCATTCGAAGGTCGAGCCACCGACGAGCGCTAAGCTGCTCGAGGTCAAATTACCGGGGGAATTACCCGGACCAATCGTTGAGCCGGAGACGGTCGTGACCGCCCCGACGGTACCCGCACCGCCGAGAGTTGTCCCGGACGCGAGGGTGACATTACCCAGCGAGCTATTGACGACCAAGGTTCCGGCGGTGACCGCGACGTTGAGGTTGGTGTTATTCCCCGCCGCGATGGTTAGCTTGCCGATGCCTTCCTTCGAGAGGGTCGCGGTGCTCCCGGTGCCGGTGGTAACGGCCAGCGCCGAGTTGAAGACAACGTTGTTGTTCCCGAGGTCGAGTTTGCCGGTGGCGCCGGCGGCGAGGCTGAGCTGGCCTGAAAGGTCGTCGGTGTTGCCCGCTTCATAGCGAGCACGCGCGTTGTTTGCCAAAGCGATGACCACGTTGGTCCCGGCGCCGCTGGGCAGCGCGCTTGACTCGAGGCCGATTGTGGAGCCCGCACCTGCGTCGATACGGATATCACCCTTGAAGCGATTGGAGCTTCCGCCGATGACCCAGGCGCCGGCGCCGTCGATAGTGAGGGTCTTGAGGCCGTTGCCCGCGGCGATATCCGCGTCGCTCAGGCTGGCGCGGAAGAAATTAGTGACGGAGTTATTGGCGACGAGCGCCAATGCTGGAGTCGCACCAACCAGGGCAATCTTGGCCGCGGCGGTGAAGGTGAGCCCGGCCGCCCCAGCGGCGGTGGTGATACCCGCCGAATCTGTCACGGTAAAGCTGCGCGTGCTGGTGGTGGTGGTCGCCCCCGTGAACTCGAGGACGGCGCCGGCGCCGAGTTGGAGCTTGGTCGGGTCGGTCAAGGTGCCGGCACCGAGCGAGCTACCCGTGTCGGCCAAGTGGCTGGCCCTGATGACCGCTCCGGCCACGTTGGCCACGGTCGCTCCCGTGTGAAAATGGGGCGTGCTCAGCGTCAGGGTACCAGCATCGGCCTTGGTCAGGTCGGCGGCCCCGGTCAGCACCGTGGTGACCGCGACCGTGCCAGACGTGGGAGCGGCCGAGGCGGCGGCTCCACCGATGACCAAGCCGCTGGTGACGGTGATGACATTGGCGATCTGACCAATCGCGGTTGCGTTGAGATCGAGCGTGCCGCCGTTGACCGTGACGGCACCCGTACCCAGCGCGGTGATATGGCTCAAGATAAGGGTCCCCGCCGAGATCGTGCTCGTACCCGTGTAGGTATTGGCGCCCGAAAGGGTCAGGATACCAGCTCCGGCTTTCGTCACATTGCCGGTGCCACTGATGACATTGGCCGCCGTGATAGGGCCACTATGATTGAAGATGAGCGCGGCGTTGTTGATGATGGCGCCGGCTCCGAGCGCGCCGACCTGCAGGGTGCCCGCCGAGATGGTGGTGGTACCGCTGTAGGAGTTGGCATCACCCAGCACCTGAGTGCCGCTCCCGATTTTCTCAAGGGAGAGGGCGCCCGTGATCACCCCAGAGTTTAGCGCCGTCCCATCTCCGTAGGTGCGGGTGACTCCGACCGGTACGTTGATCGTCAGGGTGGCCGCCGTTGTCGATGTCACCGTGTTTTTGTTAGCAGATGCATTAATTCCAGTGGTCGATGCTAATCCTGCAATCTGCTGGTTAAGACCATTAAGATTGAGAGTACCGACGTTGGCGCTGGCTGCTTGGCCGAGAGAAACGACGGTTCCGGGGGGAAGGCGGTCGTTGCCAGTGGTGAGTAGGAGGATACCGTTGTTGATCATGGTATCACCGCTGTAGGTGCTCACGCCGCCTAGGGAAAGAGTGCCTCCGCCTTGCTTGGCCCATGAACCGATTTCACCAACTTTGTTGGCGATGGCGTTGTTGTAGACGACGACGATGCAGACCGGCGGCTCGCCGCTCGAGTCGAGCAACTGTCCCGGCGTCGCGTTGAGCTCGGCGAGCGCGTCGGGCAC
>JBEEKW010000113.1:0-3838 GCA_041168485.1 Verrucomicrobiota bacterium
CGACGGTCCGGCCGAGACGACCAAACCCGGTGAGCTCATCCACCTCGCCATCGTCTATCAGCCCGACGGACGCATCGCCCTCTTCCGCAACGGCCAGCCCTATGGCACCGGCTACGCCCCCGCCAACGAGAAGGCAGCCCTGCATGCCTTCGCTCAAGCCAAGTCTCGCCTGCTCTTCGGCCGACGCCACACCGGCGGCGGCAACTCCTTCCTACGCGGCGAACTCGAAGAAGCCCGTCTGTATGGCTTTGCGCTGACCGCCGCCCAGATCGCCGACTCCTTCCGCGCCGGCACACTCCGTGGTGAACTCGCGCCGATCGCCACCAAGAGCGAAAAGCTCGACTCCCTGCGCGCCCAAGCCAATCAGCTGCGCACCAAGATCGCGGCCTTCAATGCTACCGACGGTAAACTCGGCGAGAGCTTCAAAAGCGAACAGGACCCCACCTATCCGTTGCACGCCTCCACCTTCCTGCGCGTCGGACTGAAACCCAAGGAAGCCAAGGCGCCGCGCAGTGAAAAACCTGACTGGACCCTGAACGACGGGACTTCCTCCGCCTGGCGTCGCCATGGCAACGGCCTCGACGGACGCTTCGCCCCGGGCGACTTCCGGGTCGAGACCAGCGGACCGGACGTGCTCAAACACATTCTGCCCTCCGGTCTGCACTCCCACACCCTCTCGAGCAAGCACAGCGCCGTCCTGACGTCGCCCCGCTTCAAGGTGAACACCGACTTCATCAGCGTCCAAATCATGGGCAAGGGTGCGACACTCCGCCTCATCCCGGATAACTATCCGCTCTCCCCAGGAGGCTCTCGCTTCCCCAAGGCGGCGATCGACACCGATAAGCCTGTCTGGATCACCCTCGACACCGCTTACCGCCAGGGCTCCTACGCCTACCTCGAACTGACGCTTCCGGACGACTCGACCAACCCCGACAAGAAGGCCGAGCCTGGCCTGGGTTGGTATGGCGTCCGCCAGGTCGTCTTCCACGCCACCCGCGAAGCCGGCCCCTCTGGCGAAGCGATCGTCGTGCAGGCTCCGCAGCTTGCCACGGTGGCGGATGTCTCGGTCGCCCTATCCGAAGCCGCTAAGGCCTGGGGACGCGACCAAGCGACCGAAGCCCAAGCGGCGTTGCTCGATGCCGCGGTCCGTCACGGAATGCTCGAGACCTCTACGGTCGCATCCAAGCGCCTCGCCGCCCTCGCCGACGAATACCGTAAGCTGGAAGCCGAACTCTCCATCCCCCGTCGCGCTCCGGGGTTCCTGGAAGCCCAAGGCTTCGACATGCCGCTCTTCGTGCGCGGAGAATACAAGAACCCAGCGGCTGCCGTCCCGCGACGCTACCTCGAAGTATTCGACACCAAGGCCTTCGTGACCACCGGCAGCGGCCGCCTTGAGCTAGCCGACAAACTTACCTCCCCCGACAACCCACTCACCGCCCGTGTGATGACCAACCGACTCTGGCATCATGTCTTTGGACGCGGACTCGTCGGAACCGTCGATAACTTCGGCCGACTAGGCGATCACCCGACGCACCCCGAGCTGCTCGACCACCTCGCTCAATCCTTCATCGCGCAGAAGTGGTCCGTGAAAGCGATGCTCCGCGAACTCGTCCTGACGGAGGCGTTCCAACGCTCCAGCACTCCCACAGCGTCCGCTCAGGCCAAGGACGCTAATAACAACCTCCTCTCCCACGTTCGCATCCGGCGCCTCGAAGGCGAAGCCCTGCGCGACTCGCTCATCACGTTTACCGGCAAGAGGGAAGATCGCATGTATGGCCCAGGCGATAATGCCGTCGCCGCACCCCGGGAGCAGGTCCGCCGCAGCGTCTACCTCACCATCCGCCGTAATTCGCTGAATCCGCTGATCACCACGTTCGATGGCCCTAAGCCCTTCACGACCGTTGGACGACGCGACGCCACGAACGTTCCCGCCCAATCGCTCACCCTACTGAACAGCCTCTTCGTCATCGATGCGGCCAAGCAGTGGGCGACCACCCTCGACCGTAATCAGCCCGACGTCGCCAAGGTCGACACGCTTTTCGTCCAAGCCCTCGCTCGCAAGGCCAGCCCAAGCGAACAGGCCGCCGCCGCACGTTACCTGGCGGACCTCAAGGTCACCCACGCCGATAAGCCGGTGATGGTCTGGCAGGACTTCGCCCAGTCCGTGCTCAACCTCAAGGAATTCCTTTATCTTAAATAACATGCACCCGCTTACTCGTCGCGAACTGCTCCGCCGCTGCTCCCTGGGCTTTGGCGGCATCGCCCTGTCCAGCCTGCTCTCCACTCCCGCCTTCGGCGCCGAGACCTCCGGCAAGCGCCCGCTCAAGGCCAAGGCGAAGAACGTGATCTTCTGCTACATGTCGGGCGGAGTCTCGCACGTCGACTCCTTCGACCCCAAGTCCGCCCTTACCAAGCTGAACGGAAAGCCGATGCCCGTGCCGGTCCAGCGCACGGTCTTCAACAATAACGGCGATATCATGGGCAGCCCCTGGGAGGTTAAACGCTACGGCCAGTCGGGCATCGAGATGACAAACCTCTTCCCGCAGATCGCCAATTGTGCCGACGACCTGACGGTCATCCGTTCGATGACGAGTAAGGTCAGCGAACACGCCCAAGGGAACTATTTCTTCCACACGGGCTTCCCGTTCATGGGCCACCCCAGCGCCGGAGCCTGGATGAACTACGGACTGGGAACGGAGAATCAGAATCTCCCGGGCTTCGTCGTCCTCCAGAGCGGCAACGCCGGCATCCCGCACGGCGGGGTGGGCGTCTTCAATAATGGCTACCTCCCCGGACAGCATCAGGCCTCGATTATCAAGGCCGACGGCGCCCTGCCCCTCGCCAACATCAAGCCCGGCGAAGCCGACGCCGCCCAGCGCCGGCGACTGGGCTTCATCAACGAGGTCGACAAGGCCTTCGCCGAAGCCTCCCGCGAACCGCAGGTCGAAGCGGCCATCCGAAATTACGAGACCGCCTACCGCATGCAGGCCGCCGTACCCGAGATCTGCGACCTTAGCGGCGAGTCCGAGGCCACCAAGGCGATGTATGGCATCGATTCGCCCGACAAGCTTACCGCCGGCTACGCGCGTCAGGCCCTGCTCGCGCGACGCCTCGTGGAAAAAGGTGTTCGCTTCGTCGAGCTCAGCTGTCTCTCCGGCAACCTCGGCGGCGGCAACGTGGCTAATCCATGGGATCACCACGGCGATATCGTCAAGGGTCACGGCATGATGGCCCATCAGGTCGACCAACCCATCGCAGCCTTGCTCAAGGACCTCAAACAACGTGGGCTGCTCGACAGCACCATCGTCATCTTCTCCGGCGAGTTCGGTCGCACGCCATTCTCACAGGGTGGCAGTGGCCGCGACCACAACCCCTACGGATTCAGCCTCTGGGTCGCCGGTGGCGGGTTCAAGCCAGGTACCGTCTTCGGCGCCACCGACGAACTCGGCTACTACGCCGTCGATAAGCCGCTTACCGTCTACGATTTCTGGGCCACGATTCTGAATCAGCTTGGCATCGATCACGAGAAACTCACCTACCGTTTCGGCGGCCGTGATTTCCGCCTGACGGATGTGCATGGGAGTGTCGTCCGCGAGATTATCGCGTAGACGACGAAGGTTACAGCGGCTGGCGGTTAGAATAATCATCTCGGGTCCCAGGTCTCGGCCATCGGGCATCAGGTACGGGTTGTCGGGTGCGGGTGCGGGTACAGGTCCCGAACCTGAACCTGGTGCTGAATACCTGAACCCGGCACCTGACGGCCGAGACCCGAGACCTGAGAGTGCATCTCCCACCGCTTCTGGGCGGTAATTCCCTGAACTAAGAACAAGGAACCAAG
>JBEEKW010000114.1:0-3827 GCA_041168485.1 Verrucomicrobiota bacterium
CCAGCGTGGCGATGCGGGTGCTATCGGTCTGCAGGGCGAGCGCGATGAGCTCATACATCAGGGGTAGGTCATCGACCGCGTTACGGTTGGCCGGCTTGCCGAAGGGGGCCGTCGGCTTGGGCAGGTGGGTCCAGCGTTGACGCAGTTCGAGGCGCTTCTCGACGTCGCGCACGGACGTGAAATATTCTTCGAGCTTGGCCTTGTCCTCTTGGTTGACCTGTCCGGAGAGACGCTTCGCTTCTTCGCGTACGGAATCGAGGATCGAAGCCTGCACGTGGTTTTCCTGTTCGCGACGCGTGCGGCGATCCGCGGAGTCGCTGGCGAAGAGCTTATCAAAGAGTTCGGCTGGATTGGTGATCGGCGGCACGCGTACGCCGGACTTCGTCCAAGCGAGCTGGCAGCCGCCGTGGATGCCGCCTTCGGAGCCGACGGTGAGCGAAGAGAAGCGGGTCTGGTGACCGATCTCCTCGGCGAGGAACTGGTCGAGCGAGACGTTACCGTCCGGGCGGTTCTGCGCTTCGGAATTGAGCACGCCGGAAAGGAAGGAGTGCACCGCGAAGTGGCCGCCTTTGACGCCGTGGTCGAGCCCTCGGAAAACCGTCATCAAGTCGCGCTGTTCCCAGAGGGGCTCCAGAAGGGTCGTCTTCTCGTAGTCTTTACCGGCGGTGGTCGGGAAGAGCTTCTTGGTCTGGTAGCCGAGGAGGTTGCCGATGGCCACGAAACGGCGGGCGCCGATGCCGGCACCCTTGGCCACCTGGACGGTGGGGTTGCCGCTGAGAGCCTTTGCGCTGAGCGAGCACAGGCCGGGGAGGGCCAGGGTGGCTCCCAGAGAACGGAGGATAAAGCGGCGACGATTCATGTCAGAGGCGGACGAAGCGGGGTATGGTGATATTTTGCGTTATAGCGGCTTCCCGATGCGAGCCTTTCCTTGGGTCTCGGGGAGTCGTTCTAGAGGGGTTGGCTATGCACAACCTAACCCTCTGACAGGCAGTTATGCCTTAAGTTCCACTTAGGCCAGCAACTCCCGGACCACGCGGGCGGGCTGGTTGTTGGTCAGGGTCAGGGCGGCGCCGTTGCGCTTGAAGATGAGCTTGTCGTGCTCGAAACCGAAGCAGTCAAGCATGGTGGCGTGCCAGTCGTAATGGTTGACGACGTCCTTCACCGCGTGGTGACCCCATTCGTCGGTCTCGCCGTAGGTCAGGCCGCCCTTGAAGCCACCGCCGGCGACCCACTGGCTGAAGCCGTAGGTGTTATGGTCGCGGCCCCACTTGGCTTCTCCAGCGTCGTTCTGCAGGACCGGCATGCGGCCCATCTCTCCGCCCCAGTGTACGATAGTGCTGTCGAGCAGGCCGCGTTGCTTGAGGTCGGCCACCAGCGCGGCGCTGGGACGGTCGGTCGCTGCGCAAAGGGTGGGCAGGGCGGACTTGATCGAGCCGTGGCTATCCCAGCTCTGGCCTTGGTTGAGGACCTGCACGTAGCGCACGCCGCGCTCGACGAGGCGTCGGGCGATCAGGCAACGGCGAGCGTAGTCGTCGCACTCCTTGCGGCCGACGCCATAGAGTTCGAGTACGTGCTTCGGCTCGGACGAGATGTCGAAGGCTTCCTTGGCGGCGAGCTGCATGCGGCCGGCGAGTTCGTAGCTCTGGATGCGCGCCTGGAGATCGGTCTCGCCCGGATGGTTAGCGGCGTGCTCGGCGTTCATCGCGCGGAGGAGCTCCATCTGGCGTTCCTGCGGCTTGCCTTGGAGCGCGGCAGGCGGATCGAGGTTGAGGATGTGCGGCGCGGTGGCCCGGACGAACGTGCCCTGATAGATAGAGGGCAGCCAGCCGTTGGACCAATGCTGGTTGGCGAAAGTGGGCAGTCCGCCCGGATGGCCCATGACGACGTAGGCGGGCAGGTCCTTGGTCTCGCTGCCGAGCGCGTAGGTCGCCCAGGCGCCCATGGTCGGATTCCCAGCGGTGATGCGGCCGGTTTGCATGGCGAGCATGCCTTGCAGGTGATTGTTCACGCCCGACTTCATCGAGCGGATCAGGCAGATGTCGTCGGCGACCGTGCCGAGCTGCGGGAGGAGCTCACTGAGTTCGAGGCCGCACTTGCCGTGGCGCGAGAACTTCCAGAAAGAACCGAGGACCTTGGGTGAGGCCTGGGCGACGTTGTCGTATTTAAGGTTATCGCCCGGGAATTTCTGCCCGTGCCACTTCGTGAGCATCGGCTTGTGGTCAAAGAGGTCCATCTGCGACGGGCCGCCCATCATGAAGAGCGAGATCATCGCCTTGGCCTTGGCGGGGCGGGGCGGCTGCTTGGGGAGAAGGTCGAAGATCTCGTTGCCGAGAAGGGGTTTCATCGGCGCGGCGAGCAGGCCATCCTGACGGAGTAGCGTGGAGAGTCCCAGCATACCAAGACCGAAGCCGCCGGCTTCGAGGAAATGGCGGCGGGAACAGAGCCCGTTGGGTAGCTTAGTCGACATGGAGGAAGTGGTTGGTGGCGAGGAGGACCTGGCAGAGCGAGCCGAGCGCTTCGACGCGTACGTCCTGGGTGGTGGCCGTCGGGGCAGGGAAGGTGGGCTGAGGCGCGGCTTTCTTGGAAGTGGACTTCACCTTCACCGGCTTGATCTTCAGGGAAGCGTCCGCGACGGGCTTGACCGGCTTCAGTTTGGCGAAGTGGTCAACCTGTTCGGCGAGCAGACGGTTGAAGTCAGCGAGTTCCTTGCCGGAAGGCGCACGTCCTTGAGTAAGGATCCAGGCGGCGCGGACTTGGGCGTCGGCATTCTCGGGGTGTTCCTTGATGACGCGGGTGGCGAGGTCCTTGGCGCGTTCGATCACGAACTCGTCGTTCATGAGGAAGAGCGACTGCGGGGCGACCGTGGTGAGGTCGCGGCGTTCGCAGTTCGGGTCCATGTTCGGGAGGTCGAACGTCGCGAGTGCCGTCGCCGGTCCGCTGCGACGCTGCTGGAGGTAGACCGAACGGCGGAAGACGGCCGGCGAGGAAGTGTCGACCTTGATGACGTCGCGGTTGACGTTGCGGATCTCGACGCCGGGGATCATGCGGCCGTCGCCGGTCTTGCCGACCGTGACCGGTTCGCCATACATCTCGGCGTTGAGTTTACCACTGACGGCGAGCATCGCGTCGCGGATGGTCTCGGCGTCGAGGCGCCGGATACGATAGCGGCCGAAGAGGGCGTTGTCCGGATCGGCTGTTTGGCCGGCATCATTCCGCGCTGACTGTCGATAGGTCCGGCTGAGCATCATCTCGCGATGCATCGCCTTGAGGCTCCAGCCGGTCTCGACGAAGCGACCAGCCAGGTAATCGAGCAACTCCGGGTGGGAAGGGCGTTCGCCGAGCAGGCCGAGGTCGCCCGGCGTGTTGACGATGCCGCGTCCGAAGTGATGCATCCAGACTCGGTTCATCAGCGTGCGGCCGACGAGTGGGTGCTGTCCGGAGGTCAGCCACTTGGCGTAGGCGAGGCGGCGGCCGGTCGTGGGCAGTTTGGGGTCGTCGACGGGGATGGCGGGATTGCCGAGGATCGAGAGCTCGCCCGGGGTGACGGCCTGGCGGGGTTGGCCATGGTCGCCGCGGTGGTGGAGTTCACTCTTCGGCGCGGCGTTGACGGGTTCGACGAGCACGCTGACGCGGCCTTCGACCGGCTTCTTTGCCCGCAAGGCGGTGGCCTCGGCGCGTTTGGCGATCACCTTGTTGTCGGCGGCCTTGTCGTAGAGATCCAGACCGAAGGTCGCTTGAGAGGAGAAGTATTTCTTAATGAGCGCCGCCTGTTCCTTGGTGCGCTTGGCGACCGGCAAATTGCGGGCGACGCGGTAGGCGGCGCGTTC
>JBEEKW010000115.1:0-5262 GCA_041168485.1 Verrucomicrobiota bacterium
CACCACGCTGACGACTTGAAGGTCCTGGGCATGGAGAGATTCATGCTCGCAAAGGGGCAGCACGAGCAGATCGAAGAGGTGTCGAACAGCATGCGGCGACTCGACCCCAGTTTCAGAACCTGATCTCGGGTCAGCAGCTCCAAGAACAGCCAGGCCGCCGAGATCACCGAGCAGCTGCGCCGCATGGGCATCGAGGCAGCGGACGAGGCATCGGCCGAGATCGCGATGGATAACCCGTTCACCGCCGGAATCGTCGCTCTGATCAAGAATACCGCCCACCCCACGGACCGATTGAGCAAGGGCATGGCCAACATGTCCCCCAGCGCGAAGGCCTTCGTGGATGCGTGTGGGAGCTGGGAACAGGCGAGACTGCGGATTGCCGAGGTCTTTTACGAAAAAGGCGGGGAGGCGCTCCTGCAGGAACTGCTCAAAGGGAAGATCCCGACCGGAGCCGATAACGCCGAACGATTCCTGGCCAAGCGCGTGCAGCAGATTCTGGCCCTGGCCGTCAAGTTCGACGAGGATGACCATCGCGACCTCGGCCAGTTCGCCACCCATCTGGAAAAGTCGTCGCTGCGCGATACGGCCGACCCCCGGTCCGTGCAGGTGTTGACCATCCACCGGTCCAAGGGGCTGCAGTACACCGCGGTCTACCTCCCCTGCTTGAACAGCGATAAGCAGAAGGTCGCCGAAGTGCGGGTCAAGGACCCCATGGTGAAGACCGATGCGAACTTTATCCCCGAGTGGGTGGTGACACGTCCCAAGACCGAGGTCTGCGAGGCGGACCCTGCGACCCTCGAGGCCGTGCTGACCAAGGAACGGACGGCGGCGGCCTACGAGAACCTCTGCCGAATCTATGTCGGCATGACCCGAGCCATCCGCCGACTCGTGCTCGTGACGGATGAGATCGAACTCGGGAGCCGGGAAGAGCTCACGGACGACAAGAAGCTCAGGAAATACGATTTCGCTACGCTCATCGAAGCTGCCCTCGGTGGCACCACCGGGACGGGACTCGAAGCTACGCCACTCGAACTCGAAGGCGCTTGCCCGGCGGAGATCATGGTCAGCCATGGCTCGAACGCGTGGATCGCCCATGCCATCAAGGCGCAGCCGGCGGCGGCTGAGGTGGCGGTCAGGGATGTCAGTACGCTGACTCCTGTGCGCCGGACTGAGCGACTCCGCCCGTCGAAGTCCCGCAAGACGTTCGAAGGCGGCTGGAGGCCTGGCAAGGATACCTCACGAGGTAAGGTCTTCGGAACCCTCGTGCACGAGCTGTTCAATCACTTGGAGTGGGAAGTGGAGTCCTTCTTGGCGGGGCTCAAGGCCAAGACCTGGCCCGTGGAGACCCCGGAGAACTACGACGAAGCCGTCGCGGCCATCGAGGCCTGCCTCAAGTCGGCGCCCGTGGCCGAGCTCCTGCTCAGTAAGCCGGCCGGCGCCCTCCTCTGGAACGAACGCAAGGCCACGCTCATGCATGAGAATAAGGCCATCAGCGCCGTCTTCGACCGCGTGCACGTCATTCCCGGCCAGTCGGCCACTGTCATCGACTACAAAACCAACGACTGCTCGATCGAACACCTCAAGGAACTCTACCAGGGCCAGATGGATCTGTACCGGATCGCCTCGCCGTCGCGAAGCTCTGTGGGCTCAGCCCAGACAAGGTCAGGTGCGTGCTTGTGCATGTGAGACTAGGCGCGATTGTGGAGGCTTAAGGTAGGGCTGACCACCCTTGGTCAGCCGCGGTTGAGCGAGGACGCTCAACCCTACCCAAAACAGCGGACGCGTAGCCGAAGAGTCCCTCCCCATGACCGCAGCACACTTCCCAGTCTACGGTCTCCCTTTGATCGCCTGCGTCCCTCTATGACATTCTTTCCTCCCTACTACGTAGGGAGAGGGATTGACGATTCGACGGAGGCTTGATGCGTTGCCGACGAGGGACATGAGGCGTTGGCCATGAGCCACAAAAAGCCCTCCGACGATCTGCCCGACTTCAACGCTTTCTTCAAAAACGAGCTCGGCCCTTGCAAGGCGCCTCGCAAGAAGCCCAAGCCGGATGAGTTCCCGCCCCACCTCCGCCCCGGCAATCCGGACCGCTGGGACGACAATGCGAAACACTACGCTGCCTTGTGGAGACTTGAACTGATCAAGGAACTCGAGGACGGACACAACACCCCGCCGAAGGGACTGGCGGAGACCTGCCAGGAATACGCCCGGCTCTGCTTCCTCTACGGCAACCCCGGCGAGGTCGTGGCCCTGGCGAAGATGACCCTCCGACAGCTGAGCCACCAACCCAATCAGCTGAAGCGAGAAGGCTACGCTGAACTACTGAAGACCTACAACCGCGTGTATCAGCTTGCGCATGGTTGCCGTTTCTACGCCGAGGCCATCGCATTCGTCCGTTACGCCATCGAGCTGGCCGAACTCATCGGGAATTCGACCTACCGCCTTTACCAGCAAAAGCCTTCCTTCCAGATCATCTGGGAATCCTGGTATCTGGACCTTGCGGACAGTTGCCTTTCGGCGGGACAGATCGACGAAGCCCTGCAGGCCCTGGACGCCGGGGCGGCGAAGTGCGACCGGAGTGACCTCCAATCCCTGCGCATACAGTTGGACTTGTTCGCCGTACAGATCGCCTTCCACCACGAGAAGCGTGAGGACGCGCTCCGCCGCTGCCTGCAGATCATCGACCATTACGACCCCAAGTCGCCGAATCAGCTCCCCATCATCCTCAAAGCCAAGGGATTGTATGAGGAGTTTTGCGTGGAGACGTAAGCGGCAGCACCGCGTGCCCCCTTAGCTAAACTTACCATTCTCTGGTGGCGGGTGGCCCGCTTGACAAACAGTCAAGGCGGGGCATCTCGACGGCCAACACGATAAGTTGACCGGTTGATCAGTGGGCCGGTTGGCCAGAAGAGACCAAGAACCACGAACAAAGAACCAAGAACTAACAACCTTTCTAAAATTTCATGCCTAACCCTACCCTACACCCGACCAAACTCCAGATTCAAGCCTTTGACTGCAAACTGACCGCCCGGAAGGTGAAGGAGGGGCTGGAGAAGCTGGTGGATACCTCCGCGTCCTTCAACGAGTCGTGGCTGCTGGGGGAGTTCGACGTGGGCTCCCGCATCGGCGGGCTCAACCAGTACGGCGACATCATCGTACGACACAGCACCCTGCAGCGTGGCAAGCACGAGCTGACGATCGAGCACCGCGCCGGCGACGAAGCCCTGGCCAAGGAGATCGTGGCGACCTACGGCAAGCACCTGACTCCGAAGCCCCCTCGGCTGCTGAAGGGAAAGAAGCGCCCCCGCGGGATGGCCTTCTTCCTCGAGATGATCCGTAGCTCGTCGCTCAGGAAGGACCTCATCATCACCGACGCGGTCATCGAGGAAGCGCACGACCTGAATTTTGACGATTATCGCGAAGCCCGCAGCAAGCTGGAGTTCCTCGGCATGGTCCCCCGGCTCGGCGCCCTTCACAGCAACCTGGATGTCCGCGTCCAGCGGGCTTACAAGGAGGCCAATCAGCTATACGCCTGCCCGAAGGTCTGCCTGTACCAGGGTAGGAAACTCCCCCTGCCCCATCGGATGAACGTCATCTCCGCCAAGCACGACTACATCCTCACCCTGCATTTCGCCAAGCTGCCCGGATTCAAGATCTTGGTGGGATGGGTGGAGGAGAGGGCGTTTTGACGCAGAGAGGCAGAGCCGGAGCTAAGAAGTGCAAAGGTGCAAATCGGAGCGGTGCTCCTGTGCAAAGGTGCAAAAGTGGGAGACACAGATACATCTTCAGGTCTCAGGTCTCGGCAGTCGGGAGTCAGGTACGGGTTATAAGGTTCGGGTACGGGTGCGGGTCCTGAACCTGGACCTGGTGCTGAATACCTGAACCCGGGACCTGATGGCCGAGACCCGGGACCTGAGAATGAATACCTTCGCGGATACGATGTCATCGCATCCCTACCTGATACAAAACAGAGCGGTGGCTTGCGCGGGGGAAGAAACGGATACCTTGATTACATGCTCAGCATTGTCCAAGCGGCCCGAGTGGTCACGGGATCAATCCTGATTATCGCGGGATTAATCGCTATTCCCCTGCCCCTCACGCCGGGCCTGCCGCTCATCATTATCGGACTGGCTTTCGGTTTTTCCTGGCATCCGAAAGGGTTGAGGTTGTTGCGGATAAGTAGGGTGAAATGGGGGAGGTTGTTTAAGAAGAGAGGCCCGGAGGCCCAGAGGCTCGGTTGAACAGAACGAAATATCGTTTCGGGTGGCAGGTGGCGGCCCCAGGTGGCGGGTGGCGGGCGCGCAGACGGGGTCAGACACGTTCAGCATTCCGAACGAAGTCAGACCCCGTCGCGTTACCCCCAAGGATTGAGTTTGAGTTTTTCAATCTGGGCACCGGGCAGCCCGAGCAGACATTCGCCGACTTTGAGGCGGCTGAGATCGGTACCGAGCTGGCTCGCAGGCGTGGCCAAGGGCTGACCGAAATGATTGAGGGGCATGGGGCGGTCGCCCGAGATCTGGCGTGAGGGATCGGTCGAGAGCAGCGCCTGCGACATGATCTTGAGACAACGTTTGAAGAAGTGGTAAAAGCACACGTGGGTGCTGAAGAGCGCGAAGAGATCATCATCGAGCGCGCTTGGCGATTGGCAGGTGACGATGAGGGTGAAGCCATTCTTGACGGCTTCGCGCAGGAGCGGACCGAAGGTGGACAGCGCCGAAGACTGGTGCGAGATGTCGATGACGAGGAAACGTCGGGCGGAGCGGTCGGGCGGATTCTTGAGCAGCTCGACATACAGGGCGCGCATGAGGAGATCGGCCATGGCGTCACGTCCAGAGCGCTCACAGGCGAGGGTCGCGATGGCGGACGAGCCGAGGAGATTCGGGGCCGGCGAAGGGGCGTTGGGGCTGGAGATACCAAACGTCTCTTCGCCATAGACCTCGCGACGGAGGCCTTTGATCTTGGCGCAGATGACATCGGCATAGTCGATAACGAGCACCTGGGCACCGGAAGCGGCGAGTCCCGGGACGATGGCCTCGCGCAGGAGATGAGATTTACCTGAACCCGGAGCACCCGAGATGAGCACATGCCCGCCCTCGATCACCTGTTGGGTGTGATGAGAGGTCCAGAGGCTTAAATGCATGGGGACATGCTGGCATGGTGAACTGCTGCGAAGCAAGAGCGGTAAATTGAGGTGCATGCGGGCACGGGGACATGGGGACAAGGGGTATACACGAGAGGCCCGGAGGCTCAGAGGCTTGG
>JBEEKW010000116.1:0-3767 GCA_041168485.1 Verrucomicrobiota bacterium
CCTTCGACGTCAGCGGCGTCAACCAGCGGGTGGTCGACGGACGGGAGCGGGTCCTGCCAGAGCTGGGCTGGAGGGACGAGCGATCCGAGGCCGCGGACATAGGGGCCCATGTCGCGGTGGGTGAGCTTGTACCAGGCCTTGGCGAAGGCTACTTCGAACTCCTTCGGGTTCTCGGCCCAGCGCTTGGTGATCTTGGCGTAAGCCGGATCCATCTTCAGGGCGATGTCGGTGGTGAACATCATCGGAGCGTGACGCTTCGACTTGTCATGCGCGTCGGGCACGGTGCCGGCACCGGCGCCGTCCTTGGGCGTCCACTGCTGGGCGCCGGCCGGGCTCTTGGTGAGGACCCATTCGTAGTTCCAGAGGTTGGTCAGGTACTGGTAGGACCAGCGGGCAGGGGTGCTCGTCCAGGCGCCTTCTAGTCCGCTGGTGATCGTGTCCGCGCCGTTGCCCTTACCGAACTTGTTCTTCCAACCGAGGCCCATCTGTTCGAGCGGGGCGCCTTCGGGTTCGGGTCCGACATTGCCCTCGGGCTTGGCGGCGCCGTGGGCTTTACCGAAGGAGTGACCGCCGGCGATGAGCGCGACGGTTTCTTCGTCGTTCATGGCCATGCGCGCGAAGGTCTCGCGGATGTCCTTGGCCGAAGCCAGCGGGTCAGCCTTACCGTTAGGGCCTTCGGGGTTGACGTAGATCAGGCCCATCTGGACGGCGCCGAGCGGGTTGGCCAGCTCGCGGTCGCCGGTGTAGCGCTTGTCGCCGAGCCATTCGGTTTCGGGACCCCAGTAGATATCTTCCTGTGCTTCCCAGACGTCGGCACGGCCGCCGGCGAAGCCGAAGGTCGGGAAGCCCATGTCTTCGAGGGCGACGTTGCCGGTGAGGATCATCAGGTCAGCCCAAGAGATCTTGCTGCCGTACTTCTGCTTGATAGGCCAGAGGAGGCGACGGGCCTTGTCGAGATTGGCGTTATCCGGCCAGCTGTTCAGCGGGGCGAAGCGCAGCGTGCCGTAACCCGCGCCGCCGCGGCCGTCGGTGGTGCGGTAGGTGCCGGCTGAGTGCCAAGCCATGCGGATGAAGAAGGGGCCGTAGTTGCCGTAGTCGGCCGGCCACCATTCCTGGGAGTCGGTCATGAGTACCTTGAGGTCCTTGCGCAGGGCTTCGAGGTCGAGCTTCTTGAATTCTTCGGAGTAGTTGAAGGCCGCACCCATCGGGTTACCCTTTACGTTGTTCTGGTGGAGGATGTGCAGGTTGAGCTGGTTCGGCCACCAGTCGCGGTTCGTCATGGCGCCGGCGGCGGTGTGGCGATTCGCGGGAGCGGGGTTGCCCATCACGGGGCATTTGGAGATGTCGGACATGTCGGGTTGTTTGGTTGGAGTGGAAGGGGTGGCTTGGGCCATGAGTTGGCCTGGCGTTAACGTAAGCGTCAAGGCGGCGAGCGCCAGCAGCTTCAGGGTTTGATATCGGTGGGTCATGAGGTGTGGGAAAAAGGGGGAGGTTAGTCGCGGGGCTTCTGCTGGCAGGTGGGGCAGGTGCCCCAGTAGATCACTTCAGCTTCGTCTATCTTGAAGCCGTGGTGTGAGTGGGCCGTGAGGCACGGGGCGTCGCCGACGGCGCAGCAGACATCTTCGGTCTTTCCGCAGGAACGGCAGACGAGATGGTGATGGTTATCGCCGATGCGGTCTTCGTAGAGGGCGGCAGAATCAGCCGGCTGGATGCGACGGATGATGCCCTTGTCCGTGAGCACGTTCAGGACGTTGTAGACTGACTGGCGGGAAATCGTACCTAGCTCGCCGCGCACGCTCTCCGCGAGGTCATCCGCGGTGGCGTGAGGGTGCTGAGAGACCGCCCGGAGAACGGCAACACGCTGTGCCGTGACGGGCAGGGCGTGCTGGCGAAGGGTGGCTTCCGGGTCGCGCATCTGACCACGAACAAGTCTGAGATTTGGACTTTGTCAAAAATAATGACAAATAGTCCTAATCACCTTCCAGAGGGGGTTATTTGGCCTTCTTAGGCTTAGCGGGGGCGGTCCACTCCACGGGGAGGTTGGCTTCCTTGAGCAGGTCGCGGACGCGGCCATAGGGCACGTCCTGGACTGCCAGGCCTTCGTGGGCGGCGATACCGGCAGCCATGGCGGCGGCCTGACCGAGCTGCATGAACACCGGCTCCATCCGAATCGAACCATGGGCGGCGTGGGTGGCCGACAGGCAGACCGGCACGAGTAGGTTCGCGCATTCTTCCTTCTTGGGGATCAGGCTGCGGTAAGAGACGCCGTAGGGGCGGGGTGGGACGTTCCAGATCACGCCATCGCGTTCGAGGAAACCGCGCTTCGTCACGAAGTAGCGCACCCCATGGGAATCGAGGCCGAAGCTGGCGAGCGCGACGGGTTCCGGCGGCGTGCGCTTCCCCTTGCAGTCGAGTTCGGTCATCACGTAAGCGCCTTGGAGGCGCCGGGCTTCGCGGATGTAGATCATCGGCGAGAAGCCGCCGCGCGACGTGAACTCATCGTTGCAGAGTCCGTAGGCGGAGGCCTGCAGGCGGATGGACTCAGGCACGCGTGGGTGGTTGGCCAGTGTCCAGAGGTGGCCGCGGATGTAGAGTTCATGCGCCTGCTCGATTTCGCGGCGTCGGGCGTAGCTGGCCTCCGGATATTCCCAGTTCGCGCCGACGTAATCGGTACCGACCGCGTGCATGGAATTCCAGTCGGTCTTGCCGTTGGGCAGTTTGTGCAGCAGCGAGGGGAAGCGCAGGTCCCCGGCCTCGAAGTTGCGCAGCAGCATCTCGTGGTCGAGTTCGCGATAGCCCGCAGGTTTGGCGAATGGAAGGCGCTTGGCCGGGTCGGTGGTCACGCAAAGCCGGTAGTTGTAGGCCTGGATGCGATGGTCGCCCGTGCCTTTGACGGGGTCCTCGGCGTAGACGAAGGGCAGCAGGCCGCTCGTCGGATCGCCAGGTTTGACGTAAGGGTCAACGTCCTTGATGAAGTGGTCCTTGTCTTTCTGGGTGTAGTGCGTGCGAGGTTTATCGTCGCCGCGCTGCATGCCATTGAGCGTTTCGCCGTATTGGGCGTTCGGTTCGCGTCCGACGGCATAACTCACGCCCGCGGCGGCCATGAGGTCGCCGACGTAGGAGGCGTCGATGAAGACCTTTGCCACGTAGACTTTGCCCGAGAGGGTGCGGAAGGAGGAGATGCGGTCACCTTGCTTCGTGACGCCGCCCGGACCTCGGTCGAGTTGTTCGTCCATCACGACTTCCAATCCACTTTCCTTGACGAGTGCGTTGATCGCGGCCTGCGCCACGTGGGGTTCGAAGTAATCGACGTAGGTTTTACCGTAGTGCTGACCGATCCGTCCGTAGATCTCGCGGGCGACGCCCCCGACGGCTTCGCGATGGAAGATGTCGCTCGCCGATAGTCCGCTGCAGGTCATTCCGCCCAGGAACGTCGTGGTATTCACCAGCACGACGCTGGAGCCCTGTCGTTTCGCCTGGAGGTCGTTTCGCCTGGAGAGCCGCGGCGACGGCGGCCGCCGAATCGCCATACACGACAATATCGTAGGTCTTCGTCTGCGCTGAGGAGGCACAGATGCCCATGAGCAGGGCAGATAAGAGGGTCAGGGTATGGCGGAACATAGTCTCAGTGCATCTCGACCGAACAGGAGCCAAGGCCGCCGCGGAAATAGTTGAACTGCACGTTCGGGTGGTCGGCGAGGAGGGACATCGGGACGGCCGCGTCGGCGATCTTCTTGGAGATCATCAGGGCGGTCAGGCGCTGGCCG
>JBEEKW010000117.1:0-3449 GCA_041168485.1 Verrucomicrobiota bacterium
GCGCGGGCTTCGGCAGCGGCGGCCGGATCGGCCAGCGCGATGACGCCGACGCCGAACTCCTTCGCTGGGCCGACGAGTTCGCGCCAACGAGAATGGGCGGCCAGGCCAGCGACACGGAGGCGGGACGGATGGGCCCTGACGACATTAAGGGTAGTCGTGCCGATGGAGCCGGTGGCTCCGAGGATGGCGATAGCCCGGACGTGCATGCGGCGTGGGTCACTCTGAGGCAACCGCGGGAGCGGACTGAGGCAAGCAGTTTGGGGTAGATAGGGCCTTTCGCCGTTCGACGCTTGTCTCTTTCGTGGGGATTGGTTGCCTGTCTGCATGGCCACTCAGCCTCAGGACCTCACCGGACTCTCCCACCTCGGGAATACCCAGAACAAGCCCCAGCAGACGCTGGAGACCTTCCCGAACCGCAACGCGGGCCGGAACTACACCGTCGAGCTTTCGACCGATGAGTTTACCTGCCTGTGCCCGGCCACCGGTCAGCCGGATTTCGCGAAGATCACGATCCGCTACGTACCGGGTCCGCGCATCGTCGAATCGAAGTCCCTCAAACTTTATTATTGGAGCTTCCGCCAGCAGGGGATGTTCCATGAGCACCTGACGAACAAGATCCTCGACGACCTCGTCGCCGCCATCGACCCGATCTGGTGCGAAGTCACCGGCGCCTTCGGCGTCCGTGGCGGGATCGGCATCACGGTGCGTGCCGTCCACGGCAAGCAGCCGCAGCCGTGAAGCGTCGCCCCGTCCAGCAAGACGACGGGGAGCCGACGGATTGGCCGGGTTCGGCCTTGGTGGCTGATTTCTTAACGCGGCAGTTGGCTGGTCGTCGGTTGGCCGCGCTTTCGTGCCTGACCTATGGGCGTTCGCTCAAGGGCTTCGCCCTCTGGATGAAGTCCAACGGCGGTTGGGATGGCGATTGGTCTAAACTCAACGCGCGTAATCTCCGTGACTTCGTCATCGAGCGGCAGGGCACGCATAACCGTCGTTCCGTCCACAACCAGGTCTCGGCCTTACGCGCATTCCTTGCTGATTTGCGCGAGCGCGGCGGCATCACCACCACACCCGCCGCTGGCCTCGTGCTACCGAAGTTACCGCGGTCGCTCCCGAAGTTCCTGACCGAGGCGCAGACCGACACGCTGATGGATGCCGCGGAGGATTCCGAAAAAGACGATCCGCAGGAAGTCGCGCGCGATATGGCGATCCTCGAACTGCTTTACGGTGGCGGCCTGCGTGTGTCCGAGCTCTGCGGCATCAATGGCGGCGACCTCGACCTCGGTAGTGGTCTCGTGCGACTGATGGGCAAAGGCTCCAAGGAGCGCGTCGTGCCCGTTGGCGATAGCGCCGTGAAGGCCGTGAAGGATTATCTCGCCTTGCGCGGCGCGCCCGCCCGCGGGGCGCCTTTGCTGCTTGCCGCGCGGGGCGGCCGTCTGAACCCGCGTGCCGTGCAGCTCATGCTAAAGCGCAAACTCGCGCTCGCTGGCCTGCCTGCGGACCTTACCCCGCACAAGTTGCGCCATGCGTGCGCGACGCATCTCCTTTCCAATGGAGCGGACCTCCGCCTCGTGCAGGAGCAGCTCGGTCACGCCTCGCTTTCGACCACGCAGATCTACACGCACCTCAGCGTCGCCAAACTGCGTGAAGTGCACCGTAAGTCGCACCCGCGGGCCTGAGGCGCTGATTCCCCTCGCCTCAGTGGGCGATCCAGCGCACCCTCCCTGCGTGCTCGTCGAAGCCGCCCATGCGAAGCTCAACCTCTCGCTGGCCATCACCGGCCGGCGAGCGGACGGCTTCCATGAGCTCGTGAGTCTCGTCGCGAGTGTCGCGCTGGCCGATCATCTCGTGCTGCATCTCGGCCAGCCGCTGGGACTGACTTGTGATGATCCGTCGTTGCCGGTCGATGGCACGAATCTGGTTCTGCAGGCCGCAGCGGCCTATGTGCGGCGCCGTCCCGGCGCCGTGGTTGGGCGCTTTCATTTGGCGAAAAAGATTCCGCATGGCGCTGGGCTCGGTGGAGGTAGTTCCGATGCGGCGGCCACATTGCGTCTGCTTGATCGCGCGTCCGGCGATCCTCTTGGTCTGGAAGTCCTCGAGACGCTCGCCGCCGAAGTGGGTTCCGATTGTCCGTTCTTCGTGCGCAGTCAGGCGGCGATTATGCGGGGCAGGGGAGAGCGACTGGAAATTTTGTCGGTGGCGGCCCGCGCCGCTTTGGCCGGAAGAAAGGTCGTCCTCGTGAAACCTCCGTTCGGGGTTTCGACGCCGGAGGCCTATGCATTACTGGCTAAAGCCGGAAAGTACCGTCCCGCGGCTCAGGCCGAGGCCGAACTCGCCGCTTGGATCGCCCAGCCCGCTTCGGATTCGTCGGTTTTGGGCAACGACTTGGCTGCCCCCGTATTCGCCAAGTACCTTGCCCTGCCGGTCGGGCTCGAATCTTTCCGTCTGACTACTGGGGTAAACTGGCAGATGACGGGCAGTGGGAGCGCCTGTTTCGGCTTCGTCTCGGACGGTTTCGACCACGCCCGCTTGCGGGCGGACGTCCGGAGGGCCTGGGGGGCCGGAGCCTGGGTGGAAGAGACCGTTATTTCGGCTTAGTTTCGGCTTTACTGTCGGCTTCGAGGTCGCCAAGTTGCGAGTCACTATCACCCATGGGAAGCCTCAAGAAGAAGCGTCGTCTGAAGATGAACAAGCACAAGCGCCGCAAGCGCTCGAAGGAAAATCGCCATAAGAAGCGTCTCTGGGGCTGATTAACCCACCCCACGGAACGAACCGGGCGGCCCAAAAGGCCGCCCGGCTCTTTTTCGGGCTTGCTCCGACCGAGGCCGTTCCCAAACCTCAACCTTCCAACCGACAAAAACCATGGCTCGCGAAACCGTTATCATTGAATGCACCGAAGCCCGCAAGGAGGGCAAGCGCCCTTCCCGTTACATGACCACCCGTAACAAGAAGCTTTCCCAGGAGAAGGTGGAACTGAAGAAGTATAATCCTTCCCTGCGCCGTCACACGCTGCACAAGGAGATCAAGGGCTAAGCTCTTTCTCCTTAAGCCAGAAGGGCCGGCCGCAGCGATGCGAGCCGGCCCTTCTGTTTAGCGGGGTGGCGCGTCCTTAGGCCGCCTTGCCGATACGACGCAGCTCGCGCCAGCGGGCGCGGTGGTGCCGGGTCCAGTCAATCAGGGCTCGCTCGAAGCCGATGTCGCGGCCGGCCTTCTCGGACTCGATCCACTTATGACGGAGGATTTCTTCGCGCTCGGCGAGGAACTCCGCATACAGGGACGAACGGGCCGCCAGATCGGCTTCGGTCTTCGGCTCCGGTTGCATTTCTCTCATCCTTGGGGGCAGATTGAGCGAAATATGACGAACTTGCAAGCCGTAGGCGACGGCTGGGTTACGCCTGTTTTTCGAGCCCTTGCAGCACGGTCAGGCCGATGGACCGGAAGACCCGGGCCGG
>JBEEKW010000118.1:0-3389 GCA_041168485.1 Verrucomicrobiota bacterium
GCCGCCGGCAATTTCATCGTCGATTACGTCAAGATTATCGATGGCTACCCCATTCAGGACATGCTCGCGAGCATCCTGAGCGAATCGCGCTCCAACGGCGGCGGCCCTTATAACGTCCTCAAGGACCTCGCGGCCATGAAGGTCGAGTTCCCCCTCTCCGCCTGCGGACTTGTCGGCGACGACACCAATGGCCAGTGGATCAAGCGCGACTGCCAGAACCACCGGATCGACGTCGGGATGTTGCACCTCAGCCAGGACCACCCGACCTCCTACACTGACGCGATGACCGTGCAGTCCACCGGACGCCGCACCTTCTTCCATTGCCGCGGTGCTAATGCGCACTTCGACCTCAAGCATTGTGGCTTCAGTAAGACCAACGCCCGCATCCTGCACCTCGGCTACCTCATGCTGCTGGACCGCATGGACACCTTCGAAGGCGGACAGACCATCGCGGCCAAGCTGCTCTTCAACGCCCGCTCGGCCGGCCTCGAGACCTCGGTCGACATGTGCAGCGCCTCGCACCCGCAGTTCCGCGAAATCGCGCTGAGCGCCCTGCCCCTCACCGATCACCTCGTCATCAACGAAATCGAAGCTGGCCTGAGCCTCGGTGAAATCATCGACCCCAAGAATGCCGGCTGGCTCCTCCGCTCCGCCGAGCAGCTGCTCTCCCTCGGCGTGAAGAAGACAGTGACGATCCATACCGAGCACGGCGCCGTCTGCGCCACCGCCGAAGGCCTCCGCCTCAAGCAGCCTTCGCTCAAACTTCCCGCCGGTTACAGCAAGGGCGCGACCGGCGCGGGCGATGCGTTCGCCGCCGGTATGCTCTACGGACTCCATGAAGGCCTTGAGATGCAGGCGCGCCTCAAGCTCGCAGTCTGCTGCGCCGCCGCCTGCCTTGCCGACCCCACGCCGTCAAAGGGCCTGCGTCCGGTGAAAGACTGCCTCGCCTTGGGTGAGCAGTTTGGGTTCGGAGAGTTTTGAGCGTGGGACAGCACCACGTGCTGTCCTAGGTGCAAAAGTGGATGCACGTTTCAGGTGGCGGGTGGCAGCCCCGGGTGGCAGGTGGCGGGGGAATAACACTCAAAGGGAAACCGGAGACCGGGTGATTAGCTGGGGTTAAATTATGCCCACAGCATCATATCCGGTTTCCGGTCTCCCTTTGCTGGTTGTTTAGTCCTCGCGTTAAAAGACACCATTCGAGCGTAAAAAGACACCCGATTGGGTTTCCTTCTTCTGGGCGTACGAGCATCCTTTCGCTCACCCCCAAGAAGCGACCCCATGAGCACCAAGAAATATAACGTCGGCATCATCGGTTACGGCTGGGCCGCGACCGCCCACATCGACGCCATCAACAAGACCGCGCACGCGCAGGTCACGGCGATCTATTCCTCGCGGCCGCTCGACTCCGCCACGCTCAGCGCCAAGCACGGCGGCAAGATCAAGGCCTACGATACGGTCGAAGCCCTCCTCGCCGATCCAGATATCCACGTGGTCGATATCACGAGCTACCCGAGCCAGCACTGCGCCCAGGCCGTCGCCGCCGCGAAGGCGAAGAAGCACATCATCCTCGAGAAGCCGATGGCCAACTCGCTGGCCGAGGTGATGCAGATTTTCGAAGCCGCTGAGAAGAACGGCGTGAAGGGCTGCGTCTGTTTTGAGTGCCGCTTTTCCAGCCAGATGGAAGCCACCAAGGCCGTCATCGACCAAGGCCTCATCGGCGACATCCATTATGGTGAAGTCGATTACTACCACGGCATCGGCCCGTGGTATGGCCAGTACCGCTGGAATATCGGCAAGAAGGACGGCGGCAGCGCCCTCCTCACCGCCGGCTGCCACGCCCTCGACGGCCTGCTGATGTGCATGCCCGGCGAGGTGGACTCGGTCATGAGCCTGAGCACGAAGTCGAAGAGCGAATACTTCACGCCCTACGAATACGACACCTCCGCCGTCACCATCGTGAAGTTCAAGAACGGTGCCGTCGGCAAGTGCGCGGCCATCGTGGACTGCCTCCAGCCTTACTACTTCCGCACGCACCTGATGGGCAGCCACGGCAGCCTGCTCGACAACAAGCTGCACTCCGAAAAGCTTAAGTCGGACAAGACGAAATGGAGCACCCTCTCGATGAAGATGTGCGACTCCGGCGACGTCAACGACCACCCCTATCAGTCGCAGTTCGAGGCCTTCTTCGAAGCCCTCGACAAAGGTCAGGACATGCCGCTGACGAGCTTCCGAGACGGCCTCCGCACCTTCAAGGTGATCTTCGCCGCCGACCAGAGCGCCGCCAGCGGCGGCCAGCCGGTCAAGGTCGTCTGAACCGATGCCCTCCTGCGTCGCCATCTTCGCCCACCCCGACGACGTCGAATACTTCGCCGCCGGGACGATGCTCCAGCTCGCGAAGCGCGGCTGGGAGCTCCACTACTTCGACCTCTGCGCCGGCAACGGCGGCTCAGTCCAGATGGACGGACCGACGACCGCTACCAAGCGCCTCGCTGAGGCCCAGGAAGCCGCCCGTATTCTTGGAGCGAAATTCTACCCGCCAGTCGTCAATGATATGACGCTGACCTTCGACATCGAGGTTATGCGTAAAGTAGCCTCGGTCATCCGCCAGAGCCGCGCCGACATCGTGCTCACGCACGCGCTGTCCGACTACATGGAAGACCACATGGCCTGCGCCCGTCTCGCGACCTCCGCCGCCTTCACCCACGGGATGCCCAACTACGACACCGTCCCACCGGCGACACCTTACGCGCACGACGTGACCATCTACCACGCGATGCCCCACGGCCTGTGCACGCCGCTACGCCAGAAGGTCCGCGCTGGCCTCTATGTCGACGTCGCCCCGGTCCAAGATCAGGCCCGCCAGGCCCTCGCGGCTCACGCCTCGCAGAAGGACTGGCTGGATAAGAGCCAAGGCATGGACTCTTACCTGCATACGCTCGACAAGATGTCCGCAGAGGTCGGCACTCTCTCAGGCAAATACCAGTTGGCCCAAGGCTGGTGCCGCCATCTCCACCTGGGCTACAGCGCCTCGGATATCGACCCGCTCCGCTCCGCCCTCGGCTCCGACTGCATGGTCGACGCCGTCTACGAAGCCGCCCTCGAGAAACCTTTCCCATGACCACCACCCTCTCTCGTCGTCGTTTCTTCCAGCTCGCTGGTCTCGCCACGCTCGCCTTCCCGCTTCGCGGATGGGCCGCCATCGACACCTCAGGCGGCGACGAGGTCGTCATAATCAACGACATCCATATTACCGGTATCCCAGAGGAGAAAATTCCTGCCAATGCCATAGGCGACGCCGACAACCTGCGTACTGCGGTGAAGCAGATTCTCGCGCTACCGAAGAAGCCCGCCGCCGTCATCATCAATGGCGACCTCGCCCTCGCGGTCGG
>JBEEKW010000119.1:0-3272 GCA_041168485.1 Verrucomicrobiota bacterium
AGGAAATAGTCGTTCGGATTGGCAACATCTAGGCAAGGGACGACCGAGAGGGCTTCCCACTTCTCTGAGAGGGAGTTCACGTCCTGGGGGGTGACGGTGACGCCGGGGGTGACCGCAAGCGAGGCCGCGCCTAGGGTGCTGACCGTGTTCATGTTGAGACCGAAACGGGCCAGCTGGTTGGCATTGAGCAGGTTGACGAAGTCGGTCGTCGTCGCGGCGACGATGCCGGCGATCGGGGCGAGCGTCCCAGCCGTGCCCGTGACCGTCGAGGTGTAACCGGTCTCGTAGATTGTGCCCGCGAGGTTGGTGGCGTTGGCCGTGCTCACGAGGGCGATGCTCTTAAAGACCAGCGGATTGTCGGCGTAGCCCACGCCAGTGGAAGTGGCCTTAGGGCCCGCGTTGCCGGCGCCGTTGCCATTGCCGTCGCGGGTCAGCACCATGAACGTGCTGCTGCTGAGGGCGACAATCTCGGACTGGGCGGCCGTCTTGTTGGCCGCGGCGCCGATGCCCTTAGTGCTCACGGTCGGGAGCTCGACGAGGTAGTGACCGACCGGCGAGGTGGGGGTACCAGTCTTCGTGATATCGTAGACGAAGAGGCGGGTGTAGGAGCGATTGAAGTCGGAATTCGAGGGAGTATCCTGACGGGTGGCGGACTGGAGCATCGACACCAGGAACTTACCATCCGGGGTGATATCGACTGCTTCCATGCCTTGGTTGTCGCGGCGGCCGCCCGTCTGGATGCCCGTGGCGATCGCGGCGGATTCGGTTGTAAAGCCCGTGTAAGCCGGGTTGGAGAACTGGGGGATCAAAGCCTGGACCGGGGTGATGACGCCCTGCATCTGGCCGGTCTTGCTCACGTGGTAAATCGAAGCGCCGTATTCGTCAGAGATATAGAAGCTACCATCGGCACGGATCGCGAGGCCTTCGCCATCGACCGTGAACTTGGTGACACCACCGACACTGGCGGTCGGGACGTTGGTGAAGCCGCTGAGGGTCGTGCCAGTCGGGTTGACCGCCGTAGTCGCGTTACCATTGAAGTCAGTAATCTTAGTGGTGCCCTTGAAGGTCAGAGTCAGCTGCGTCTGGCCGACCGTGTTGGTCGTGTAGTCGGGCGTGAAGGCCAGGTCGAACTTCTGAATGCGCGCGGCGTAGTCGATGAGGCCAGCCACATTGTAACCGCGGTCAGGCAGAGTGTAGAGCGAGCCGGCGTAGGAGCCGTCGGCGTTCTTGCGCCATGTATTCGTGTCGACCTTGAAGGAAGAGAAGGAGCCGAGCGTGTCGCCGAGACCGTCGATTGTACTCGAGGAGAACGAACCCACACCGACGAGACCCTTATGAAGATAAGAAGCGCCATTGAACGAAACCGTCTTCACCGCGCCGACCGCAGTGGTGTCAAGATTCGGCGTCGTGTAGGTGAGCGGCCCGGCCGACAGAGAGATCGAGGCGGCGGCGAGGAGGAGGGAGCGAGTGAGGGTACGCATGTGGGTGTGCGGTGATATCGTTCGCTTGTTTCGCCGACCACAAGCGTGGCAATGTGAGGTGTTCGCGGCAAAAATGGCGGATGTGACAGACGCGGAGAAACCCGTCACACGTGCGTCATTAAAAGACGAAAAGGGGACACACTGAGAGCATTTCAGACACAAAGCCGACACCCTATCGCCATCTTCCGACTTTTCGGCTTGGGGGCGAGCAAGGTCGGAGTATCAAACTGATATGCGTTTCCTGAGCGTTTGCCTCGGCCTTTTCCTCCTCGCCGGCTGTGACCGCGAGAAGCCGATGCCTGACAACGAGAATGCCGTCACGGCGTTCGCGCTGCAGCACTTCGTCGACAACGATGTGATTACCGGCGCGGTCACCGCGGTGGTCGGTCCGGACGGCATCATCGCCATCGAAGCCTTCGGCTTGGCGGACGTCGCCAAGAAGCGCTCCATGAGCAAGGACTCCATGTTCTGGATCGCTTCGATGACGAAGCCCATGACCGCGATGGGCGTCATGATGCTCGTCGAAGAAGGCAAAGTGAAGCTCGACGACCCGCTCGAAAAATTTGTCCCAGAATTCAAAGGCATTCAGCTCAAGACCGCGCAGGGCTTGGTCGCCCCCAAGCGCGTCGTCACCGTCAAGGATCTCCTCACGCACACCAGCGGGATTGATACCACGACCGCCACCCCCGCTAACACGCCGGTCGACACCCTGCCCTTGGCGGAGATGTGTGTCGCTTACGCCAAGAAGCCGCTCGTGAATGAGCCCGGCAGCCAGTGGACCTATAACAACAACGCCATCAATCTCCTTGGGCGCATCATCGAGGTCGCCAGCGGCAAGCCGTTCGCTGACTTCATGGAAGAACGCCTGTTCGAACCCCTCGGTATGACGAACACCACCTTCTGGCCGAGCCCGGATCACCTCGACGTTCTCGCCAAGCCTTACAGCAAGAGCAAGGACAGCGGCGAACTCGTCGAAGCCAAGAACAGCCGCTTCAGCGAACCCCTCCATGACCAGAAGCGGACGGCGATGGCTTCCGGTGGCCTGTATTCCTGTGCCAAGGATCTCGGCAAGCTGTACCAGATGCTCCTCAACGAAGGCCAACTCGACGGGAAGCGATACCTCAAGGCCGCGACATTGAAGCAGATGACCAGCAACCAGCTCGGCGACATGTCCAAAGTCAACTTCGCTCCTGGCATGCAAATGGGCCTCGGGTTTCATATCGTACACGCGCCCCAAGACGCCACCGAAAGTCTCAGCGTAGGAACTTACGGCCATGGCGGCGCGTTCGGTACCCAGGCGTGGATTGATCCCGTCAAGAAGCGTGCTTACGTGCTACTCATCCAGCGCACCGATTTGAAAAACGGAGATCAGAGTGAGATTCGCCGCGAGTTTCAGAAGGCGGCGAGTGAGGCGTATGCACGCTGAGTGGGACTAACGAGTTGATCAGTTGAACAGTGGGCCAGTTGGCCAGACCACCACTAGCTGGCAGGTTGGCAAGTTGACACGTTGACAAGGGAGGCAGATCTCAAGGGGGGCAGCATAGGGGAACCGGATAGTATGATGGGAGCATATGACCGAAGCATTAATTCCGGTTTCCCTTTGATTGGGTGGATCGCTACGGGTGGCGGGTGGCGGCCTCAGGTGGCGGGTGGCGGGGAGAGCGACAGAGATACATGGGAGACCGGGAACCGGAGAGGCAGAACTCAAAGGGGGCAGCAGAGGGGAACCGGATGATTGGCTGGGGGGCATATGACCGAAGCATTAATCCCGGTCTCCGGTTTCCCTTTGAG
>JBEEKW010000120.1:0-3234 GCA_041168485.1 Verrucomicrobiota bacterium
GACTCTACCAATTGAGATACTGCCCGGTACCCGAACAAACAGTCTGATTTTGTGTTGCCGTCCTTGTCAAACTGCTAATCTCCAAGTGTTCCAACCCGCAAAACACCTCCATACATGGAAAACGACAATATCTCCCCCTCCTCTTCTGAATCCAAGCTCCCGCTTATCGTGGGAATCCTCGGTTTCGCTCTCGGCACTGCCGGCCTCGTGCTCGGCATTCAGGCCAAGCGCGGCGCTCAGCTCGCCAGCGATGAAGCCGCTGCCGCTAAAATCAGTGTCGGTGAACTCGGCAACGCCCTCAGCAGCAAGGCCAGCACCTCCGACCTCCAGGCCGTCCGGGCTGACCTCGACGCCGGTCTCGCCGCCGCCAATGCCAACGACAAGACCTTCGGTGAGCAGATCGCCAATCTCCAGAAGCTCGCTTCCTCCCCGAAGGCCACCACCGGCGCCGGCAAGGCTGCGGTTGTCGCTGGTCCCGGCGAATACGTCGTCGCCAAGGGCGACACGCTCGGCGGCATCGCCAAGAAGGTCGGCATCTCGCTCAAGGTCATCCAGGAACTCAACCCTGACGTGAACCCGAATCGCATGCAGATCGGTCAGAAGCTGAAGACCAAGTAATCTCGCGCATGTCGGCGCCCTCTCGCTGGTCCGTCCAGCACGAAGAGCTCCACGCCGACTGCAGGGTTTTCCGGGTTTACAAGGAACACTGTAATCACCCTCTCGACAAACGAGAGGGTGATTTTTTTGTGCTCCGCTCCGGCGACTGGGTGCTCGCGCTCCCGATCACCGAAGACGGCCGACTCGTGATGGTCCGCCAATATCGCTTCGGCACGCGCGACCTTTCCACCGAGGCGCCGGGCGGCATCATCGAGCGCGGCGAAGACCCCTTGCTCGCCGCCGGGCGCGAGACCGAGGAGGAAACCGGCTTCGCCGGTGGCCGCGCCAGCCTGCTCGGCACCTGCGCGCCAAACCCCGCTATTCAGGCCAATCGGTGCCATTTCGTGCTCCTGGAAGGCGTGCGCCCGACGGGCCTGCGCGCCCCAGACGAACATGAAGAAATTCAAGTGCTGGCCGTCCGCCCCCAGGCCGCGCTCGCGGAGGCGCTCACCAACCAGGCGCAGCATTCGCTCGCCCTACTCGCGCTCTACCGTCTTCGTGACGCGCGACCCGAACTCTTTTCATGACCACTCCCACCCGCATCAAGAACAAGGGCCGTGAGGCCGATCCGGTCCTCGTCGTCGGCTCCGTGGCTTACGACAGCATCGTCACGCCGCACGATAAAGGGGAACGCATCCTCGGAGGTAGCGCTGCCTACGCGTGTCTCGCCGCTAGCTACTTCGCACCGCCCCGCATTGTCGGGGTCGTGGGCCACGACTTCCGCGACCGCGACCGCAACAAACTCGCCAAGCGCGGCATCGACCTAGACGGCCTGCTCACCGATTCGTCCGGCCGCACGTTCTTCTGGCGCGGGCGCTACCACGAGAATTACAACCGTCGCGACACCGAGGACCTACAGCTCAACGTCTTCGAGCACTTCAAGCCGAAGCTGCCCGACGCGCATCGCGCCACACCGTTCGTGATGCTCGGCAATATCCGGCCCGACCTGCAGCTCGAAGTCCTCAACCAGCTCACCGCGCCGCGCTACGTGCTCGCCGACACCATCGATATCTGGATTGAAAAGCAGCGGGAAAAGCTCGGCGAAGTCATGCGCCGCGCCGACCTCCTTGTGGTCAACGACTCCGAATCCGCCAAGCTCACCGGCGAATCCAACGTGATCGTCGCCGGCCACGCCTTGCGTAAGCACGGGTGCAAGACCGTCATCATCAAGAAGGGCGAACATGGGGCGGTCCTCTTCCACGAGGAAGGCCTCTTCATGCTCCCTGCCTACCCCGTGACCGAGCTGCGCGACCCCACCGGGGCCGGCGACAGCTTCGCCGGGGCCCTCCTGGGCTACCTGGCCTCGGCCGGGGCGACCGACTTCGCGACCCTTAAGCAGGCCATGGTCTACGGTACCGCCGTGGCCAGCCTGACCGTCGAGGCCTTCTCCACCGACCGCCTGGCCAAAGCCGGCTGCCGGGAGATCAGGGCCCGCCGCAAGGAGCTCCTGAAGTTGATTAAGGCCTAACCTCGGCGGCGGACCAGGAACCGCCAGAGCACAAAGAGCAAGATGCCCGAGAAGACCAGATCGCCGACCACCAAAGGCCAGACCCGGGGGAGCTTTTGGGCGAACAGGGCGTAGAGCAGGAAGCCCGCCTGGAGGACGATCACCACCGTCAGGAGGGGGACGAAGCGACGGAGCTTCGCGAGGGGATTGGGGTCGCTCATACGAAATGGCGGCGGTGGGCTTCGGCTAGGCCGAGTAAAGTCAGATGCGGCTCATGCGTCACGCACGCCTGCCAAGTGGCCGGCAAGTAGACCGCCGCGCCGCCCGTGACGATCACCTTGGGCTGCGGGGAGCCTTGGCGGACGAGCTCCGCGCAAACGCCGTCGAGTAAGGCGCCGATCATCCCCGCGAAACCGAGGGCACAACCGGAACGCATCGCATCGACGGTCGACTTGCCGATGGCTGGGCCACCGAGCAAGGCGGACGGATCGAGCGCGGGGAGTAAGGCCGTGCGCTCATGGAGATACTGCGTCATCACGCCGAGGCCGGGTGCGATGATGCCGCCGGCGTACCCGCGTTCGGTGAGGATATCGACCGTGGTGGCCGTGCCCATGCCGATGATGACGGCCGGGGCACCCGCGACGAGTTGGGCGCCGACGCAAT
Organism: Verrucomicrobiota bacterium; assembly: GCA_041168485.1. GTDB lineage: Bacteria > Verrucomicrobiota > Verrucomicrobiia > Opitutales > UBA953 > UBA953. The sequence goes on from JBEEKW010000120.1 coordinate 2,768, forward strand.
CAGCGAGGCGATCCTGGCCGACCTCGGCCGGCTTCGGATAATCGAAGCCGAGTCCCCTCACGTTATCGTGACGAAGATGATAGAACGGCTGGCCGCTACTCAAGAGCGCGGGTGAGATTGCCGCGGTGACCTTCGGGACAACGCTCGCGAGCGCGATACCCTGCGTGGGATGGGCAGCGAGCAGCGCGTTTAAGGCGGCGGTCTCGAGCGAAGCGGTGGGCAGCTCGCCATGCGCAAGTAGCTGGCGTCCGTCCACGACGCCCCAGTGCGTGTGTGTGTTGCCGACATCGAGGCAGAAGATGGACACGGGAAAGAAGGTAGTCGGAAGCGGGCGCGGGCGCAAGCGCTCAGGGTTTGCGCAGCGTGACTTCGCCGGAGGAGACGATGGTCTTACGGCCGCCGCCCGTGCGGAGAATCAAGGAACCCTCTTCGTCGATACCGTCGACAATGCCTGCGATGGGGTCGCC
>JBEEKW010000121.1:0-3220 GCA_041168485.1 Verrucomicrobiota bacterium
CCTACCATGGTTCGCCCTGCGGCGAACAATTGAGCGTTACCTCCCTGCCACCCGCCACCCGCCACCAGAGAGTGTATCTCGCGCAGCTTCTGAGCTATCATTCCCTGAACGAGGAACAAGGAACCAAGAACATCTCCTGGGTTACTTCCTTCTCCATCACGTTCCATCATTTATAATATCAATGTGATTGAAACGACACGGGTCGTAATCCTGCCACTTTTGGAATTTGCGGTCTATTCCTTTACTCATCCCCTACTATCTACCCATGCGTCATCTCCTCGCGCTCGCGCTCTGCTTTACCCTCGCCCACGCGGCTTATGAACCGCTCAACGATAAAAACCGACCCACCGCGAGCGAGCCGGCGCTTTCTCCGGCCGGCACCGCCGCAGCCATCAAGGTCCCCGCAGGCTTCCGGGTCGAGTTGGTCGTCGGTGAGCCCAAGATCGTCCAGCCCATCGCCTACACGATCGATGACCGCGGCCGCCTCTGGATTGTCGAGTGCACCAACTACCCGGCCAGCCCCGGGGTGGCCAAGGACCGCATCCTCGTTCTCGAGGACACCAAGGGTAACGGCACCTTCGACAAGCAGACGGTCTTCTGGGACAAGGCCACCTTCTCCAGCGGTATCGCCGTCGGCTTCGGCGGCGTCTGGCTCGGCTCTCCGCCCAACCTCCTCTTCATCCCGATCAAGGACGGCGACGAACCCAAGCCCGCGGGCGAACCGCAGGTCATGCTCGATGGCTGGGAGGGCAAAGATACTCACGAGACCCTGAACGACTTCATCTGGGGCCCGGATGGCTGGCTCTACGGCACGCATGGCATCTTCAATCGCTCCCGAGTGGGCAAGCCTGGCACCCCGGACAGCGAGCGCATCCTCGTCGAAGCCGCCGTCTGGCGCTTCCACCCGACGCGCAAGATCTTCGAACGCTGGTGCGAAGGCGGCAGCAACCAATGGGGCGTGGATTGGAACGACCACGGCGAAGCCTTCTTCGAGGCCTGCGTCATCCCACACATGTGGCACGCCATCCAGGGCGCTCGCTACCAGCGCCAGGCCGGCACTCACCCAGACGTCCATACTTACGATGACATCAAGACCATCGCTTGGGGCCGCTATGAGAAAGCCGCCTACGCCGGCGCGATGGTGTACCTCGGTGGCGCCTTCCCCGCCGAATGGCGCGACCAGTTCTTCTTCCATGACATCCACATGAACAAGATCCGGTGCGAGACGATGATCCCGACCGGCAGTGGTTATCGCAGCGAGAAGAAGGTCGATTTCGGTGTCAGCTCCGACCGCTGGTTCCGCGGTCTCTCTCCGCAGTACGGCCCGGACGGCGGCGTCTTCATTAATGACTGGTACGACAAGGTCCCCTGCCACCAGCAGAAAGAATTCTCCGATCGCTCCAACGGCCGCATGTACAAGATTGTCACCGATGCCGTGAAGCCCGTGAAGGTCGACCTCGCGAAACTTTCCGACGCAGAACTGGTCGCCCATCACCTCAACGCCAACGATTGGTATGTGCGCCACGCCCGTCGCCTCCTCCAGGAACGCGGTGCCAACGCGGCCACGACCGCCGCGCTCGAGAAGATTCTCTTCGAGAACCCCGACGATACCCGCCAGCTGCGCGCCCTCTGGACGCTGCACGCCCAGGGCGCCCTCAACGAGGCCACCCTCCTCCGCACACTTGAAGCCAAGAGCGCCGCCGTCCGCGGCTGGGCCATCACCTGCGCCACCGAAGGCGGTAAGCCAACGGCGAGCGTCTACGATCGCATCGTCCAGCTCAGCCAGAAAGACCCTTCCCCCGTCGTGCGTCGTCGCATCGCTTCGGCCGCCCAACGCCTCCCTATCGCCGACCGCTGGAGCTGGCTCGAGCCGCTCGCACAAAATGCCGAGGACGTCGCTGACCAGAACATCCCGTTCCTGCTCTGGTATGCCCTCGAACCCGCCGTCGCCGCCGACCCCGTCCGCGGACTCGCCCTCGCCCAGAAGACTCCCTTTGGCAAACTCGCCAACTTCACCGCACGTCGTCTAGCCACCGCGGCGGTCGAACCTGGTGCTAAAGGCGAACAGCTCGAAGTCCTTAGCCAAGCCTTGCTCGCCGCGAACGACAAGCTCCGCGCCACCTTCCTCAACGGTATCAAGGATGGTCTCGTCGGACAGGTTCGCCTCAAAGAACCCGCCACATGGCCGAAGGTTTACGCCGAACTCGCCAAGCACCCCTCGAATGAGGTCCGCAGCAGCGCCCGCCAGATCGCCGTGACCTTCGGCAACGCCTCGGCGTTGGATCAACTGCGCGCCACCCTGCTCAACCCCAAGGCACCCGTGCCTGAGCGCGCCCGCGTCCTCGCCAACCTCGCCCAGATCCGCGACCTCGAATCGCTTCCCGGAATCCTCGAACTCGCCAAGGCCGGCGGCTTGCGCGGACCGGCGATCGTCGCCCTCGCGCAGTTCGACGACGCCCGGATCGCACCGCTCTTGATTCAATTCATCGTCGATGAAGACAAAGGCGTCCGCCCGCTCGCCCTCAATAACCTCGCCGGCCGCGCGGAAAGTTCCCGTGCCCTGCTCGCCGCCATCGATGCCGGTAAACTCAAGAAGGATGTCCTGAGCGCCCCGCTGGCCAGCAAGATTCGTGGCTTCAACGACGCCAAGATGAACGCTTGGCTCGAGAAGAACTGGGGTACCGTCAACGCCAGCTCCGAAGACAAGGCCAAGGCCATCGCGAACTATAAGAAGTTCCTCGGTACGAACGCCATCCTAAGCGCCGACGTCAAACGTGGCCGCGAACTCTTCCGGGCTTCCTGCGCGGCCTGCCACCAGCTCTTCGGCACCGGCGGCGAGATCGGACCGCACCTGACCGGCGGCTACACCGACCTTGAATACATGCTACAGAACATCATCGATCCCAATGCGGTCATCGGGTTGGACTACCAACTCGTCTACATCACGCTCAAGGACGGCTCCCTCCAGGCCGGCATCATCAGCGCCGAGAACGAATCCACCCTGACTCTCAAAGCTCCTGGCGCTCCCGCACCCGTGGTCATCGCCAAGGACCAGATCAAGACCCGCGTCGTCAGCCCGAACTCGCTCATGCCCGAGGGCCTGCTCAACGGCATGCAGGAGCCGGATGTCCGCAGCCTCTTCCTCTATCTCCGTCAGACCAGCGAACCTAAGTAATCACTCCCGATGAAAAACATCGCCCTCCTCCTCCTCAGCCTGCTG
>JBEEKW010000122.1:0-3195 GCA_041168485.1 Verrucomicrobiota bacterium
TTGCCCGGCATGGGCGGTGAGGCTGATCCGAACAAGGATCGGCTCATGAAGGCCGTCGACGCGCTGAACCATAAGCTTGGCCGCGATGCCGTGCGCCTCGCCAGCACTGGCTTCGAGCGGGAATGGAAGGGCAAGTCCGAGCTCCAGTCAGGCGCCTCGCTGACCGACCCTGAGCGTTTACCGAAGGTGAAAGACGGCCCCAAGCCACGGATTAGGTTTCACGAATAGGACTCTAAGATTCGGGTGGCAGGTGGCTGGGTTAGTTTCCCGCCACCCGTAACCCGGGGCTGCCACCCGCCACCTCGAAATGGAATCGGGGTAGGGCTTGTCCCGGGAACTTTCTCCCGACATACCTGCTCTTACCCCTATGAGTTCTCCCCGACTCGGCTTCCGCCATGTCCTGCTGGTCTTGGCTTCCGTTACGCTTTTCGCCGCGCCGCCCGCCAAGCCCGGCGTCCGCGTGGGGTTCGCCGATCGCGACATCACGCCCGACATTGGTATGGAAATGCCGGGTAATTACGGGAAGGTCTACTCGAAGAAGATCCATGATCCGTGCAAGGTGCGCGCGAGCGTGTTCGACGATGGTCAGAAGCGCGTGGCGCTCGTCGGCATCGATGCTCTGATGATTCGGCGCGAGACGGTGCTGGAGATTCGCGCCTTGGTGAAAGCCGCCACGGGGATCACCGACGTAATGATTGGCGCTTCGCATTCCCACTCCTCCGGTCCGATCGGGATGATCCTGCCGGGCGAGTTCGATCACGCTTCCGCCGAGATCCAAGAGCTCGCTTACAAGAAGTCGTCCTGCGCCGATGCGGGCTATCTCAAGAAGGTCGTCGCCGCCACGGTCGAGGCGATTGTCGCCGCCGATCAGTCAAAGGCCGCGGTGACGGTGGGCTACGGCGTCGGCCATGAGAGTCAGGTGGCTTTCAATCGCCGTGTGCGCATGAAGAACGGCCTGACCTTCTCCCATCCGGGCAAGAATAACCCTGACGTGGTCGAGTTCGCCAATCCGATTGACGACGAGGTCGGCTTGATCGGCGTCTGGCGCCCTGACGGCACGCTCGCGGGCTGCATCGTCAACTTCTCCTGCCACGCCACCACGAATTCCGACGGCATCGGCGCAAACTGGATCTATTACACCGAGAAGGTCATCCAGGGCTATTACGGCAAGGACGCCAAGGTGGTCTTCCTGCAGGGCGCCTGCGGAGATATCACCCAGGTCAACAATCTCGACCCCAAGGCCAATCCGGCTTCCGACGACTGGTCCCAGTTCGTTGGCGGACGCGTGGGCGCCGAGGCCTTGAAGGTCCTGCTGAGCATGTCACAGACCCGCACCGCCGAGGTACCGCTGGCCGCCGACCATAAGGTCTGGGAGATTGGACGCCGGATTCCCGCCCCTGAGCGAATCGCCGAGGCCCGTGAACGCATCAAGGGCCCGCCCGCCCACAAGGATTGGGTCTGGGCCAAGGAGACTCTCCTGCTTGACGCCTTGATCGCCCGGAAAAGCGGCGTCGAGGTCGAGGTGCAGGCCATCCAGGTCGGTCCGGTCGTCTGTCTCTCCAATCCCGCCGAGTATTTTGTCTCCTACGGACTCCAGCTCAAGAAGCGCAGCGGATTTCCCATGACCTTCCCGGTCGAGCTTGCCAACGGTTGTGTCGGTTACGTCCCGGACGAAGAAGCCTTTGGGCCGAACGGCGGCGGGTATGAGACGCGCCTGACGAGCTACAGCAATCTAGAGATCACTGCCGGTACCCAGTTCATGAACGTCGGCCTCGAACTCGCTGCGAAAATGAAGCCCGCCAAGTTGCCCGAACGTCCGAACGGACCAGTCGGCAAGCCTTGGGCTTATGGTGATCAGCCTCCGCAGCTGAAATGATTCGCCTCGCGTCCATCGTCTTCGCCTCCGCGCTGGCGGCGGCCCCGTTGCCGAGCCCGCTCGCGCCGGCTGAAGCGTTGAAGGCCTTTGAGGCTGCGCCTGGCCTGCGAGTCGAACTCGTCGCCGCCGAGCCGGTGGTGGCTTCGCCGTGCGCGATTGCTTTTGATAGCAAGGGACGCCTGTTCGTCGCGGAAAATCGTGGCTACCCGATTGGCCCGAAAGAAGGTGAGAAGCCTGCGGGCGTCATCGCGATGCTCGAGGATACCGATGGCGACGGCCGGATGGATAAACGTACCGTCTTCGCCGATGGGCTGACCTTCCCAAACGGCGTGCTGCCTTGGGGCGGAGGCCTGATCGTCACCTGTGCTCCGGATGTGCTCTTTCTTAAGGATAATAACGGCGACGGCGTCGCGGATGAACGTCGCGTGCTCCTTACCGGTTTCGCCACGACGGGTAGCACTCAACTACGCGTCAACGCCCCGACCATCGGTCCTGACGGCCTGATCTATCTGGCCGCCGGCTTGAGTGGCGGCACGGTAACCTGTCCAGACCATCCCGAGCGCCCCGCGTTCAAGATGACGTCCGATATCCGTTTTCATCCGAAGACCCTCGAGGTCGAGCTCGTGGACGGAAAGTCCCAGTATGGCATGAGTTTCGATATCTTCGGTAACCGTTTCATCTGCATGAATCGCGTGCCGGTGCAGCACGTCGTCTTCGATTCCAAGTGGCTGAAGCGTAATCCGCGGCTGGCTTTCAGCGAAACTGTCCAGGACTGCAATGAGCGCGACGCTTTCAACGGCATCAACGGTGGCCATGATGGCGTGAGGCTTTTTCCGATTAGCTCGAACATTACGACCGCCGATGGCCATGCGGGTTCTTTCAGCGCCGCTTGTGGCGTGAAGGTCTGGCAAGGGAAGTCGCTGCTGACTCCCGAATGCGCCAACACCGTGCTCTCCTGCGATCCAACCGGCAACCTCATCCATGCCGATCGGCTCACTCCCAAGGGCGCGACCTTCGCGGCCACCCCGGCGTTCTCTAATCGCGAACTGCTCGCCTCGCGTGACGACTGGTTCCGGCCGGTCTACCTGGCCAAGGGGCCGGAAGGAGCTCTCTACATTGCGGACATGTATCGTAAGGTCATCGAGCATCCTGAATACCTGGCGGCAGAAGTGCGCAAACATACTGATTTCGAATCAGGCAAGACGATGGGCCGTATTTGGCGGGTGAGGGCAGAGAAGGCTCCAAATCAGCAGCAGAAAGCTTTAACTAATCCCCGCGTTAGCTTCCGTCAGATCATCGAACAAGGGGACGATGCCTCG
>JBEEKW010000123.1:0-3129 GCA_041168485.1 Verrucomicrobiota bacterium
ACGCGCTGAACCCAGCAAGCCGGTCACGGCCTTAGGGGATAAGAACTCGGTCGTCTTACGTATCAACCGACTCGCCGAGCAGGTCATGAAGGAAGAAGGCGTGGAGGTCATCGATATGTATACGCCGCTCGCCGCTCGTCTGGACCTGGCCGCCGGAGATGAATACCATTGGTCAGCCCCCGCCTATAAGATGATTGCGGACGCAATCGTCGCGAAGACGAACGAAGCGCTGAAGGGTAAGTAAGGGTAGGGATGCTCAAAGGGAAACCGGAGACCGGATGATTGGCTGGGGGTCTTGATGCCCGCCGCATCCTTCCCGGTTTCCGGTCCCCCTTTGGGTTCTTGGGATTTCCAACCGCTAACCGCTAACACCTAGGGTCTGGGTGATTGTAAACCTCCCCCTACTTCGGGCTTAACAATGACCCCCGAGGGCCCTAGATAAGGGGTGTGCCGACTGCCCCCGCAGATGCTTCGTCCGCCCAGGACGTCCTCGATGCCGCCGACCGGCGCTTCGGGTGGCACCCGTTTACCCAGATGCGGGAGTATCAGGACAACCCACGACTGCATCTTGTCCGAGGCGAAGGCAGCTGGCTGATCGACGGGGAAGGGAAGCGCTACCTGGACGGTAATGCGTCGGTCTGGACGAACGTCCATGGTCACAATGACCCCGACCTGAACCGCGCCCTGCGTGAACAGTCCGAGAAGATCGCCCACGTGACGCTGCTCGGTCTGAACCACCCGATTGCGACGGAGCTCGCCGAAGATCTCGCCGGCCTGACGAACGGCGCCCTGCCGCGTTGCTTCTATACCGACAACGGCAGCAACGCCGTCGAGGTCGCCCTGAAACTTTCGTTCCAGTATTGGCAACTCGTCGGCCAGGAAGCCAAGCGCGGGGTCATCTCGATGGAAGGCGCCTACCACGGCGATACCTTCGGCACGATGGCCGTCGGCGAGCGCTCCGAGTTCCACCGCCGGTTCAATCCTTGGCTCTTCGCCGCCCAGACTTTCCCGGCCCCGGTCCATTCCGAGTGTGCTGGTAAGGTTGCCCGCTCCGACGCTTCTGCCTCGCTGGCCGCGCTGAAGGCTCTCCTTGAACGCGATGCTGCCACCACGGCTTGCTTGATTCTCGAGCCGCGCGTCCAAGGCGCTGCCGGTATGGTCCAGCAGCCGGCGGGCTTCGTCAAAGCCGTCGCCGCCCTTTGTCGCCAGCACGGCGTGCACCTCATCCTCGACGAGGTCTTCACGGGCTTTGGGCGCGTAGGTGCGCTGACGGTCTCGGAACTCGAAGGCGTCGTCCCGGATTTCCTCTGCCTCGCGAAGGGCCTCGCTGCCGGCTACCTGCCACTGGCCGCGACGCTGACCTCCGAAAATATCTATCAGGCCTTCCTCGGGGCGTTCTCCGAAGGGAAGACCTTCTTCCATGGCCATACTTTCTCCGGCAATCCGCTCGGCTGCGCCGTCGCCCGTGAGTCACTTCGTAAACTCAAGCCGATGCTCGCCTCCGGTCAGGTCGCCGAACGCGCATCGCTGCTGGGTCGTGAGATGGAGGCCGCCTTAGCTGGTCATGCCCATGTGCGCACGTTCCGCCAACTCGGCCTCACGGGTTCCGTCGAATTCAAGCCAGCATCAACGGATCGCTGGCCGACTGACACCCGTGCGGGCTACCGCGTCGCCCTGGCCGCTCGCCGCCACAGTCTCGTCATCCGTCCGCTCGGCGACTCGATCCTGTTTGTCCCGCCGATCTCCATACAGGCCGACGAAGTGAAGCACCTCGTCCGCGCCGTCCGCCTCGCCATGGACGACACCCTTTCATCTCTCCCTGCATAGGACACGACGTGGTCGTGTCCCTACCTTTTATACCAAACATCATGCCCAACCTCACCGAAGCCCGAGCGCTCTACGACCTGCCGCTCAACACGCTGATCTTCAAGGCTCAGCAAGTCCACCAGGCCAATCAAGATCCGGCCGGCGTGCAGCTCTGCACACTGAAGTCGATCAAGACGGGCGCCTGCCCCGAAGACTGCGCCTATTGTCCGCAGTCGATCCACAATCAGACCGGCCTCGAGACCGAAGCCCTGATGGAGACACAGGCGATCCTCGCCGATGCCCGCAAGGCCAAGGCCGGCGGTGCGACCCGCTTCTGCATGGGCGCCGCGTGGCGCCGCGTGAACGACGGTAAGCAGTTCGACAGCGTGCTGAACACAGTCTCGGGCGTGAAGGAGCTCGGCCTCGAAGTCTGCTGCACCCTCGGGATGGTCAGCGAAGCCCAGGCCTCCCGCCTCAAGCAGGCCGGTTGCGACGTGTATAACCACAACCTCGACACCTCTCGCGAGCACTACGCGAAGATCATCACGACCCGCACCTACGACGACCGTCTCCAGACGCTTTCGAACGTCCGCAAGGCCGGCCTCGAGGTCTGCTCCGGCGGCATCCTCGGCATGGGCGAGACGGTCGACGACCGCATGAAGATGCTTGTCGAGCTCGCGCAGCTTGACCCTCAGCCCGACTCCGTGCCGATCAACGCCCTGGTGGCCGTCGAAGGCACGCCCCTCGCGGGCCGTAAGTTCGTCGATACGATCGAGTTCGTCCGCACGATCGCCGTCGCCCGCATCCTGATGCCGAAGGCGATGGTTCGCCTCTCCGCTGGCCGTGCCAATATGAACGACGAGACGCAGGCCCTCTGCTACCTCGCTGGCGCCAACTCGATCTTCCTCGGCGAGAAGCTCCTCACGACGGGTAATCCCGACATCGAAGAGGACATGAACCTGATGAAGCGTCTCGGCCTGCACCCGATGCACCCGGACGAAGCTCGTCGTATCCATCGCGGCGATCTCGCCCCAGCGGACGCCAAGCCGGCCGAATGGCCAAACGTGGCGGAATTCGCCGCCGCCAACGCAACGGAAGAATCCTGCGGCAACGGTGGTTGCGGCTGCAAATAACATGGCCCTCATCTTCGTCACCGGCAGCGACACCGGCGTGGGTAAGACCCACGTCGCCGGTCTGCTCGCGCGTCGCCTTTCCCGCGATGGCTTCACGCAGGTCATCAAGCCGGTGGAGTCGGGCGCGGGCGCCGGTCGTCCGGCTGATGCCAAGAAGGCCGCGGGCAAGTGGGCTGAAGCGCACACGCTG
>JBEEKW010000124.1:0-5932 GCA_041168485.1 Verrucomicrobiota bacterium
CGCGCCGCCGACGTAGCCGAAATCGGCGTCGGCCATCTCGCCGGGTCCATTCACGATGCAGCCCATGACGGCGATGGTGACGGACTTGAGGTGACCGGTGCGTTCCTTGATCTTGAGGGTCGTCGACTGGATATCGAAGAGGGTGCGGCCGCAGCTCGGGCAGGCGACATACTCGGTCTTGGTCTGGCGCATACGCGCTCCCTGCAGGATGTCGTAAGCCAGGGTGAGCGACTTCGCCGAGGAGGTCGGCGTCTCGCATGAGAGGAAGTCTCCGTAACCATCAACGAGTAGGCCGCCGGCGAGGATTGAGGCTTCGATGAGGCGGGACTGGAAGCCGGGGTCGATCAGCGTGGCGTTGGCAACCGTGGCACGGATCCACAGCGGTGCCTCGAGCTGAGCGACGTCGGCGCAACGGACGAGTTCACGGTAAGTGCCCGTGGCGTGCAGGCCATCCTGCGGCTGCGAAGAGGTGAGGATCAGGTGGCCAGCAGGAATCGCCGAGAGCTCCTTCGTGAGTGCCGCGAGCGTCGGGCCATCGAGGTCGACGGCAAGGATGGCGTCATGCTTCACAATGGCTTCGCCCCAGGCATTGAGCTCTGCGCCATCGGTGGTGGCAAAGGCCTTCACGACTACTAGACGGCTGCCGGCACCGTCGAACGGGAAGTCGGGAGGGGAGAGGCTCGTCTCGACGAAGAGGGCCGGGACGGCCTGTCCGAGGGCCTTACGCAGGGACCGTAGGCCGGCGGCGTGGGCGGGGTCGTCGAGGCGCACCAGCAGGCCTTCGGCGCGCACTTCGCGCTGGGCCGCATGGACGTCGAGGATCTCCTTCGCGGCGGCCTGCCAATCGGCCAAGCCGGCGATACTGCGGACGATGACGCGCGGGACTTCACCTGAGCCCGCGAGGCAATTCGTTGAAAGTGCGAGGAGCTCCGTCTCGCGACGGGCGAACGAGAACGGATCGGCTGGGTCGGCGGGCAGTTTGACCGATGACCCGGCGCCGAGGGCGGCGAAGCTTTCGGCGCGGCGGACGATTTCTTTGCAGACCGGAATCTCGTGCCACGGGTCTTCCGTGAGCGAGACGCGGACCGTGTCGCCCAAGCCGTCGGCGAGGAGCGAGCCGATACCGATCGCGGACTTGATGCGGGCGTCTTCGCCTTCGCCGGCTTCGGTCACGCCGAGGTGCAGCGGGTAGTCCATGCCAAGGTCCGTCATGCGGGCGGCCGCCAGGCGATAGGCCTCGACCATGACCTTCGGGTTCGAGGACTTCATTGACAGGATCATGTCCTTGAAGCCGTGGGATTCTGCGATGCGGATGAACTCGAGGGCGGCCTCCACCATCCCGTTCGGCGAATCGCCAAAGCGGTTCATGATACGGTCCGAGAGCGAGCCGTGGTTGGTGCCGATGCGGAGGCAGCGGCCGAGGGCCTTAGCGCGGAGCACCAAGGGCGTGAAGGCCTCGTGCAGGCGCTCGAGCTCTTCGGCGTAGGCTTTGTCGGTGTATTCTAGGACGGCGAACTTCTTCTTGTCGGCGTAGTTGCCCGGGTTCACGCGGACCTTCTCCACGTGTTCGACCGCTTCCATGGCGGCGACCGGCAGGAAGTGGATGTCGGCGACCAGCGGCTGATTGAAGCCCGCCGCGCGGAACTGCTGATGAATATCTTTCAGCGCAATCGCCGCGGCCTTGTTTGGGGCCGTGATACGGATGATCTCGCAGCCCGCTTCCGCGAGCCGGATTGCCTGGGCCAGCGTCGCCGCGACGTCTTCCGTGTCGGAGGTCGTCATGGACTGCAGGCGGAGCGGATTCAGACCGCCCACGGCCACGCCGCCGACGTTCACGACGCGGGTGAGGCGGCGGACCGTGCGGTGGCGGGAAGGACAATAGTCCGAGGACATGGGGGTATCTCAACCCCTTTGCCCTCAGCCGTCAACGAGCGTCAGAAATCCCAGCGCCAAGTCGACGGAATCCACTGGTAGCCCTTGCGGCCATTGGGGGCGACGATGCCGAGGCCCGGCCAGGGGAGGTGGAAGCCAAAGGCGCGTTCCTTCGTGGCGGCGATTTCGGCGAAGACCTTCTTGCGGGTCGCCACGGCGACTTCGGGGTTGTGGTCGAAATCGATGAACCAATTCGGGTCTTCGAGCATCAGCACATGGTTATGGGCGAGGTCGGAGAGGTGCAGGAGGGACTGGCCTTCGGACTTGATGCGGTAGATTGCGTGGCCGTCGGTGTGGCCTGGGGCGGCGAGGATCGTGATTGCGCCGTCGAGGATTTGGTCGCCGTCCTTATGCAGGACCAGGCTCGGCTGGAGGACATCGAACGAGCCGCGGACACTCTTGATCATTCCCTTGATGTCGTCGGTGCGGTGCGACTTCGAGAAGTCGGGTTCCGTGCCGCGCCAGAAGTCGACCTCGGTCTGCAGGACGTGCAGGGCCGCGTTGGGGAAGAGGATACGACCCTTGCTGGTGAAGCCGCCGATATGGTCGATGTGTGAGTGGCTGAGGAGCGCGTGGGTGACTTCTTCCGGCTTGATATTCACTTCCGGCGACGCCATCGCCTGGGTGAGCCAGCCCCAGGTGTCGCGTTCGACTGGGCCGAAACCAGCATCGACGAGGATGACTTCCTTGTCCTTACGCAGGAGCAGGATGTTGATGTAGAGCGTGACGTCGTCGGGGCGTTCGCCCTGATCGACGAGCGCCTTGGTCATCGCATCCATATCGGACTTCGGGAACATCTTTTTCGTGACGCAGTTCTTGAAGGTGCCGTAGCCGTCGCTGATGGACCAGGCCTCGAACTTACCGATGGCGAATTTGTAGATGTACGGGTCGGTGATCTTCTTGCGTGGCAGGGCTTTTGCTTCGGCCTTTGCAGCGTCGGCGGCGGAGAGGGCGGCTGGGATGCTAAGGGCGGCGATGGCGGCGCTCAGGTTACCGAGGAACTGACCCAAACAAGAAGACCGCCCGGGTGGGCGGCCTTCGTTGGGGAAGGGCTAGGGCTGGGGATAGGGCCAAGGCTAGGCGAACTTGGGGGCTAAGCCATTATCTGGCCCAAGCCCTAGCCCTGTCTCTAGCCCTGCCGAGCTTTCAGTTCGGCCTACTTCTTCGTGCCGAAGTCCTGCTGTTTATAGACGTGGCGTTCCAGGAGCTGTTGCTTGAGCTGGAGTTCGCTATCGCCTGAGCAACGGCGGACGTCGTGCAGGATGATGTAGGCCATCAGCGAGAGCAGGAGGCCCATGAAGGTGTATTGCAGGATGATGACCGCCTTGTTGCTCAGTACGCCCTTGGTGAAGCGCTGAATCGTGGCGATGAGCATGTGGCCGCCATCGAGGACTGGGATCGGCAGGAGGTTGAGGACCGCAAGGTTCAGGTTGATCAGCACCGTGAACCAGAGCACGCGGCGGATGTCTTCGGAGATATTATAGTAGGTCTTCGTGATCGAGATCACCGAAGCGAGTTGCTTCACCTGAATGTCAGAGCCGCGGTCGAAGAGGCGGCCCAGCGTGGTGAAGGTCGATTTCACGATGCCTGCACAGGTTTCCCACGGGTTGCGGTACGCGAGTTCGGTCTTCGTCACGAAATAGGTACCAATCTGGGCGTGTTCGACCGGCTTGCCGCGGCGCACCTGGGCGTTACGCAGCGTCAGATTGCCGGCGTCGCCATTGGCGCGCTTCCAATAGACCGTGAGGTCGCGCGGGGCGCCGGCACCGGCCTTCTCGAGGTCTTCGAGCGAACGGACCGAAGTAATCTGCGAGCGTCCGTCGACTTTATCGATGATCGTGCCGATTTTGAGCGTCTCGGCCAGGTCTGAGTCTTCGGGTGAAATACCGAGTACCATCAGCTGGTCGCGGATGGCCGCGTCGTCGTTGGTGAGCAGGTCGCGCGTGGCGGGAAGAACGATGAGCTGATGGCGATTCTTCTCTTCACCGTAGGCGATGATGCTAACTGGGTTGACCGTCGTGTTCACCTGCGGCGTGATGATGACCTTGGCGCTCACGCCACCTTCGCGCTCGACGAGGAGCGTGCGGGGCTTGGCGCCGCCCTTGCGGAGCAGTTCGCGGAATTCGACGGTGTTGTTCAGCGGCTGGCCATCGATGGAGCTGCAGGCCGGCCATGCGGATCTTGTCGCCGGACTTCGCGTTCAGCTCGATGCGGGCCGGTAGCACGACGATTTCGAGTTCCTTGCCGTCGCGTTCGACCTTGAACGTCGCGGTCGGGTTGCCCTGCGAGTCCCTACGATTGCCGAGCATCACCGCCTCGGTGATCTGGTTGAAGTTCGAGACCGGGTTGTCGTCGATGGATAGCACCTTGTCGCCGGAGCGCAGGCCGGCCTTGTAGGCGGGCCCTGGGACCGTGTTCCCGAGGCCGAGTTCGGCCAGGTGACCGGAGCTCGTGACGAGCTGTTCGGGCACGTAGCCGACGATGGTGCTGGAGGTGCCCGCGGCGACCGGCATGCCGGTGAACCAGAGCACGCAAGCGAGGAAGAAGGCGAAGATGACGTTAAAGACCGCGCCCATGACCGAGACGATCATCTTATCGGCGTAGGAAATCTTTGGGAGTTTTTCGGCTTCTTCGCTGCTCGCGCCTTCAATACCTTCCATGTCGGCGAGCTGGGGAAGGGCGACGTAGCCGCCGAGCGGGATGATCGACACGCGGTAGTCGACGCCGTCCTTGCCGGTCCAGCCGAAGAGGCGCGGGCCGAAGCCGATGGAGAAGCGCTCAATCTTCAGGCCGCGCTTACGGGCGGCGAGGAAGTGGCCGAGCTCGTGGACGAAAATTGAGCCGCCGAAGAAGATGGCGACGAGGCTGATGCCCCAGAGAGAGCCGAGGAGGTCGCCGAAAGAAAGATTGTCCATGGAAAGAGAGGAAGGGGTTATCTCAACGGGCTAGGCCCAGGGCGAGCCTGGACGCAGTGATGCGGGTGTCGGTGTCGGCGGCGAGGACGTCGCCCAAGGACCCCGGTTCGCGGGCTGGAACGGCCGCCAAGGCACGGCTGACGAGCTCGGCGATGCCGGTGAAGGGGAGCTTGCCGGCCACGAATTCAGCCACCGCGACCTCGTTGGCTGCGTTAAAGATGGCTGGGGCGGTACCGCCGGTGGTGGCCGCGGCACGGGCGAGGCCGAGGCAAGGGTAGCGAGCCGGGTTGGGTGGGGTCATGCCCAGCGTGAGGGCCTGGGTAAGGTCGAGGCGCGGGGCGGGGCAGGGTAGGCGCTCTGGGAAGAGGAGGCAGTCCTGAATCGGATAGGCCATCGAGGGCGGCGAGAGGAGTGCCTGTAAACTGCCGTCGGTCAGCGTCACCAGCGAATGGATGATGCTCTGGGGGTGCACCACGACGTCGATGCGGTCGGCGGGGACGTCGAAGAGCCAGCGCGCTTCGATGACTTCGAGTCCCTTGTTCGCCATCGTCGCCGAATCGATTGTGACCTTCGGGCCCATGCTCCAATTGGGATGCTTGAGCGCCTGGGCGAGCGTGACGTGCTTCAGGTCGGCGAGCGGCGTATCGCGGAAGGCGCCGCCTGAGGCCGTGAGCACGAGGCGGTCGATGTCGCCCTTGGGCTTATCGCGTAGGAGTTGGTGGATCGCGTTGTGCTCGCTGTCGACTGGCAGCAGGCGCGCACCGGAGAGGCGGGCGGCTTCAGTCACAAACTTACCGGCGAGGACGAGGAGTTCCTTGCTCGCGAGCGCGACGTCCTTCTTTGCTTTGAGCGCGGCGAGCGTCGGCGTGAGGCCAGCGGTGCCGACGACGGCGGAGACGACCATCGAGATTTCAGGGAGACACGCGACTTCGGTCAGGCCGGCGGTGCCTTCGAGGATGCGGGTGCTGGAGGGGAAGGCACCGGAAGCGCGGGCTTCGGCAGCGGCGGCCGGATCGGCCAGCGCGATGACGCCGACGCCGAACTCCTTCGCTGGGCCGACGAGTTCGCGCCAACGAGAATGGGCG
>JBEEKW010000125.1:0-2914 GCA_041168485.1 Verrucomicrobiota bacterium
GAGCAGGCCGGCGCGTTCCATGAGGTAGGCGGCCCACATCTGTTGGATGACGTCGGCGAAGCCGGGTTCGAAGATGCCGCCGGTGACGGTCTTGAACGGCGTGCTGAAACCGAGGTCGGTGCGCTTCCAGAACTGTTCCTTGCCACGTTCGAAGAGCCAGAGGGCCTTGGTGTCAGAAGTGCTGTAGCGGACGCCGCCGTCGGTGCCGAGGATCTCGATGAACCAAGTGTTGGTTGCGCCGGGCATGAGGCGCTTCATCTCGAGACGCATGGGCACTTCGTGCTCACCGACCTTGATCCAGGTGTTGAGGAGCGCGTTGTCCCAAGTGTCGCAGTTCGTCACGCCGCCCTTACCGTCGGGGCGCTGTGGGTAACCCTTCTGGAGCTGGGCGAAGACGCGCGAGGGCTTCCAGCCGAGGCGCAGAGGGATGTGGCAGGCATGCATGCCGAGGTCGTTCAGGGCGCCGCCTTCACCACACATGGAGTTGAGGCGCTTCCAGTTCGCGGCCTTGGTGGGGTCGAGGTCGCTGCTGTGGTGGAAACCCGAGACGACTTCCAAGATGCGGCCGATCGAGCCGGACTTCGCGAGCTCGAAGGCACGCTGGGCGCCGGGGAAGAAGGGCATCTCGGAGCTACAGCGCACGAAGCGACCACTGGCCTTGGCGGCGGCGTGGATGCGGCGGGCGGAGGCGAGGTCGATACCGAAGGGTTTCTCGGCGAAGAGGTCTTTGCCGGCAGCGAGGACGTCGCAATAGAGCTGCTCATGCAGGTTATGCGGGACGGCCACGTAGACCACGTCGACGTCGGGGTTGGCGAGTAGCGCCTTATAGTCGGTGGTCTTCTGCGTGCAGGAAGGGATGCAATCGAACCACGAGAGCGTGGCGGGATTGAGATCGGCCACGGCCGTGAGGACCGGGCGGACTGAGACGTCGGTGAGGGCGCACCAGCGGGCGAAAGCGCTGGCCATTTCGCGACCCATAAGGCCGCCGCCAATGATGCCGATGTTTACTGATTTCATGGAAGATGAGTTGACGGGTTGAATGGTTGAACGGTTGGCCAGAGGGGGATCAGCGCTCTTTCCGATACGCGCGGGCCAGCAGGGTCACGGGTTGGAGGAGGGTGATGGGAGAGCCGGCTTGGCGGAGGCCACGGGCGATCTGAAGGTGACATCCGGGGTTGGCGGTGGCGAGGACCGATGCGCCTGTGCCGATGACGTGCTCGATCTTGCGGACGAGGAGCTGTTCCGACTGCTCGGGTTGGGTAATGTTGTAGATGCCAGCGCTGCCGCAGCACCAATTGGCTTCGGGGAGTTCGACGAGCTTGAGCCCGGGAATGAGCTTCAGGAGGTCGCGCGGCTGCTTGGTGACCTTCTGGCCGTGTGTCAGGTGGCAGGAGTCGTGGTAGGTGACAGTGAGTTCGCCTAAGCCTGTCCGCGGAGCGCGGCAGCCTTGCTCCATCATCCATTCATGGATATCACGGAGCTTCGAGTCCCAGAGTTTCGCCAATGGCGCGTAGACCGGGTCGCCGGCGAGCAGGGCGCTGTAATGGCGGAGGTGATTACCGCAGCCACCGGAGTTGGTGATGATGGCGTCGAACTGTGATGGTGGAAAGAGGTCAATCATCCGCTTGGCCAGCGTCTTAGCCGCGTTGGCTTCGCCGTTGTGGGCGTGGAGCGAGCCGCAGCAGGGTTGGACGGGCGGGGTATGCACTTCGCACCCGTTGGCCAGGAGGACGTCCGCGGTATCGCGGTTGATGTCGGCGAAGACGAGATCCTGGACGCAGCCCGTGAGCAGGGCGACGCGGTGCTGCTTCTTCGTCGGCGACTCGATGGGGCGGATGAGCTGCGGCGAGAACTTCGACGCGATGGTCGGGCACTGCGGCTCGAGGCGACGGAGGTCTTTCGGCAGAAGCTTGGTCAGACCGGTCTTGCGGAAGGCGGTCTGCAGTCCGAGTCTTTGGTAAAGCCAGAGCAGGCGGCCGACGAAGCGGAGCAGGCGCGGGCGCATGAACAGGCCGCGGATGGTGACCGTACGCCAGAAGCGGCTAGTGAAAGTCTGGTTAAGGCCGGCGGACTGGACTTCGGCGCGGGCGGTCTCGAGGAGGTTGGAGTAATCCACGCCGGCGGGGCAGGCGGTCTGGCACGCCAAGCAGCCAAGGCAGTAGCTCATCTCGTCGGCGAAGGCCGGCGACAGCTGCAGTTCACCGTCGGCGACGGCTCGCATGAGCGAGATACGGCCGCGCGGGCTATGGCGCTCCTTGTTCGTCGCGACGTAGGTCGGGCAGGCCGGGAGGCACATCCCGCAATGCATGCACTGCTGGAGGATCGAGTAATCGAGGAGCTTGAGCGAAGGCTTCATCCCTCAGTCGAAAATCTTGCCGGGGTTGAGCAGGTTGCGCGGATCCCAGGCGCGCTTGATCTCGCGCATGAGGTCGTGGCTATTCTCGCCGACTTGGCGGCGGAGCCAGGCTTTCTTGGCCAAGCCGACACCATGTTCGCCGGTGATTGTGCCACCGAGGGCGAGGGTCTTGGTAACGATGTCCTCCAGGGCTTCGTGTACGCGGGCCATCTCCTCGGTGTTACGCTCGTCGGTCAGGAAGGTCGGGTGCAGGTTGCCGTCGCCCATGTGGCCGAAGGTGCCGACGAGGAGTTTATGCCTCTTCGCTACCTCGGCGACGAAGGCGACCATCTCGGCGAGCTTGTCGCGCGGGACGGTGACGTCCTCAAGGATGGTTGTCGGGCGAACACGCGCGAGGGCGGAGAAGGCGGATCGGCGGGCGGAGGCGAGCTGCAGGGCTTCGGCGTCATCGCGGGCCACGCGGACGTCGCGGGCGCCACGGGCGCGGGCCAGGGCTAGCATCTGTTCGGCTTCTTCGGCGACCGCGGCCGGATGCCCGTCGGTCTCCATGAGCAGGAG
>JBEEKW010000126.1:0-2802 GCA_041168485.1 Verrucomicrobiota bacterium
CGGGGTGCGATAACTTTCGCCGCCGTTGGCCGTGACGCATTCGTAGCCGAAGTCGTCGATGAGGATGAAGACCACGTTGGTCTTCGTGGGCGCGGCGAAGCTCGGGAGGATCGCCAGTGTGAGGAGGAGGGTGAGCAGGCGCATCAGAGGGTCAGCGGGTGGTCGGCGCTGGCAAGGCGGCGACGGGAGGGGCCTTGGCTGGGTCGGGCCGGGCGGGACGAGGGTCGTGCCAGCGTGCGCGCGGAGCGGGGGCTTGGGCGTCGAGCCAGGTACCGAGGCGGAGGCGAAGTTCCGCGACGGAGCGGCCGGCTTCTCCGCCGAAGGCGGAGCTACCGGCGTCGTCGGCGTAGGTCTTGATCGTTCCAGCGCGCAGACCGGGTAGGGCGAGTACCGCGGCGCCGACCGTGTCGCGGTCTTGTCCGGAGGCCGCCGCGTAGATCGCAAGGTACTCGGCGAGCTGCTGGCCTGCGCGGAAGGCCTTGAGGCGAAGGCTAGGTAGCGGGCCTTCCGATCCGGGGTAGAGCACCGCGAGGTCGTCGGGCTTGGACAGCGAGTCCTTCTTGCCGATGGTCTGCCAAGGCACGACGCCGTCAGCGCCGAGCGACCAAGTTTCCACGCACCAGGCGGCATTGATGGCGAGCGGCTGGCCAAGCTTGCTCACTGAACCATACATGTAGGTAAGTTTGCCGTCGCGACGGTTGCGGCCAATCACGCGGCGCGGGTAGTCACGGAGTGTGCCGGAGACCACGTCGACGTTGCTGACGCCGTCGAGCAGGTCGCGTTGCCATTCGGGACGCGAGACATCGAGGCGGAAGGCGGCGCGGACCTCGGGATGCGGCGCGACGGCCTGCCAGAATTCCTGTCCGAAGCGACGGATCGCCCAGAAGTCCTGGGTGTGCTGCGGTTCGTCGAAGATCCAAGGGGCGGAGCAAGCTTTCCAACTGCCGGGCTTCCCGTTCTTGCCGTTCTTGAAGTAGACTTTGTTGTTCAGGTAGAACTCGAAAGTCGTCTCGTGCCAGCCCTTCTCGGCGAAGTGACGGGCGAAGCTTCCGGCAGCCGAACGGAATTCCTGCCAGTACTCCGGCGCGTAGGCGTTTTCGATCCAGTAGCCGCCTTTGAAGTGCTGCTCATGGTTCATCGGCCAGTTTTCGTTGAGCGGCAGGTAGAGTGCTTCCGTGGGGACTTTGCCGCGGGGGAGATCAGCGAAGGCCGAGCCGTCGAGGAGCGGGCCGAAGCGCTCATCCCATTGCTTCCAGTCAAAAGAGCCATCGGAGCCGACCTTCGGCGCGGCGGTCACCCGGCCAGTCCAGCCGTAGGGAAGGATGTTAAGCGTTAGGCGATGCTCGTGGGCCAGACGGAACCACTCGTTCGAAGTGTCGTTCATGCCGTAGCCATTCATCTGCGCGACGAACGACAGGCGGTCCGGCAGGGTGAAGTTCCAGACGTGAATCGTGAAGGTAAACTCTTGTCCGCCGATCTTGAGGGTCCCGCGGTGTTCGCCAGGCCGTGCGTCTTTCGGAATCTGGAATTCCAGCAGGCGACCGTTCGGCGAGACGACGAGCGGGTCCTCGAAGGCGCCGACTTTAGGCAGGTCGTAGCGGCGCAGGGGCAGGTCGATGGACACCTTGTCGGGGGCGCTCGGGAGTAGCATCGTCACCGCTTCGCCCTTGGCGGCGAAGAGCCGTAGGCCAGTGATGGGCAGGCCAAGGGCATCGGTGGCTTCAAGGTCGGTTGTGCCAGGTGCTTGCTTAGGGAGGGTCGGCAGGGTGGCGGCTTTCGCTTCGGGCAGGACGGGGTCGGCTTTCGTCGTGGGCGCAGGGGCCGGGCCATCCTCGAGCCAGAGCGTGAAGAACGGGGCGGTGCCTTTCTTGCCTTCGCGGCTGGCGACGTAGCGGTTAGGGAAGGACGCGTAGGTGAATTGATCGCCGTCGCGTTGATACTCGCTGCCGACGTCGTCCATCACGAAGAAGCCGTGGCTGCGTCCGTCGACGCGGGCCTGAACGACTGCGGGTTCGATCGGGATGACTTGCCACCGATTGGCGTCGGGTGGCGTCGAATCGCCGAAGCCCCAGGTCGAGCCCGAGAGCCCGAGCGTCATCGACGTGACGTTCTGGCCATCGCCACCCCAGCGTTCTTCACCCGTACGTGCCCAGCGGAAGCTAGTGGCACCGGGTACCTTTGCGTAACCTGTGCCCTTACCTTCGACCCATTCCTGGGAGACCGTCGAGACCGTGGTACGTCCGAGGGCGGGTGCGGCTTCCAAGTGTAAGTGGAGCGTCGCGCGGACGACTCGCTTACCGCGGAATTTTGTCGCGTCGAAATCGATGAGGAAAAACTCCTGAGTGCCTTTGAGTTTAAGTTTCGGTGAGCCACCGTTGTTGCCTTCTTGTTCGGAAGGATAGGAAGAGATCCACAGGTCGCGGGAGGTCTCGACGCGGAGCGCTTCGGCCGCCTGAAGGGATGCAGCCAATAGGGCGGCCAATAGGCCGAAGGTCATGCCGGGGGTGAGCATGACTTCAGTGAAGCCACGCGCATGGCCCTTTCCACCCCAATCAGCGGCTACTTCACGGGCACAAAGCCAGCGGGACGGCGCTCATTGCCCTGGGCTCCGGTCAGCTTATCCCCAAGGGCAAGGCGGACAGGGGTGGCGAGGGCGGAGAGACGCTGGACGACGTCGGGATGCTCCGCTGCCAGGTCGTGGGCCTCGGCTGGGTCGAGGGTAAGATCGTAAAGAGCCAAGGGCTGTGCGGCGACCTTCTGTCCATGGCGACTGGCGATGGCATTCATCGAGGAATCTGTAAT
>JBEEKW010000127.1:0-2800 GCA_041168485.1 Verrucomicrobiota bacterium
GTCGGTACGCCTTCGTCAACCTGGTCGCCGAGAGCCTGCCAGTTCCCGCGGAGTTGGATGAAGGTCTTGCGACGTTTTTCACCGGCGAGGTCTTGCATGATCGGCACGGTGACTGGCGCGGATGCCGCGATTTGTTTCTTCAGACCGTCGGCGAGGGCGCGTTCGGCCTTGGTCGCCGGAGAGACGTTACGGACGTAGTGATCGGAGAGGAGTTTCTCCTGGGCCTTCGTGCGCTTTTCCTTGGGGGCATCGAGGGCGGTCTTGAGTGGCTTGTCAGTAAGCTTCGGTCCCTTGGCCAACCACGCGTCGTAACCAGCGAGCCAGGCGGGGTCAGGCTTCTTGAAGGCCGCTTCCGCGGCGGCGCTGTCCTTGACCCACTGCTCGCGCTGCGCTTTCACGCCGGGCGGGTAGATTTCGTGGAGCGGAGACTCGTCGCGTTTATCGCTATCGACGCTCTGGTTGAGGAAGGCGTAGGAACGGAAATATTCGTCGATCGTGATCGGATCGTACTTGTGGGTGTGGCACTGCGCGCAGGCCATGGTGGTGCCCATGAAGACCGCGTAGGTGGTGTTGACGCGGTCGATGACGGCGGCGTTGCGGAATTCTTCATCGCTCGTGCCTCCTTCGTTCTGGGTCATCGTATTACGATGGAAGGCGGTCGCGATGATCTGGTCTTCGGTCGGCTTGGGTAGGAGGTCGCCGGCCATCTGCTCGATGACGAACTGGTCGTAAGGCTGATTCCGGTTTAGGGCCTTGATGACCCAGTCGCGGTAGGCCCAGATGACACGGCCGGGGTCGGAGGGGTAGCCAGCGCTGTCGGCATAGCGGGCGAGGTCGAGCCACTGACGGGCCCAGTGTTCGCCGTAAGCCGGCTTGGCTAAGAAATGGGCGACGATGTCCGCGTGCTTGGCGCCAGAGAACTGGGCGACCTCGTTAGGCGTCGGTGGTAGGCCAGTAATATCCAGGGCGAGGCGACGGATGAGGATGGCCTTGGGCGCTTCAGCGGACCAGGTCAGGCCTTCTTTCTTTTGGCGGTCGGCGAGGAAGGCGTCGACGGGATTGGTTTCGCCGCTCTTCGGCACAGACGGACGGGCGACAGGCTCATAGGACCAGTGACGTCCCCACGGGGCGCCTTGCTTGATCCATTCCTTAAGGAGGGCGAGCTGCGCGGCGGGGATCGTCTTATGCTGCTTCGGCGGCGGCATGACGTCATCGGGGTCGGTCGACTCGATGCGCTTGATCAGTTCGCTCTGCTCGGGCTTGCCGGGTAGGATGACGAAGTCGCCCTTACGGTCGCGCTTCGAATCTTTCTCGTCGTCGAGGCGCAACTTCCCCTTGCGGGCTTTCTCGTCGGGGCCGTGGCAGGCGATGCAATTCTCCGACAGAATCGGTCGGATCTGCCGGCTGAAGTTGATCGGCTCGGCGGAGCAGAGGGCACCGACAAAAAAGCCAAGAAATAGGGTGGCCTTGGAGGGCATGGGGATAGGACAGCCGACAGAGCAGGGGTGTTCCGCCGTAAGACTAATAAAAGAGACCTCCGGCTCGGGGATTTCAACCCCAACCTCGGGACTAATTACGCCGTAAGGTTGTCCTTTTCCGCCCGTGCGGCCTTTAGCGGTCGGCCTTCAGGAAGGCGATGGACTGCGGAACCTGAGCCAGGGAGTGGGAGCTCTCGTCCTCGAGGTAGAAATGCTTCACGCCGGCCTTCTTGGCAGCGGCGAAGATCGCGGACTGGTCGAGCTGACCCGTGCCGAGCGTGACGTCGTTATCGGAGTCATATTTATGGCCCCAAGTGCGCGGCAGGCCCTTGCGGACATCCTTCACGTGCATGAGCGGGATGCGGGCGCCGTATTTCTCGAGGATCGCGACCGGGTCGGCGCCGGGGAGGTAGGCCCAGAGTACATCGAGTTCGAAGCTCACGTCTTCGGGGCGGGTCTGCTCGTGAATGAAGTCGTACAGCGTGCCTTGGCCTTCGGCGACGAATTCCATGCCGTGGTTATGCAGCACGAAGGTCAGGCCATGCTTCTCGCGGAGCTGCTTGCCCATTGTGTTCATCTCGGCCGCGCGCAGGGTCGCGGCCGCCTTGTCGAATGGCGTCTTGCTGCCCGGCAACGACACGCGGACGTATTGCGCACCGAGAGTCTTTGCAACGGCGGCGACCTCGTCGGTCTTCTTGAGCACGTCGTTGTAAGGGGCACCGTAGGAAGAGCAGGTGATGCCGCGGGCGTCCATGAGTGCGCGGATCTTGGCGGGCTCCTGACCGAAGAGATTGGACATCTCGATGTCGGTGATGCCGAAGCCCTTAACCTTATCGAAGGTCGCCGGCATATCGGCCTTGAATTCATTGCGGAACGTATACGAGACCACGCCAGGAGTGCGGTCAAGCAGCGGCGCCGCGATGGCGGTAGCGGACGCGATGACCAGAAGAAGAACGAGGATTTGGCGCATGATGTATTAGGGGATCGCCCAGAGGCTGCTTCAACCCCCAAGCAGAGGACCCCGGGGACGTCGAAACATCCCCGGGGTCTTTAAATTGGTCGGGCAGGAGAGATTTGAACTCTCAGCCTCTGCTACCCGAAAGCAGCGCTCTACCAGGTTGAGCCACTGCCCGACACGAAATATCAGCATAGACCAATCTGAGGGGGTGTTTTCAAACTAAATCCGTCGGGAAAATCGAGGGGTGATGGACTTCGGCGTTTTTCGGCCCAAGTTGCTGGGATATGAACCTTACGGTGCGACGTTCGGATGAGCGCGGCTTCGCCGATCACGGCTGGCTGGTGGCCCGTCACAGCTTCAGTTT
>JBEEKW010000128.1:0-2749 GCA_041168485.1 Verrucomicrobiota bacterium
ACCTGAACCCGGCACCTGACGGCCGAGACCCGAGACCTGAGAGTGCATCTCCCACCGCTTCTGGGCGGTAATTCCCTGAACTAAGAACAAGGAACCAAGAACATCTTAAGTGGCCCTCCCGCCTCCCCATCTTTCCTCTTTCATCCCTTCATCCATCCTCCATCTTTTCCCTACCCCCCAATCCCCATGCGCTCCCTCCTCCTGACCGCCGCCCTGCTCTCCGCTTCCTTCGCCTCGGCCGCCGAAGTCTTCAACGCCGGTCCGGCGAAGAAGGTCGGCGAAGGTTATAAGTTCACCGAAGGCCCGGCCTGGCATCCGCAGGAGAAGGCATTCTATTTCTCGGACATCCCGAGCAACAACATGCAGCGCTGGACGGCCGAAGGGGGCAGCAAGCTCTTCCTCGACCGCAAGTCCCGCTCCAACGGCATCGTCGTCGACCCTCAGGGCCGCCTGATCTTCTGCGAGATCGATAAGCGTGCGGTTGTCCGTCGTGACAAGGACGGCACCGAGACCATCCTCGCCGACAGTTGCGATGGCCAGAAGCTCACCGCCCCGAACGACTTGTGGCTCGCCCCCAACGGCGATATCTACTTCACGCTGCCGAAGCTCCGTCCGTCCAAAGCCAAGAAGGACGCCATCCCGGAAAACGTCCTCAACGGCACGCTCTGCCGCATCTCCGCTGACGGCAAGTCGGTGACCAACGTCGGTAAGGCCGTGGGCGTCGAAGCCCCCAACGGCGTTGTCGGCACCGTCGACGGCAAGAAGGTCTGGTGGACCGATGGCACCGTCTGCAAGTCCGCCAAGGTCAACGCGGACGGAACCCTCTCCGACGCCAAGGTCGCCGCCAAGATTGGCAGCGACGGTCTGGCCGTCGACGAGCGCGGCAATCTCTACACCGTGACCAAGGAAGGCATCGCTATCCATAACGCGGACGCCGAACAGATCGGCACCATCGCCGTCCCGGAAAGCCCTTCGAACCTCAAGTTCGGCGGAGTCGACGGCAAGACCCTCTTCATCACCGCCCGCACCGGAGCTTATATCGTGGAAATGAAAGTCCGCGGGGATGGATTTGGGAAGTAAGGGCGAAGCAGGGTGGAAATGTTTTTCAGGTCCCAGGTCTCGGCCATCGGGTATCAGGTACGGGCTTTCAGGTACGGGTGCGGGTACAGGTCCCGAACCTGAACCTGATCCTGAACACCTGAACCCGAGACCTGACGGCCGATACCCGAGACCTGAGAATGTTTCCCACCACTCCTGAGCATTATTTTCCCTGAACGAAGAACAAGGAACCAAGAACAACCATCCCTTAATCATGCAACTCACCTACCGCTCAATTTAGTCGCGTTCCTGGCGTCGCGCTCGGTCTCCCTCGCCTTGAGCCTCGCCGCTATCTCCGACTTCAGGACATCCGCTCGACGCACACCCCGCTCCCTGGCATCGGGTGACATCTTCGACTCCAATTCGGTAAGCTTTTCCCCTGCGCGCACGTTCTTCTGGGCCGGGTTGCTGGGTTGAACGCTGGCGAGACGGTAGAAAGCGAATGCCTCGACCTCATCCTTGGCCACCCCCTTGCCGCTGGCATAGCGATCGCCGAGAAATCCTTGCGACGACTCATCACCCCACATGGCCGCCAGGCGTAACCAGTTCAGGGCCTCGGCTTCATCCTTTTTCACTCCCCCTCCCTGCTCGTACAAATAACTTAGCGCGCGAAGCGCATCGATCTCACCCTGCTCGGCAGCCAGGCGATACCACTTCAAGATCTCGGGCATGTCCTGCTTGCCATCTTGATAAGTCAGCGGCCCCTTATGGAGGCTCACCGCAAGCTGATATTGGTACGCCGAGTCGCCCTGCTCGGCGGCGGCGCGGAACCACCTTAAGGCCTCGTCAGCATCCTTCTTCACGCCTTCGCCGCTTATGTAGCAATTCGCCAGATGATACTGGGACCAATCAAAGCCTTGTTCAGCAGCCTTTCGATGCCATACCGCCGATTCGACGAGGTCCTTTGACACACCATGAGCAAAGGCGTAACGGTTACCTAATTTGTGCTGAGCCAGCGGAAGTCCCTGTTCGGCGGCCTGACGATACCATTTTGTCGCAACTTCCTGATCCGCAACCACCCCATGGCCCGCTGCGTAAAAGTCGCCGAGCTGGCACTGGGAAAACCGATCTCCCTTAGCGGCCTTGACCATGCAATCCTCGAACGCCCTGACCTCGGCGGGAGACATCCCGGCCATCATCGGAGAAGCGCTCATTAGCATGACGACAAGGGCCGAGACCGCCGCGCGAAACCATGGAGTAATGGGTAACATAACGATAGCGTGCTGAGACGTTTAAGTCGGTCAATCCGTCGGAGGAGCAAAGAGGTAGGCTGAAACCCTCACTAGGAAAGACCGGAAACAGGCCGGCTTTCTGGAGGCTAAATAACCCCAGCCAATCATCCAGTCTCCCCTTGAGCCCTCTCATCCCCCGTGTCCACTTGTCACCGTGCCCACTTGCCCCCTCGCGTGCTCCGCACGCATTCACCTTTGCACTTTTGCACCTTTGCACTTACTCATCCGCCCTCTGCCCTCCGTCATCTGCCATCTTAATCCGTATGCGCCTCCTCCTCGCCCTCCTGCCATTCCTCGCTCTCGCCGCTGAGCCCAAACCCATCCGCGTCCTCGTATGGGACGAACAGCAGCCAGAGCAGACCAAGGGCTATGGAGATAAATTCCTCGGAGAGACATTGGCCGCTGAGCTCGCCAAGAAC
>JBEEKW010000129.1:0-2748 GCA_041168485.1 Verrucomicrobiota bacterium
GCCTGCTTAGCGCGCGGGCTCGGCTTCCTCGTCGTCGGCCGGAGGGAGGACGCCCTTCAGGAGGGCATCGAGGGTCTTCTGCAGGGCGGCTTTCATCGCGCCGGCTTCGGCTTTGTCGACGGCCTTGATCTGCCAGCGGATGGCTTCTTCCTTCTTGCCTTGGAGCCAGCGGAGGCGGGCGAGCGTGTCGAGTTTATCGGGGTGTTCTTCCTTCGTGAGCTTCACCGCCTGTACGGCGCACTTTTCCGCGAGGGGGAGGTTCAGGTTTTTCGCGAAGCCAGGCACCGTGAGTAGGCGCCAAGCGATTTCGTTCATCGCCTCGGCGTCGTCGAACTCTTCGTCGGCCAATTTACTCAGCTGGGCGTAGAATTTCGTCGGATCGCCGCGGGCGAGGCCAATCTGGGCTTCGATGGATTCGCGGAGTTCCTTGCCTTCCTTGGGCGGGAGCACGCCGGCGGCCGCGGGTAGGGCTTTTTCAGCGGCATCCCAATCGCGGTTGCCCATCGCTTCGGAAAGAGCGTCGAGCTTCGCCTGGGCGGCGAGCATCTCGGGGTCGCCGGGCTTAGTGCCAGCGGGGACGGCCGGTTTGCTCAGACGGCGCTGCGGAATTTTGTCGGCGATCGGCGCAGCGGCGGCGAGGGGTGTGCCCGTGAGAATGTCGCCGATGATTTCATCGGTGAGTTGCATGGGGTGGCCCATCCAGGCGATCTTGCCGTCGGAGACGACGAACGCATGCGGGATGCCGTTCACTTCGGCGGCGTCGAGCCAGTCTTTGATGAAGGCTTTGCCGCCGACGGCGACGCGGTAGGACATCTTGTCGCCTTGGGCCTTCAGGAAATCTTTCGCGCGTTGGGCGGAGGCCGCGTCGCGTTCGGCTTCCCAGACGTTGACGCCGGTGATTACGATACCCTTCTTGCCCATCTTCTTATGGAGGTCGTCGAGGTGCGGGATCGCCGCGACGCACGGGCCGCACCAGCTCGCCCAGCATTCGAAGACGTAGATCTCGCCCTTCTTGAATTCTTTCACCGCTTCGCCTTGAAGCATCGACTCCGGTCGCGTGGCGGGAGCGGGATCGCCAACTTTCAGGCCAGCGGCGGAAAGGGTGGTCGTGAGCAGCAGCAGGAGCAGGGCGCGCATGGGTGTGATATAGGGGGAGGGGCGAGGGGAGGCAAGAGGGCGGTGGGGTAGGGACAGCACCACGTGCTGTCCTAGGTGCAAAAGTGCAAATCGGCCTGCGGCCGGAGTGAAGGTGGAAATAAGAGAGTATCGAGTATGGAGTATCGAGTGTAGGGAGAGACAAGCTTCAGGTGGCGGGTGGCGGCCTCGGGTGGCAGGTGGCGGGGCGGCTGCGCTCAAGGGGAGACCGGGAGGATGCTGGGGATATGCGGGCCGCCGCAGGGCGGCCGAGGGTAGGGGCGTGGCTTCGCCGCGCCCTCCGCATGGGAGTGCACGATGAATCGTGCCCCTGCCATCATTCGCCCTGCGGCGAATAAATGTCCCCAGCTAATCATCCGGTTTCCGGTCTCCCTTTGAGTTATGGCTCCAAACAAAAAACCCCGACAGTGTCGGGGTTTTGGACGGGCTGGTGGTTGGTCTCAGGCTTTGGGAGCGTTGAACTTCGCGCGGATGGCTTCGACCACGGCCGGATCGGCCAGGGTCGAGACATTACCAAGTTCGCGGCCTTCCGAGATGTCGCGCAGGAGGCGGCGCATGATCTTACCTGAACGGGTCTTGGGGAGATCAGGGACGAAGACGATGCGCTCCGGGCGGGCGAACTTACCGATCTTGGCGTCAACCATGGCGTTAAGTTTCTTGGCGAGTTCGGCTTCGTTGACCGTCTTGGCGGCGGCGGACTTCAGGATGACGAAGGCCATGAGGCCCTGGCCCTTGAGGTCGTGCTTCACGCCGATGACGGCAGACTCAGCGACCGCCGCATCTTCGATGAAGATCGCTTCCAGTTCGGCTGTGCCGATGCGGTGACCCGAGACATTGACCACGTCGTCGACGCGGCCGGTGATCCAGAGGTAGCCTTCCTTGTCGCGGATGGCGCCGTCGCCCGGGAAGTAATATTTTCCACCCCAACGGTTCCAGTAGGTATCCACGTAGCGCTGTTCGTCGCCGAAGATGCCCTGCGTGATACCGGGCCAAGGCTTGCGGATGGCGAGGATGCCGTGGTCGGTCTCGTTGCCATTCTCATCGAGCACGGCGGCGTCGACGCCGAAGAAGGGTAGTGTGGCTGAGCCGGGCTTCGTGGGCGTGCAGCCAGGCATCGGGGTGATCATGTGGCCGCCGGTCTCGGTCTGCCACCAGGTGTCAACGATCGGACAGCGTTCGGCGCCGATGTTGCGGTGATACCAGAGCCAGGCTTCGGGGTTGATCGGTTCGCCGACGGAGCCGAGGAGGCGCAGCGAGGAGAGGTCATGCTTCTTCACCCACTCGTCGCCCCACTTCATGAAGGCGCGGATCGCGGTCGGAGCGGTGTAGAACACCGTGACCTTATGGTCTTGGATGATCTTCCAGAAGCGGCCGAAGTCAGGAGCGTCGGGCGCGCCTTCGTACATCAGCACCGTGGAGCCGTTGAGCAGCGGACCGTAGACCACGTAAGTGTGGCCGGTGACCCAACCCACGTCGGCCGTGCACCAGAAGAGATCGTCGCCCCGAAGGTCGAAGACGTACTTGTTGGTCGAGTAGGCGTGGACCATGTAGCCGCCCACGCTGTGCATGATGCCCTTCGGCTTGCCGGTGGAG
>JBEEKW010000130.1:0-2734 GCA_041168485.1 Verrucomicrobiota bacterium
TTCGTCTTCATCATCCAGCGTGGCGCAGCCGATGGATTGGCGACCTTGGCGCCAATGGCGGCCGGGAGGCCAAAGCCCATGGTGCCCGCGCCGAGCGAGCTGATGAAGCGACGCGGTTCGTTGAAGCGGTAATACTGCGGGGCCCACATCTGGTGCTGGCCAACGCCGGTGGAGATGATGGCGTTACCCTTGGACTCTTCGAAAAGGACTTCGATAGCTTCCTGCGGAAGGATGTGCTTGGTCTTGCGCTCGTAGCTGAACGGATACGGGTGCTCCTTTTTCCAGCCGTTGATGGTCTCGTACCACTTCTTTAGGTCAGGCTTCTTGAAGCCCTTCTTGGCGAGCGTGACCATGCGGCCGAGCGCGTGCTTGATGTCGGAGTGGATCGGGTAATCCGCGAACTTGTTCTTCTGGTGCTCCGAACGGTCGATGTCGATGTGGACGATAGTGGCGTCGGGGGCGAACTTCTCGATGGCACCGGTGATACGGTCGTCGAAACGCGCGCCCATGGTGATAAGGAGGTCGCTCTTACAGACGGCCCAGTTGCCGGCGACGGTGCCGTGCATGCCGTACCAGTAAAGGGACTGCGGATGGTCGCAGGGGAAGGCGCCGAGGCCCATCAGCGTGGACGCGACGGGGATGCCGGTGGCTTCCGCGAAGGCGCGCAGCTCCTTGTGGGCGTCGCCGGAAAGGATGCCGCCGCCGATGTAGAGCGCGGGTTGCTTGGACTTCTCGATGAGGCGCAGGACCTGCTCGAGATCGCTGTCGGCGCACTTCGGAGGCGTCGGCAGACCGGGGATGGAAACGTCGTCGGGATTCTTCGGGAAGACCGGGACCCACTCGTGCTGCTGGATGTCCTTCGGGATGTCGATCACCACGGGGCCCGGACGGCCGGTAGTGGCGATCTTGAAGGCCTTGTACATGATGCTCGGCAGCTCGTTGTAATCGAGGACGAGGAAGGAGTGCTTCACGATCGGCAGGGTCATGCCGTAGAAGTCGGTTTCCTGGAAAGCGGCGCGACCGATGAACTGCTGGTAGACCTGGCCGGTGATGCAGATCAGCGGGATGCTGTCCATGTGCGCATCGGCGATCGCAGTGACGAGATTCGTGGCGCCTGGGCCGGAGGTCGCCATGCACACGCCGGGCTTGCCGGTCGAACGGGAGTAACCGTGGGCCATGAAGGCGCCGCCCTGTTCGTGGCGAGGTAGGATTGTGCGGATTTTCTTGGAGCGGACGAGGCCATGGTGGAGCTCCATCGAGGCGCCGCCTGGGTAAGCAAAGATCGTGTCGACGCCGAGGTTCTCGAGGCAGCGGACCATGACATCACAGCCGCGCATCTTGACGCCGGTCTTGGCCGAGACGGCCGAGGGGGCGGTGGCGGTGGACTTCTTAGCGGCGTTCTTTTTGGGCATGGTCTTAGGGGGCAGGTCGAGCCTGCAGGGAATGGGTTAGAAAAGGAAGCGGGCTAACGGGGGCAAGTGTGAATAAGTGGGGCTAAACAGGGCCGAAGAGGGCTAGAGCTAGGGCTAGGGCCAGAGATAGGGTCAGGACTGGGGCCAGGGCCAGGGCTAGGGCTAGTAATTCAACACCCGATTTTGAAGAAAACAGGCCATTTTTGACCTTTATCCCCCTTCTAGCCCCAGCACTGGCCCTAGCCCTAGCCCAAGTTTACAGGTGTCGGATGCAATTCAACCCTGCCACCTGGATCGGGCCATGGATCGCCCCTTGGAGGTAGGCATGGGCGATGGTGACGGCTTCCGAGAGGCTCTTGCCCTTGGCGAGCTGGGCGGTGATGGCCGCCGAAAGGGTGCAACCGCTACCATGGGTGTCCACGTTGGGGGCGCGGCGGGCCTGGAAGACCTTGGTCTCGCCGGTCGGCCAAGCGAGGCAGTCGGTCAGGTCATCGCCCTCGGCATGGCCGCCCTTGAGCAGGAACGGCACACCGTAGGCCTTGGCGAGCTCGAGCGCCTCATCGGTGCCACCGAGCGATTTGCGGCCGAGCAAAATGGTGGCTTCGTCGAGGTTCGGCGTGACCACCGCGGCGAGCGGAATGAGCCGCGTCTTCACGGCAGCGATGGCGTCCGGAGCGAGCAGGGTGGCGCCGCTCGAAGCGACCATGACGGGATCGATGACGGCTGGGATGCCGGAGGCTTTGATAAAGCCAGCGACGGCGATCACGATTTCGGCGTTAAGCAGCATGCCGGTCTTGAGGGCCTTCGGATGGAAGTGGGCTGCGACTTGCGCGCACTGCTCGACGACGAACGCCGCGGGGCTGGCCTGGATGCCAGAGACGCCGTGCGGATTCTGCGCGGTGAGGCACGTGATTGAGGTCGTTCCGAACACTCCCTGAGAAGCAAAAGTGAGCAGATCCGCCTGGATGCCAGCGCCCGCGCCGCTGTCGGATCCGGCGATGCTGAGGGCGACGGGAAGTTCGCGGCTAGAGGCGGAGGTGTTCATTCTTTATCAGCGGGGCAGGCTGATTATATTGATAGGTAAGGCGAATATCCGCTTGTCGCAAGGACTTACCAGACTGATAAATTCGTTTCGTCAATTTCCTGTGAGCACTCCCGAGTCCCAGTCGTCGTCCGTCCGTCCTTCCGAGGATGCCATGCTCGGCTTGGAGCGTCTGGTTGTCGGTCGTGAGTGCAATGGTTTCGATCGCCTCCCGCCGTCCCGCAAGGCGCTCGCCTTCGCTGAACTGATTCGCCTCGGCTACGCCTACGGCAAGGTCGAG
>JBEEKW010000131.1:0-2705 GCA_041168485.1 Verrucomicrobiota bacterium
TGGGAATATAACCAGGTGCTCTACCAGCTCGACCTGTCGAAGCCGCCCTTCGCTGACGGAAAATAAAAGCCCGGTCCGCTTGACCCGCCGCCGACCCCTCGGAGGATGAGGCCGTGAGCCATGCCGCCGAACGACTCCTGCGCGCCCGCGTCCGCCCGACGCGTCGCCCGGTCATGCGGCAGCGTTGGGATGACCTATTCTTTCTGCATTGGGAATATGCAGCGGCGACGATTCAGTCCCGCCTGCCGGCAGGCCTCACGGTCGATACGTTTGAAGGCAAGGCGTACCTCGGCGTCGTGGGCTTCCGCATGAACGCGGTGCGCCCCCTCGGCTTACCCGCCCTCCCCTGGCTTTCTTACTTCAACGAGTTGAACGTACGCACCTATGTGCGCGACGCTTCTGGCGAACCAGGCGTCTGGTTCTTCTCGCTCGACTGCGATCGCGCACCAGCGGTCGTCATCGCCCGCGCGGGCTTTGGGCTACCCTACGAACATGCCGCAATGTCCTCCGGGCCGGGACTCGCCCAGTCCTGCCGGCGCCAAGGCGAGCGGGAGACGGCACGTTATGCCTGGTCGGCTGTGTCGTCGCCGCAGATCGCCGCGCCTGGTTCGCTCGAATTCCACCTGGCCGAACGCTACAGCTTCTTCTCGGTGCGCGGCGGCCGATTTGTCCGCGGTCAAGTCCACCACTCCCCGTATGAACTCAGCCAAGCTGATACCACCGCCTGGAGCGACCTGCCTCTCCGCTGGGACGGCTTCGATGTCGGCGGCCGCGCGCCTGACTTCGCCCACTGTTGCCAAGGCGTGGCCATCGAGGCTTTCTCCTTAGTCCCCGCCCATGCGTAAGAAACTTACCGACTATCGTCACGCCGTGTGGGATTGGAACGGCACGCTCCTCGACGACACCTGGCTGTGCTGTGAATCTCTGAACCGCCTCCTCAAGGAAGACGGCCACCCGCTCGTCGACCCAGTCCGCTACCGCCAGATTTTCCAGTTCCCGGTCATCAAAGTCTACCAAGCGATCGGCTTCACGCCCGACGAAGCGTCCTTCCGCGCGATGTCGGTTCGCTTCATGTCCGCCTACGAGGAACGCAAGACGGAGTGCCGCCTGCACCCCCACGCGGAGACGCTGCTCGATGGGCTCACGGCGGCCGGGCTCACGCACTCGGTGCTCTCGGCTTATGAGCGTAGCCTACTCACGACGACGCTCACACAATACGGACTCGATCGCCATTTCATCAAGACCTGTGGCGGCCACGACATCCACGCTGGGAGCAAAGAGGAGCGCGCTCGCCTACACCTGTCCGACCTGGCCCATCGCCCGGAAGACGTGATTTATATCGGTGATACCGCTCACGACGCCGAAGCCGCGGCCGCGATGGGCGTCGACTGCGTGCTGGCCGCCCACGGCCACCAGCACCGCGAACGACTCCAAGGCCTGGGCGTCCGCGTGGTCGATGGGTTTGCGGAACTGCTGGCCGAAGTTTAGGCAACAAACCCCCACCGGAGGGGTCAAACTACTCACAGACCCCGCGTTTTGGTTGCCCTTCGGCGACCCGCAGAGTTCATATTCCCCACCCCACCGCCCCCATGGCCATTTTTGCGGATCAACCCCCTCTCTCTCCCGATTTTGCCGACACCCCTTGGCTCGTCCTGACGCTCGCCATCCTCGTCGCTTTTTCCATCTACCTCATCCTTCGCTCCAAACGTAAATAATATGGCCAACACCCCTAACTCCTCCGACGCCAACGAAGAAATCGACGACGTCAAGAAGGCCAGCGCCGAAGGCTTTGGCTCCAACGAGCAGATCTTCCCGCCCAGCGCCGCGTTCGTCGCCAAGGCCCGCGTGAAGGGCATGGACGGCTACACCGCCCTCTACAACCGCTCAATCCAGGACCCGGACGGTTTCTGGGCCGATGAAGCGAAGGAGCTGACCTGGTTTCAGCCGTGGACCAAGGTGGTCGATGAATCGAAGAAGCCGTTCTTCCGCTGGTTCGTGGACGGCAAGACCAACGTCGCCTACAACTGCCTCGACGCGCAGGTCGCCAAGGGCCTCGGCGACAAGGTCGCGATCGTCTACGAAGGCGAGCCCACCGCCGACGGCAAGGCCGTCGAGGTCCGTCGCATCACCTACCGCCAGCTGCTCTCCGAAGTCAGCCGCTTCGCCAACGTGCTCAAGGGCATGGGCCTCCAGCGCGGCGACACGGTCGCGATTTACATGCCGATGGTCCCAGAGCTCGCGATGGCCGTCCTGGCCTGCGCCCGCCTGGGCCTCGTTCACTCGGTCGTGTTCGGCGGCTTCTCGGCCGAATCCATCCGCGACCGCGTCAATGACGCGAAGTCGAAAGCCGTCATCACGATGGACGGCGGCTACCGCCGCGGTAAATTCCTCGCGCTCAAGCAGACAGTCGACGAAGGCGTGAAGGATTGCCCGACCTGCGCCCACGTGCTCGTCCTCCAGCGCCACCCGGGCAAGCCCGACGCGGGCTGCGTCATGCAGGCCGGTCGCGATGTCTGGTATCACGAAGCCGCCGCCCAGGTCACTGACCAGTGCGAAGCGGTCCAACAGGAGGCCAATGAGATGCTCTTCCTGCTCTACACTTCCGGCTCCACCGGCAAGCCGAAGGGCATCATGCACAGCGTGGGCGGCTACATGGTCCACGCCTACTCGACCAACAAGTACGTCTTCGACCTTCGGGGCGACGA
>JBEEKW010000132.1:0-2920 GCA_041168485.1 Verrucomicrobiota bacterium
GCAGGTCCTTGAAGTGGTGACGTTCTACCCGATGTATCGCCAGTCGCCGATCGGCCGCCGCCACGTGCGCGTCTGCCGGACGCTGTCCTGCGCCCTCCGCGGTTCCTACGCTCTGATGGAAAGCCTCGAGCAATCCCTCAACTGCAAGCGCGGCGAGACCTCGCCCGACGGCGATTTCACCCTGGAGTTCGTCGAATGCATTGCCGACTGCGGTTGCGGCCCGGTCGTCCACGTCGACGCCTCGATGCACGAAAACGTGAAACCCGAGGACGCCGGAAAGTTCGCCGCTCAACTCAAGGCCACGCTCAAGGATCCGTCCTACGGCCTGAACCCTCCCGTCCCCGGCACGCCCGAGTGGAACGGTTAATCTCTAAACTCTAAGCGACATGCCCGCCGTCGAACGCCCTCTCATCTACGCCAACCTCCGCAAGCCGGGGTACACGGTCGACATCGACTGCTACCTGCGCAACGGCGGTTACCCGGGATGAAGTGGAAGTTCCTCGACCGTAAGTCGGGCAAGCCCATCTACCTCGTCGTCAACGCTGACGAATCCGAACCCGGTACCTACAAGGATCGCCAGATCATCTACAAGGACCCGCACCAGATGCTGGAAGGCATCGCGATCACCGCGTGGGCCATCCAGGCCAAGCAGGCCTTCATCTACATCCGCGGCGAGTTCATCCACGGCGCCAAGATTCTCGAACGCGCGATCGCCGAAGCGAAGGCCAAGGGTTTCCTTGGTCAGAACATCCTCGGCTCGGGTTACTCCTGCGAAGTCGTCATCCACCGTGGCGGAGGTTGCTACGTCTGCGGCGAAGAGACCGGCCTGATAGAATCCCTCGAAGGCAAGCGTGGCTACCCGCGCATCAAGCCCCCGTATTTCCCCGCCGTCCTCGGCCTCTACAACTGCCCGACCATCGTCAATAACGCGGAGACGATGGCGCAGGTGAAGCACGTGATTGCCTTTGGCGGCGCGGAGTTCGCCAAGATCGGCATCCCCGGCGACAGCGGTACGCATATCTGGTGCGTCAGCGGCTTGGTCAAGCGACCCGGCCTCTACGAAATCGAAGCCGGCAAGGCCACTTTCGGCGAACTGCTCCACGACCTCTGCGGCGGCCCGCTCGACGGACGCAAGATCAAGGCGATCATCCCCGGCGGCTCCTCCACCAAGATTCTCAAGATCGGCGAACGCTTCAAGGGCAAGCTCGCCAACGGCACCGAGTTCGACTGGGCGGTGGAAGACATCCCGCTCGACTCCAATAGCATCGCCGCGTGTGGCACGGGCCTCGGCACCGGCGGCACCATCGTAATCGACGATTCCGTCGAGATGATCCAGGCGCTCTCCAACCTCAACGCCTTCTACGCCCACGAGACCTGCGGTCAGTGCACGCCCTGTCGCGAAGGTTCCCTCTGGCTCTCCCGCGTCACGAAGCGCATCACGACCGGCGGCGGTCTTGAGACCGACGTCCCCCTGCTGCTCGACATCGCGAACCAGGTAGCCGGCCGCACGATCTGCGCCCACGGCGAAGCCGTCGCGTGGCCCGTGCAGTCCGCCGTCCCGAAGTTCAAGGACGAGTACCTCGAGTCCATCCGCAAGCGCCAAAAGGGCGAAGCGGTCCCGACACTGAAGCTGATCTGAACTAAGAGAGTATCGTTGGCCCGAGTATCGAGTATCGGGGAATAGGGACCGCACAATGAGCGGTCCTTTTTTATACCCTTAGCACTCCCCCTATACTCCTTACTCGATACTCCACTCTGACTACCCCTACCCCCACCCCTACCCCTCTCCGCTTCGCTCCTCGTTTCACCTTTACCCTCCCTCGCCCTCCCCTTACCAAATCCGTCCCATGGAATTCAAAAACGTCACCGTCGTCGCCAAAGCTAACGTCTACTTCGATGGCAAGGTCGTCTCCCACACGATCCTCACCGCCGATGGCGCCAAGAAGACGGTCGGCCTGATCTATGCCGGCACCTACCACTTCGGCACCGACAAGGCCGAGATCATGGAGATCACCGACGGCTCGTGCGTCGTGGTCCAGGACGGTTCCAAGGAAGAGAAGACCTATGGCGCGGGCACCCACTTCTACGTGGCCCCGAAGTCCGGCTTCACGATCACGGTGCAGTCTGGCATCTGCCAGTATATCTGCAGCTTCATCGGTTAATCTGACCCATCGGAGCGGCCGGGGCTTGCCAAGGGCGACGCCACCCCGAACCTTTCGGCATGTCCGAGCCGATCAGCAGCCTACCCAATATCCCCGCGCCCATCGCGCGCGAGAAACCATGGGTGCAGCTGAAGACCTTCACGTCCAAGCCTTCGATCTTCCGCTCGATGGTCGGCGAAGTCTCGCCCGACGCCCGTCAGGGCGACGTGGTTTCCGCCTACGACAAGCAAGGCTCCTTCATCGGTTACGGTTTCTGGAACGCCGGTGCCCCCATCGCGCTCCGCATCCTCAAGGCCACTCCGGGTAAGCCGGATGACGTCTGGTTCGAACAGGCCATCCGCCGCGCCGCCGCCCTCCGCAAAGACGTCCTGAAGCTCGACGAAAACACGGACGCCTACCGCGTCGTGAACGCCGACGCCGATTTCCTTTCCGGCCTGATCGTCGACCGCCTCGGTGACGTGCTCTCCATAGAGGTGTCCTCTTATGCGGTCATGCGCCGCCTCCCCCGCTGGATTCCGATCCTGCACGACGCCGTCGGCACCAAGCGCGAGATCGTCCAGGTCGACGCGCATGTCGCCCGCATCGAAGGCATCATGCCGACCGACATCCCGAAATCGGCTGTCCGCTTCGTGAAGATCAAGGAGTTCGGCATGGTCCAAGAGGTCGACTTCGCCGAAGGCCACAAGACCGGCTTCTTCTGCGACCAGCGCGACAACCGTCGCCGCTTCGGCGCCCTCGCCAAGGGCCTCAAAGTCCTC
>JBEEKW010000133.1:0-2554 GCA_041168485.1 Verrucomicrobiota bacterium
CAAGGCCCCGAGAAGCTGCAACGGCCATACCTCTACCATATCCCGACCAACCGCCGCATCGAGGTCGGGGCCTTCCCGACCGTCGCCGACATCAACGGTAAGGAGTGGCGCTGCGATACGCACCCCTCCGCCAGCCGCAGCGGCCGCCAGTTCTGCTTCGACTCCGCCCACGCCGGCGGGCGTCAAGTCTACGTGGCCGACATCGCCGGGCTGCTGGGCTGAGCCGTCACGGTTCTGTCACTCAATCACGCTTCCCATCCGCGGTGGCGTCCTGCATAGTGCCCCCGATGCCTACCCGTAGCGCACTCGAGCGAGCCCGCTCCGCCCTCCATCTTCGCCTCCTGGCCGCCCAGCGCCGCCTGGTCACGAAACAGCAGAGCGCGGTCATCGTCATCGGCGGCTGCGACCGCCTCGCGGCCTCTGC
Source organism: Verrucomicrobiota bacterium (assembly GCA_041168485.1). Taxonomy (GTDB): domain Bacteria; phylum Verrucomicrobiota; class Verrucomicrobiia; order Opitutales; family UBA953; genus UBA953. The sequence goes on from JBEEKW010000133.1 coordinate 425, forward strand.
ACTCGCCAATCAGCTGACGGAATGGTTCGACTCCCGCACGGTCCGGATCTGCGCGCCGGATGCCGCATCCATCGACGGTCGCCCCTTTCTCTGGCCGTATTGGCAGGAGATGCCGGCGAAAGGTCGCCTGACGATCGTGGTCGGCGATTGGCTTACCCGCACGGCCGTCGAGGTCGCTTCCCATGAAATTTCGGGCGACGCCCTCCGCGCCCGTCTGAAATCCCTCCGTACGTTCGAAGAACTCCTCGCGGCCGATGGCACGTCGGTGGTGAAGGTCTGGCTGGAGACGTCGGAGAAGACGCTCCGCAAGCGCCTCCGAGACGCCGAGGATACCGACGCCGAGGGCTGGATGGTCACGGAAGAAGACCTCCTGCTCGCCAAGCACAGTAGTCTGACGCTGTGTCGTGCGCTCCGCAGCCAAGGCAGCGGCAAGAATCTCCCCTGGAAGGTCGTCATGGGCGGCACCGAGACGAAACACCGCGACCTCAGTGCCGGCCTAGTCATCGCCGCTCAACTGGGTCAGGTCTCGCGACGTCGCCCAGCGGTCGCCGCGAAGAAGCCGAGTGGCCGTCCGCGTGGTTTACTCGAAAGCGCCACGGCCCATCCGACTTTGGACAAAAAGGGTTACAGTCAGCAGATGGTGAAGCTGCAGACCCGCCTCGGTCGCCTCTCTCGCCTCGCCGCGCAGAAGGGACTCTCGACGATGGTCGTCCTCGAAGGCCCCGACGCCGCGGGCAAGGGCGGCGCGATTCGCCGTCTCTGCGGCCTGCTCGACGCCGCGCATTACCAAGTCTTCCCCACGCCGGCCCCCACGCCGGAAGAAAAGGCCCGACACTACCTCTGGCGCTTCTGGAACAAGGTGCCCGCCCCGGGCCATCTCGCAGTCTTCGATCGCTCCTGGTTCGGCCGCGTGATGGTCGAACGCGTCGAGGGTTTCGCGAAGGATGCCGAATGGGCCCGCGCCTACGCGGAGATCAATGACTTCGAAGCCCGCCTCGCCGAAACGGGCATGGTGGTGCTCAAGCTTTGGATCAACATTTCGAAGGAAGAACAGCTGCGCCGATTCCACGCCCGTGAGATTTCCCCGCACAAGCGTCACAAGATGACGAAGGAAGATTACCGTAACCGCAAGAAGTGGGACGCTAACGTCCGTGCGGCCGAAGACATGATCGCGCGTACCGATACGCCGCACGCCCCATGGGTGGTGGTCTCGGGCAACGACAAGCGCTACGCGCGCGTGGCGACCCTCAAGGCCGTTTGCCGCGCGTTGTCCGACCGCCTCGACTAAGCCACTCGCCAAGCCAGCGTCGATGCGGCCCGCTCAGCGCGGCCCCGTCGAGCGCATCCGCGGCCACCCACTCGAGCTCGCCGTCCTTCCCCCAGCGACGGATCTCCGCGACCTTGGGCTCGAGGGCGTGCAGCTTCTCTTCGTAAGTCACCGTGCCGATGGTCCGCCTCCGCACGAGGGCGGGCTCGCCCGCCGGGTCGACCCCCAGCGATGACAGCACAGGAATCTCCGCCATCCCGGCGAGGCGCTTGGCAGTGTGCGGATTACGGCGCAGCAGGATTTTTCCTTCGCGCGTGATGAGCGCGCGCTCGACGACGGCTTCCTTGCGCTCCTTGGAGACGAAGCGCGGCAAGGCTTGGGCGTCGCCGGCCTTCTTGGCGTCACACCATTCGGCCAGCGGACACTTCGCGCAATCCGGCACGCCCTTACGGCAGACGGTGGCGCCGAGCTCCATCATGGCCTGATTAAAATCTCCCGGGTGCTTCGGGTCGACGAGCTCGTCGGCCCGCGTGGTGAACAGCTTAGCGGCGGACGACGCGTCACGCAATTTGGAGCGGACACCATCGAGGCGGGCCAGCACGCGTACAACGTTGCCATCGACGACCGCGACGGGATCGGCGAAGGCGATGCTGGCGATCGCGGCGGCGGTGTAAGGCCCGACGCCTTTAAACTCACGCCACTCGGCGGCGGTCCGCGGCGGCGACTTCAGCGCGGCGACCTGCTTGGCGAGATTGAGGAGATTGCGCGCGCGGGAATAATACCCGAGCCCAGCCCAGAGCGCGAGGACCTCGGCTTCTTCGGCCTTCGCGAGATCTTTGAAATCCGGCCACTTGGCGGTCCAC
>JBEEKW010000134.1:0-2744 GCA_041168485.1 Verrucomicrobiota bacterium
ACGACCTCGTTGTCATTGAGGTCGAACTTCCGTTCCTTGAAAGGCGCCGGCGGCACCCAAGTGGACTTTGCCTCACCGAAGCGGTTCAGCACGGCTTCCTTGGTTGTGACGGGCAGGTCGTTTAGCGGATCGAGCACGACATTACGGAAGCGGATCTCCGCCTTACAGTTACCGTGGATCTGCAGGCCGATGAGTCCGTAGGCATCGTCAATCGACGGATTGGTCTCGGTGTAGTCCAAGGTCGCCTTGCCGTTCAGAAAAATTGTGATGCGCGGACCTTCGGCCCGAATCTCATACTTGTTCCATTCGCCCTTCTTCTCACGCCATAACCTCCGACGCCGGTGCCGGCGCGAGCCAGGAACTTCTTCCGTCGGGACTCGTCGTAGAGCGAACCCGTATGCCCATGGCCGATGTCGGCCTGATAGCCGATCATCTCGTTGGGCGGGTTGGTCGCCCGGAGGCTGCGAAACTGCACGCCCCCGTTCACGAAGCCTTCGGTGCCTGTCAGCTTATATTCCAGCGTCAGGCGAAAGTTATAGAAGGTGCGTTTGGTCGTCAGGAACTCGTTACGCGGATTACCGGCCATCGAACCACCCACGATCTCGCCATTTTCAACGCGCCAGACCTTGGCGTCGCCTTCCCAGCCTGTGAGCGTCCTTCCGTCGAACAAAGGCGCCGGCGCCGCGAATAGTCCGAGGACACCGGCGAACAGGGACAAGATAAGGACGAATCGCTTCATGGGGGTTCTGTGTTAGGCAATCCAGCCAGACGATTGTTCCAACCCGAAACACACGACATGCAGAAAAGGACACAAAAAGACCGAAGGCTTTTCAACCTCCGGTCCTCGTGACCACCTGCCCTCGATTCCTCAATCTTAAGCCAACCCTAGGTGCTTCAGGGCTTCAGGCGTCGGTCCGTCGAAGTTGACGGTCGGGACGTTACCCACGTAACCGACATCCTTCCAGCCCTGCGGAGTAGTGTAGTACCCGCTGGCGGCGAGATAACGGAAGCGGCCGAAGAAGTTCTGGGCTGACTTGAACTCCTTCTTGACCGCGGTCTTGCCACAGATGTCGTCCGCGATCGCGCACTTCTGCGGTTCGGCCAGGTCGGCGAAATCCTTCTGGAAGCGACGTTGAGCTTCAGCATCGAGCCAGTTGAGGCCTTCGGTGATGACCGGACGATCATTTGAGGTCTCGTCGTAAGGGGAGCTAATCCACTCGTCGATGAACTCCTGGACCCCGAGCTGCGAAGGCAGTTTGTCGCCCGGGTTATCAGGAGGCAGGATGAGGTCGGTCAGCGAGGCAGCCGCCTTGCGCTGCTTCGGCGTCAGAGTCAGCGACCAGAGATCTCCGGGGACGTAGTTCTTATTCAGAACCGGGTCCCAGCCGATGCGCTGCCCGGTGGGGGTGGCGGCGGGACGCGGGAGCTTGTCCTGGGCGGAAGCGTGCGGGAAGATCGCGGCGGCGGCCGCGGCGGCGCCGATCCACTTGAGCGCCTGGCGGCGATCAATCTGTCCGGAATTATCTGCGGGAATGTTTTCCATGTTCGTAGGCATTAGAGGTTACCCTTGCGCATCTCTTCGATGAGATGGTCGGTGGCGCGCCACGCGAGCGCCATGATGGTGAGCGTGGGATTCTTATCGGCATTACTGCAGAAGGCCGAACCATCGTTAAGCAGCAGGTTCGGGATTTCCCAACACTGGTTCCATTGGTTGGTGACGGATTTCTTGGCGTCGGCGCCCATGATGGCTCCGCCGACTTCGTGGATGATGCGTCCGCCGGCCTCGATGGCCTTGGATCCGTCAGCTTGCGGCTTACGGGCCTTGCCGCCGATGGCTTCGATCATCATCGCAAAGGTGGCCTCCATGTGAGCGGCTTGCTTCGTCTCATGGTCTGACCACTTCCAATGGAAACGCAGGACGGGGATACCCCACTTGTCCTTCACGCTCGGGTCGAGTTCACAGAAACAATTCTCGTTCGGGATCATCTCGCCGCGGCCAGAGAAGCCGATGCCGGCGCCATACTTCTGACGGACTTCTTCCTTATAGCTCTTGCCGTAGCCGGGGCTGGCGCCGCCGGTGCCGAGTCCAGGCATCCGACGACCGGTGCCGAACTCGATATGGTAGCCGCGGGCGAAGCCGAGCTTGCTGGCATCCTTATACAGCCACCAAGGGATGTAGACGTGGGTGCCGGCGCCTTCTTCATTATGGACCGGGAGATTCTCGAAGGCGGGGACGCTACCGCCGAGGCCCGCGCCCACGGTGTCCATGATGTACTTTCCGACGAGGCCGGAGCCGTTGGCGAGGCCGTTCGGGAAACGGTTGGACTTGGAGTTGAGCAGGATGCGAGCGGTCTCGCCCGAGCTGGCGGCAAGGATCACCGCACGGCCCTTCACGGCGCGCTCTTGGCCGGTGACTTTGTCGATGTAGATAACGCCATTGGCCTTACCGTCGGTACCGACGGTGACCTCGCGGGCGTGGGCATTGCAAAGGACGTCGAGGTTGCCGGTCGCGTGGGCCGGCGGGAGGTGCACAGTCGTCGACTGGTAGTTAGCCTTGATCGAGCAGCCGCGACCACAATCGGTGGCCCAGAAACACGCGGCGCGTTCCTGCATGGCTTTGGCGATAATCTTCTGCGCCTTGGGATTATTCGGATGTAGGCGGGCCGGGAAGTTCACATGGTCCTGGCGGGTCGAGAGAATCGCACGATGGATCGGGATCACGGGGATGCCGAACTTGGCGACGT
>JBEEKW010000135.1:0-2548 GCA_041168485.1 Verrucomicrobiota bacterium
CGACCTGACTGGCGCCGGTGGCCGCTACAGCCCGCACGACCTCCTCGACCAGATCATCAACCCCAGCAAGGAGATCAACGAGCAGTTCGCCCCCATCGTCGTCACCAAGGCAGACGGCACCACCGTCACCGGCGTTATCGTGAACCTCAACGGTGACACCGTGCAGATCAACACCGACCTCTCCGACCCCGACCAGCGCGTCGGCTTCGACCGTAAGCAGGTCAAGAGCATCGAAGTCTCCAAGGTCTCACCCATGCCGCCCATGTTGCTGAGCATGCTGACCAAGGAAGAAATCCTCGACCTCCTCGCCTTCACCCTCAGCGGCGGCGATAAGAACGCTCCGGCTTTCCAGAAGAAGTAAACGAAGGCGAAGCCTTCGCTCGAGGACACGAGGACTGGAGGGCCTGAGGACCGGAGAGAGGCAGACTAGTTGATCGGTTGATCAGTGGGCCAGTTGGCTAGACCACCACTAGCTGGCAGGTTGACAAGTTGACACGTGAACAAGGGATTCAGAGCTCAAGGGGAGACCGGAGACCGGGGAGGCAGAACTCAAAGGGGGCAGCATAGGGGAACCGGATAGTTAGCTTGGGGGTATGTAACCGAAGCATTAATTCCGGTTTCCGGTTTCCCTTTGAGTGGTTGAATCGATGCATCCCTGGCCAACGGGTCAACTGGTCAACGGGTCAACTTACTCTACTTATCCATTCAGCCCTCAATTCCTCCTTTCCCCCTCCTTGCCTCCTGTCGTCCGACCTCTAATTCTCACCTCACCCCCATGAGCGCCCGCTTTGTCCTCGCCACCCTGTGTCTGTCCGCCCCGTTGGCGTCCGCCGCCAACCCAGTCGAATTCAACCGCGACATCCGTCCGATCCTTTCCGACAACTGCTTCTCTTGCCACGGCAACGACGCCAGCCATCGCAAGGCGAAGCTCCGACTCGATATCCGCGAGGAAGCGTTGAAGAAGGAAGCCTTCGTGCCGGGCGACGCCCAAGCCAGCGAACTGGTGAAACGCCTTTTCCTCACCGACCCGGATGAGATTATGCCCCCACCTGAGTCGCATAAGAAACTGTCGCCGGAACAGAAGGAACTCCTTAAGCGCTGGGTCGCCGAAGGCGCCAAGTATCAGAACCATTGGTCCTACGAAGCCCCGAGCAAAGCCGCCGTGCCTTCGACGGATAAGGCGATCGACACGCTCATCGCTGCGCGACTCAAAACCAAGGGCGTTGCGCCCGCCGCCGAAGCGGATCGTCGCACCCTCGCACGCCGCTTACATTCCGACCTACTAGGCCTGCCGCCCACGCCCGAGGAAGTAGACGCGTTCGTGAAGGACACTTCACCCGACGCCTATGCGAAGCTCGTCGACCGCCTGCTGGCCTCGCCGCACTACGGCGAACGCATGGCCATCGGCTGGCTCGATGTCGTCCGCTTCGCCGACACCATCGGCTACCACAGCGACACCGCACGCAATGTCTGGCCCTATCGCGATTACGTCATCCGTAGTTTCAACCAGAACAAGCCCTTCGACCGTTTCACCCTGGAACAGGTCGCCGGAGACCTACTACCCGACTCCGACCAAGAGGCGAAGATTGGCTCAGGTTTCAATCGCCTACTCCTGACCACGGAAGAAGGCGGGGCCCAGGCCAAGGACTACCAGCAGCGCATGCTGAACGACCGCGTCCGCGCGGTTGGCGCCGTCTGGCTTGGCCAGACCACCGGCTGCGCGCAGTGCCATGACCACAAGTTCGACCCTTTCACCCAGCGCGACTTCTTCACCCTGGGAGCTTTCTTCGCCGACATCCATGAGCCGGATATTGGTCGCCGCGAAGAAGGCATGCTGATTTCGACGCCCGATCAGGTGAAGCGCCTCGCCGAACTCACAACCGAGGTCGCCAAGGCCAAGAAGACCTTCGACCTCGCCGCACCCTCGCTGACCGGGGCCATCGCTACCTGGGAACAGGAGCTCGCCGAAGAAGGCAAGCCCGCGCCCGACGCCAAGAAGACCAAGGCGAAGGCCAAGCGCAAAGACCCCGACGCCAAGCTCGCCGCCCAGGCCGCGCCGATTCTGAAGAAGCCAGCCGCCAAGCGTTCCGCCGCCGAGAAGAACATCGTTCGCGACTACTACCTCTCCCTGCACCCTGAAGCCCTCAAGGCCGAACGCGCTGCCATCGCCCAGGCGCAGAAGACCCATGACGCCTTCCGCGCGGCCATCCCGAAGTCGCTCGTCACGACCAAGGCCGCCGTCGTTCGTACCGTCCGCATCCTACCACGCGGCAACTGGATGGACGAGACGGGTGAGATCGTAAAGGCCGCCCTGCCCCACTACCTCCCGCAGCCTAAGTACGAAGGCCGCGTGCCCGACCGCCTCGACCTCGCCAAGTGGCTCATCGCCCGCGAGAACCCGCTCACCGCTCGCGTCGTCATGAACCGTCTCTGGATGCAGTTCTTCGGCACCGCGCTCAGCAAGAACCCCGGCGACCTCGGCGCCCAAGGCGAACTCCCGCCCAACCAGCCGCTGCTCGATTGGCTGGCCGTCGAATTCGTGGAAGCC
>JBEEKW010000136.1:0-3161 GCA_041168485.1 Verrucomicrobiota bacterium
TTGGAGGTCTCCATGGCCTGCAGCATCATGTAGCCCGACATCACGGAACCGCCGTGTGATCGGTCGATGACGATGAAGATCGGGGCTTCGCTATCGATGGCGTTATAGAAGGCGATGCGACCGCAGACGAACTGGGCGAGTTTGTCGTCGACGCGGCCGTTGAAAGGGATGCGGCGATCGGAAATATGTAGGACGCCGTCGATGAGCGGATCCTTCGGGTAGCTGACGAGGGCACCACTGGCGATATCGGCGGCCTTGGCTTGGAGGCGGGCAATCTGGGCGACGGAGGAGACCTTGGCGTATTCGACGGAAACTTCGGCGGTGGCGAGGCGAGCCTGCACTTCGAGTTCGGCGCGGGCGCGATCCTTGTCGGCGGAAGCGACGGCGGCCTTGGCGGCGGCGAGCGCGGCATCGAGCTTGAGCTTCGCCTGCTCGGCATCGACCGGAGCGGCGGCGGCATCGGCGCGGGCGGCGCGGAGGGCGGCTTCGGCTTCGAGCTTACGAATCTCGAGAGTCTGGGTCAGCGCGGCGAGACGACGTTGCGAAGAGGCGAGGTCGTGGCGTGCACGGATGACATCGGTCTCGATCTCGGCCTTGATGACCTCGGGGCTCTTCTTAACGGGCCCCTGCTGGGCCATGACGAGCGCTGCGAAGAGAAGAGGGACAAGGGCCAGGCGCGACATGGGGGTAAGGAGTGTTTTGACAGATATATGGTTCCCTTGAAGCCCATGGCAAATCTGCCCGCATGGAAGCCGACGCCCCCATCACCCTGCTTAATCGCCATACCGGCCGCATGGAGACCGAACAGGTCTACGGCGAAAAGTGGCTGCGTCGCATCTACGGCAACCCGCTCGGCAAGCTGACCCTCCACACGGTGGTCAAACGGGCCCTTTTCTCCAAGTTGTATGGCTGGGCCATGGATCGTCCGAGCAGCGCACGTCGCGTTGAGCCCTTCGTGAAGGCCTTTGGCCTGGACCCGGCCGAGTTCGCGGACTCCGACCTAAAGTCGTATCGGACCTTCAACGACTTCTTCTACCGCAAGCTCAAGGCCGGAGCTCGCCCGGTCGACCCGCGCACCGAGATGGCCGTGTTGCCGGCGGATGGCCGTCACCTCGGCTTCCCCGACGCCTCGCGCGTGCAGGGCATCTTCGCGAAGGGCCAGACCTTCGACATGGGCGCGCTCGTCGCAGATCGTGCCCTCGGCGAACGCTACGCGCGCGGCACCGTCGTGTGCTCGCGCCTCTGCCCTGTCGACTACCACCGCTTCCACTTCCCCGTCGCCGGCGTGCCTGGTGAACCCGTGCTCGCCCAGGGTTCGCTCTACTCCGTCAACCCCATCGCCCTCCGTCGCAGTGCTGCGTATCTCTGGCAAAACAAGCGCCAGCGCGTGACCATCGACGCCGGACCTTTTGGCCTCGTCACCATGGTCTCCATCGGCGCCACCAACGTCGGCACCATCATCGAGACCTATAAGCCCGGCCAGGCCGTCGCCAAGGGCGACGAGAAAGGCTACTTCCGTTTCGGCGGATCGTTTGTCGCCACCATTTTCGAGCCCGGCCGTATTAAGTTAGAGGATGACCTCATCCACGCCGGCGAAACTGCCGTGGAAGTCTACGCCAAGGTCGGTTCGCCCCTCGGTCGCTTAGCGTAAGCGCTTGCCTCCGCCGCCCGACGCGCAAACCTAAGTTCACAGGTTTTGCTCGGGTGGTGGAATGGCAGACACACTAGATTTAGGTTCTAGCGCCGCAAGGTGTGCGGGTTCGACCCCCGCCCCGAGCACCCTGTACTTTGCTCATCGCCTTGGAAGAAGGAGCGCTGCCCATGACTCAATATGTGCGCTCACCAACGCTCCGGACTTTCTCTTCAATCTGCCTACGGAGCACAGAAGATCGCACTTTCTCACGCTTCACAACATCAGATGGAAGACTCGCAATCAACTCATCGCGTCGCAACCTTGAGGGCACGTTATTGTCTGCGGCTATATCATACCAAACAAATGCCTCAGGCAGGTCCTTAGGGACGCCTATCCCGCTGGCGAATGCTTCAGCCAACCTAATCTGCGACCAAACATGCCCTTGGTGTGCGGCCTGAAGATACCACTTTGCCGCTTCGACATGATCCCGCATAATGCCGTCTCCTTTCGCGTATTTCAGCCCAAGATGACATTGAGCCGCAACATTGCCTGCCTCGGCAGACAATCTGAATAACCTAACTGCCTCAGTATGGTCCAGCGGTACCCCGAGGTTATTCTCATACCGAAGACCTGTCGCATAATGCGACCAAGCTATGTGCCTCCTGACTGATTCATTAATCTGTTTCCTTAATTCAGCGACATATTGGTCCTGACGGCCGGCAATATGTTTAGGCGTTTCGCCATAATAGGTGATTCCAAGACCGGGAGCCCAATCGGTAGCACCAGTGCTAGCGGCTTTTCGCCACCACTTGATCGCCTCCGCTTCATCCTGAGGAATCCCCCTGCCCTCAGCGTGCATATAACCGAGCGCCACCTGGGCCTCTGCGCTGCCCTTATTGGCCGCTTCATGAAGCCATCTCAGCGCGAGGTCGTTATTCCGAGGCACCAAACTACCTTCGACGAACATTCTGCCTAATTTATACTGAGCCGAGACATCCCCACCTTCGGCAAGAGCAATGATCCTCGCAACATGTTCCCCGAAATAACCTTGAGCCGCAGCTTTGGCCCGCCAATTGGCAGCCTGAGCGAAGTCTTGCGTGGTCCCTTCTCCGTTGAGAAAGCAGTCTCCTAATTTGTATTGAGAAATCGGGTCGCCCTTTTCGGCGCTTATTTTGTAGTTTTCAAATAACTCTCTTCGCCTGCGCTGCTCCTGCGGCTCTGAACACCCAGCCATGGCTACAAGTATTAAAGTTGCCTTAATAAGCCATAGACGAGGGACGGTCATTAATTTACGTTAATAAGAACTCGAAGAAATCGTCAACATGGCATGCACGCACAACGGCTCATAGCACAACCCGAAAACTTGTCAGTTCCTGGGAAATATGAGCTTAAACTTCCACGAGCTGGATACAGTCTCTGACTTTGCTTTGTACAGCTGCTTATCGGGATCTGCCACAGAATCACGCCTTTGCACAGGCCGTAGGCCGGCTTGCACTTTTACGCTAGGGCAGCACGCAGCGCTGCCCCT
>JBEEKW010000137.1:0-2806 GCA_041168485.1 Verrucomicrobiota bacterium
CTCGAAACCGCCAAGCCGGCCATTCTCGCGAAGATCCGCCTCGGCAACAAGATCGAGAAAGACGGCGAAGCCGAGCTGAAGTCCGCCTGCGAAACCTGGCGCCGTAGCTTCAAGGTCTAAGCCCTCGGTTCCCTCCCTCTTCCTCCACACCGCCACGCCACATGCCTAAGGGACTCCGCGAGATCCGTAACCGAATCAAATCGGTTAAGAGCACCGGCCAGATCACTCGAGCCATGCAGCTCGTGGCGTCGTCGAAGATGAAGCGCGCGCAGGACTCCGCTCGTGCGGGCCGTGCCTACGCCGAGCTCCTTGGCGAAATCCTCGACACCGCCCAGTCCAAGGTCGGCGATTTCACCCACCCTCTCCTCACCAAGCGCGAGGTCAAGGTCCGCGGCATCCTCCTCGTCACGCCCGATAAGGGCATGGCCGGCGCGCTCAACGGCAACCTGATCCGCCTCGCCGCTGAACAGAAGAACGCCGTCTTCGTGTGCATCGGCCGCAAGGGCGCCCAGGCCATCGCGCGCTCCGGACGCAAAATCCTCGCCGACTTCCCGGTCACCGACCGCGCGAACTTCTCCGAAGTCCGCCCCGCCGCCGAATACCTGATCAAGGCGTTCACCGAAGGTACGGTCGATACGGTCGAAGTCCTCTTCGCTCACTTTAAGAATACGATGGTGCAGACTCCGCGCGTCCTGCAGCTCCTGCCTGCCGACAGCCTCGTCGCCCAAGCCCGCGAGTTCCGCACCAAGCTCGGCATTCCTGCGCCGAAGGTCGAGGACGACGAACGCGACATGCTCTTCGAGCCTTCCGCCGCCGCGATTCTCAACCAGCTACCCGCTCTCTTCTTTAAGCAGGCCGTTCACCAAGCCGTCCTGGAATCGAAGGCTTCCGAGTTCAGCTCGCGCATGGTCGCCATGAAGGCTGCCACCGACAACGCCAAGAAGATAAGCGCCGCCCTCTCCCTCGAATATAACAAGGCTCGTCAGGCTGCGATCACCCAGGAAATCCTGGAGCTCACCGCCGGCGCCGCCGCCCAGTAATTTCCCAACCCTCCCACTTCTACAAATATCATGAGCACTAAAGGAACGATCACCCAAGTCCTCGGCGCCGTCGTCGACGTCCAATTCCCCTCCGACAAGGTCCCTGAGATCTACAATGCGATCCAGATCGACTATAAGGTCGAAGGAAAGGCTACCAAGCTGATCCTCGAAGTCCAACAGCACCTCGGCAACGGACTCGTCCGCGCCGTGGCGATGACTTCCACCGAAGGCCTGGTGCGCGGCGGCGATGCCGTCGACACCGGCGCCCCGATCACCGTGCCCGTGGGCAACGGCGTCCTCGGCCGCATCTTTAACGTCACCGGCGACGCCGTCGACGAACGCGGCCCGGTCGAGCACACGAAGCGCTACCCGATCCACCGTCTGCCCCCGCCCCTCACCGAGCAGGCTACTTCCGCCGAACTCCTCGGCACCGGCATCAAGGTCATCGATTTGATCTGTCCCTTCGTCAAGGGCGGTAAGGTCGGCGCCTTCGGTGGCGCTGGCGTCGGCAAGACCGTCGTCATCATGGAGCTCATCAATAACATCGCGATGAAGCAGGGCGGTTTCTCCGTCTTCGCCGGCGTCGGCGAGCGCTCCCGTGAAGGCAATGACCTCTACCACGAAATGTCCGAAGCGGGCGTTATCGACCAGAAGGATCTCTCGAAGTCCAAGGTCGCCCTCGTGTACGGCCAGATGAATGAGCCGCCCGGTGCCCGTATGCGCGTCGCTCTCTCGGCTCTCGCGATGGCCGAATTCTTCCGTGACGAACAGAACCGCGACGTTCTCCTATTCGTCGACAACGTCTTCCGCTTCTCCCAGGCCGGCTCCGAAGTGTCCGCTCTCCTCGGTCGCTCGCCCTCCGCGGTGGGTTACCAGCCGACCCTCGCCTCCGAAATGGGCAACCTCCAGGAACGTATCACCTCGACCAAGAAGGGCTCGATCACGTCCTTCCAGGCCGTGTACGTCCCGGCGGACGACTTGACCGACCCGGCCCCGGCTAACACCTTCGCTCACCTTGACTCGACCGTCGTGCTTGAGCGCCGCATCGCCGAACTGGGTATCTACCCGGCCGTCGACCCGCTCGCTTCCACCTCGACCGCGCTCGCTCCTGAAGTCGTCGGCGACCGTCACTTCCGTGTCGCTCGCGGCGTGCAGGGCCTGCTCCAGCGATACAAGGACCTCCAGGACATCATCGCGATCCTGGGTCTCGATGAACTCTCCCCTGACGACAAGCTCGTCGTCTTCCGCGCCCGTAAGGTGCAGAAGTTCCTCTCCCAGCCGTTCCACGTCGCGGCGAGCTCGACCACGTGAACGAGAACGACTTCTACATGAAGGGCGGCATCGACGAGGTTCTCGCCGCTTCGGGTCAGTCCAAGAAATAAGCCCACATGTCCCTTACGGTCGAAATCGTCACCCCTGATCGCCGCGCCTATGAAGGCACGGCGGACAAGGTGACCCTGCCCACCGCCATGGGCAGCATCGGCATCCTGCCCGGCCACCAGCCTATCACCGCGATCATCGCTGCCGGCGAAGTGATCCTGACGATCGACGGCAAGATCAGCCGCCTCGCTATCGACCAGGGCTTCGTCCGCGTCGTCTCCGACGGTCAGAAGGATATCGACCCGGTTGAAATCGCGAAGATGGAGCAGATTCTCCGCTTCGCCTTGGTGCAGCGCCTCGTGAAGGGTCGCACTTCGCAGGGAATGACGGAGTAAGTTGCCGCTTCTCGGCATCTTCGCTCCGTTTTTCGTTTAAAGTCATTTAAG
>JBEEKW010000138.1:0-2646 GCA_041168485.1 Verrucomicrobiota bacterium
ACCCGCGGCCCGCGTCCAACCGGACTCACGTAGCTCGGTCTTGCCGTCACCGAGCGCCTCATTGACCACATCCCAAGCGGCAATCTTGCCCTTATAACGGCCGACGACCGTCTCGATGTATGACTTCATGCGGGCCAGCAGGACCTCCCTCGAGGCCGGCGCGGCGCCGTCCTGATAGAACCAAGCCGGCGTGCGGTCATCCTTAGCCCAGACCAAGCAGTGACCGACGACCTTGAGGTCCTTCGAGTTCGCGAAGGACACGAACTTATCGGCCTGATTGAAATTCCAGGCCTGCTCCGTCCGGCGGAGCGCATCCGGCTTCATGCAGTTCTCGGGCGTCACATGACTGAACTGCGTCGTCAGCAACGGCCAGTCCGCCGGGCGATCCGCAATCCAGTCAGCCAGGCCGACGCCCGAGTTCCAAGGCGAAACCTGCCGAAGCGTCTGAGCCGTAACGGCGACGGCGGACGTCAACAAGGCGAGAAACAGAGGCAAAGCTCGGGGCATGGGGATAGTTAGGCCAACCATGTACGGAAAGTAAACCCCGCACCCAATATCCTAAGCCTTGTCTGCAGGATTGGAACCCTTCGCCACCATCAGTTTCGACTGTTCGATACAGCTGAGCGGAGCCGACCAAGGGGTCAGGCCGTTACTAAACCACACTGATACTAAAACTGGCAAAAACTATCGTTTAAATTATCAGCCATTCATGAGTAACGGCCTGACCCCGTGTTCGGCCCCCAAGGACTTGCCATGCGGGGAGTAAGGGCTATGGCTTGCAAAGCCGCCCAGTGATTCCGCTGGCATCCCGACCTGACCATCTCCCGACGTCCATTAACCAACACTTACCCAAACGAATGCCCACCGCCACCCACGTTGAAAACCCCGATGTCATCCTGATTGGCAGCGGGGTGATGTCGGCCAATCTCGGAGCGATGCTGAAGCGGCTCGATCCGCGACTTTCCGTCCAGCTCTATGAGGCCAGCGATGGCTTGGCGCAGGAGAGTTCGGATGGCTGGAATAACGCCGGCACCGGGCACGCGGGGATCTGCGAGCTGAGTTACACGCCCAAGCGCGAGGCGGATGGCTCGGTGAAGGTGGCCAAGGTCATCGAGATCTTCGAGCAGTTCGAGCAATCGAAACAGTTCTGGAGCTACGCGGTGGCCAACGATATGGCCAGTCACCCGAGGGAATTCATCAATCCCGTCCCCCACATCAGCTTCGTGCATGGAGCTGACCAGGTGGAATTCCTCAAGGCCCGCCACGCCGGAATGTCGGCCCACCATTTCTTCCGGGAGATGGTCTTCACTACTGACCGCACCACCCTTGCGAGTTGGGCACCGCTTCTGGTCGAAGGTCGGGGCGACGAACCCATTGCCGCAACAAAGATGGACGGGGGCACAGATGTGAACTTTGGCGCAATCTCTCGCAAACTGCTAAACTGGCTAGGACGGCAGGAGGGATGCGGCATCGCCTCCGGCCATCGCGTGATCGGCCTGCGTAGAAACAGCACGGGCTGGGAAGTCCGCGTGAAGGAGTCAGCGACGGGGCTGGTTCGGACAAACCGCGCCAAGTTCGTCTTTGTCGGCGCAGGCGGCGGCACGCTTCCGCTGCTACAGATGTCCGGCATTCCGGAGGCAAAGGGCCTAGGCGGTTTCCCTATCGGCGGCCAGTGGCTCGTTTGCGACAATCCGGAAATCGTCGAGAAGCACCAGGCAAAGGTCTATGGTCAAGCGCTCGCCGCGGCCCCGACAATGGCTGTGCCGCACCTCGACACCCGCATCTTGGATGGCAGGAAAACGCTGCTCTTCGGTCCCTTCGCCGCCTGGACGACGAAGTTCCTGCACCAGCAGGGCCGCTACACCGACCTGCCCTTCTCCATTCGTCCGGACAACCTCTCGACCCTCGTCAATATTGGCATCCATAACCTCGACCTTGTCCGCTACCTCATCCAGCAGGGCACGCAGAGCATGCGGAACCGCATCGAGGTGCTGAAGATTTTCTATCCGGCCGCCCAGGCCGCGGATTGGAAGTTGATCGACGCAGGCATTCGGGTGCAGGCCATCAAGAAGACGGATGGTCAGGCCGGCATTGTCCACTACGGCACCGAGGTCATCACCGATGCCGCTTGCAGCATCTCCGCAGGTCATCACCGATGCCGCTTGCAGCATCTCCGCGCTGCTCGGAGCCTCGCCTGGCGCCTCGGTCTCGGTAAATATTGTGCTCGAGGTCATCAGGAAATGCTTCCCCGCCTTGCTCGCCAGCCCAGAGGGGCATGCGCGGATGAAGGCGATGATCCCGACCTTCGACCTAGATATTAAGCTACCTGAGAACGCCGCGCAGTTCCGCGAGCATAGCCAGCGAGCGGATGCGATCCTCGGGCTCCGGGCAAGCGGACCGGTGGATTAACCCTAGAAACTAACCCTTCGTCGCGCGGCCGAATAGGGGGTCCGGCCGTACCCTGGTTTAGGGTGTAACTAAAAACGCCTGAAATACTCGAATCTAGTTACGCCTACGTTAGGGTACGGCCTGACCCCGTGGATGATTCGCATCTCCCCGAGCGACATGCCATTGACGAGCTTCTGGTGGGCATTCCAGACCGCCAGGACCTCAGGCAACGGGGCCCGGTTGGTCGCCTCCCGGAAC